>JAPLSJ010000036.1 GCA_026398695.1 Arenimonas sp.
CGCGTCGTCGCCTGCCTGCTGTGCCTGCTGATGCTGATCCTCCTGCGCGAACCCGCGCAGGCCTGACCCCACCGAGGAATCCGCCATGGTCCTGATCGTTGAACGCCGCGACACCCCGCCCCAGCCCACCGCGCTCGACCCGGGCCCGCGCTCGGTCGAACGCGCGCTGCGGCACATGCACTGGCACTTCGTGCCGGCCGACGCCAGCCCGCTGATGCAGCGCCGGCCGTCGCCCCTGCTTTCCCCCCGGACGGCGCAGGAGGCGCCGTGAAAAACAGCGCCACGCGCCAGGCATCAGGGACGCACTCTCGGGGCAAGGAAGCCCCACCCTTTCCCGCCCGCCGCTGGCTTGGCCGCGCCCTGTTGGCGGCGGCGATGGTGATGGCCGCCAACGCCGCCTGGCTTCCCGCCAAGGCGGCGCTGGCGCAGCAGCTGCTGCAGTCGTCGTGGCAGTCGGCGCAGGCCGACGGCCGCGCGCACCGGCCCTGGCCCTGGGCCGACACGCACGCGGTGGCGAAGCTGGTGCAGCCGCGCCTGGGCGTGTCGCAGGTGGTGCTGGCCGGCGACAGCGGCCGGCCGCTGGCCTTCGGGCCGGGCTGGGCGGAAGCCAGCGCGGCGCCGGGCAGCGCCTCGGGCACCACGATCATCAGTGGCCATCGCGACACGCACTTCGCCTGGCTGCGCGACCTGCGCCAGGGCGACGCCCTCACGCTGGAAACGCCGCAGGGCCCGCGCGAATTCACCGTGGCCGCGATGCAGGTGGTGGATTCGCGCCTGCACCGCATCGCCACCGGCGGCGACGGTGGCCAGCTGGTGCTGGTGACGTGCTGGCCGTTCGACGCCGTCGCGCCGCGCGGTCCGCTGCGCTACGTCGTGACCCTGGCCCCCACTTCCCTTGTGGGAGGGCCTTTAGGCGACGGGATGGGCGAACACCACCACGCCATCCTCGTCGGCGTAAAGCCATTCGCCTGGCGCGATGGCCACGCCGCCGAACTGCAGCGGCACGTCGCGCAGGCCCTGGCCCAGTTTTTCGGTCTTGCGCGGGCAGGTGCCCAGCGCCTTGACGCCCAGCGCCAGCTGGCCGATGGCTTCGGTGTCGCGGATGACGCCGTGCACGACCACGCCGGCCCAGCCGTTTTTCGTGGCCATCGCCGCCAGGTTGTCGCCCAGCATCGAGCGGCGCGTCGAGCCGCCGCCGTCGATCACCAGCACGCGGCCTTCGCCGGGTTCGGCCACGGCTTCGCGCACGCGCGAATTGTCTTCCAGCGCGCGGATCGTGCTGACAGGGCCGTGGAAGGCGACGCGGCCGCCGAAGTCGAGCAGCGGCAGGTCAAGCACGCGCACGCTGTCTTCATGTGCGTCGCACAGGTCGGCGGTCTTGAAGCTCATCGGCAGGCTCCGGAAACGGTGGGTCGGTCTCAGGCCCGCGCGGCGGCGACTTCGGCGCGCATCTGGGCGATCACCGCCGCATAGTCGGGCGCATTGAAGATGGCCGAGCCGGCGACGAAGGTGTCGGCGCCCGCCGCGGCGATGGCGCGGATGTTGTCGGCCTTCACGCCGCCGTCGATTTCCAGGCGGATGTCCTTGCCGAGCCTGTCGATGCGATCGCGCACGCGCTTGCACTTCTCCAGCGTGGAAGGAATGAAGGCCTGGCCGCCGAAGCCCGGGTTCACCGACATCAGCAGCACCAGGTCCAGCTCGGGCAGCACGTAATCGAGCACTTCGAGCGGGGTCGCCGGGTTCAGCACCAGGCCGGCCCTGCAGCCGCTGGCCTTGATCAGCTGCACCGTGCGATGCACGTGCTCGCTGGCCTCGGGATGGAAGCTGATCAGGCTGGCGCCGGCCTTGGCGAAGTCGGGCACGATGCGGTCCACCGGCTTCACCATCAGGTGCACGTCGATGGGCGCGGTGACGCCGTGCTTGCGCAGCGCCTCGCACACCAGCGGGCCGATGGTGAGGTTGGGCACGTAGTGGTTGTCCATCACGTCGAAGTGCACCCAGTCGGCGCCGGCCTTGAGCACGTTGTCCACTTCCTCGCCCAGCTTGGCGAAGTTGGCGGACAGGATGGAGGGGGCGATCAGGCAGGTGGACATGGGAAACCTCAGGAGGATTTGCGCAGCTTCTGGATGCGCTCGTAGGCGGCGTTGATTTCGCGGGCCTTGTCCTCGGCCTGCAGGCGCAGGTCGTCGGCGGCGCCGGTGAGGCGGTCGGGGTGGTACTGGGCGATCAGGCGGCGGTAGGCGCGCTCCACTTCGCCGTCGCTGGCGTCGTCGCGCAGGCCCAGCACCGCATAGGGGTCGTAGCGCTTGGGCCGCAGCCAGTCGGCGTCGAAGGCATGGCCGATCAGCAGGCCGATCAGGGCGCCCGCCGGGTGGCGCATCAGCAGGTAGCCGGCGACGAAGCCGAGCAGTTTCCCGTACCACCTCATCGCCCGCTCCCCTTCACGAAGCCCGGCTGGGCCGCGTACCACGCCGCCAGGGCCTGGATGTCGCGCGGCTGCAGGGCGTTGGCCAGGCTGGTCATGGGCACGTGCTGGCGCTTGCCGCTGCGGTAGTCCGACAGCGCGCGCTCGAGGTACACGCGGTCCTGGCCGGCCAGGTGCGGCGTGCCGGGCGTGCGGCTGATGCCGTCCACGCCGTGGCAGGCAGAGCACAGGCCCAGCTTGGCGGGTTTGGCCGGGGCGGCCAGCGCGGGGGCGGCGGCCAGGCCGGCGATCAGGACCAGGCTGGCCGGGAAAGTCAGGGCGGGCGTGTGCATGGCCCAAGTTTACCAGCCTGCCCGGTGCGTACGGCGTCACGGCCCGCCCCGCGCCGCGGGCGGCCGACTTACAATGGCGGCCCCCGCGCCCGCGAGCCCCGACGTGCCCACGACCCTGCACTCCTCCGACCTGCCCGGCCTGCCGCTGATCCACCGCGGCAAGGTCCGCGACGTCTACGAACTGCCCGGCAACCGCCTGCTGATGGTGGCCACCGACCGGCTGTCGGCCTTCGACGTGGTGCTGCCCGACCCGATCCCGGGCAAGGGCGAGATGCTCTGCCAGATCAGCAACTTCTGGTTCGACAAGACCGCCCACCTCATCCCCAACCACCTCACCCACGAGGACGTGGCCAGCGTGCTGCCGGCCGGCGTGGACCTGGCGCTGTACGCGCGCCGCTCGGTGGTGACCAAGAAGCTCAAGCCCGTGCCGGTGGAGGCCATCGCGCGCGGCTACCTGATCGGCAGCGGCTGGAAGGACTACCAGCGCACCGGCGGCGTCTGCGGCATCGCCCTGCCCGCCGGCCTGCAGCAGGCGCAGCAGCTGCCCGAGCCGATCTTCACGCCGTCCACCAAGGCCGCCGTCGGCGACCACGACGAAAACGTCAGCTTCGCCGCCGTGGTCGACCTGGTCGGCGCCGACCTGGCCATGCAGGTGCGCGACGCCACGCTGGCCATCTACCGGTTCGCGGCGGCCTACGCGGCCGAGCGCGGCATCATCATCGCCGACACCAAGCTCGAGTTCGGCCTGGACGAGCACGGCGTGCTGCACGTGATGGACGAGATGCTGACGCCCGACTCGTCTCGCTTCTGGCCCGCCGACCAGTACCGCGTGGGCATCAGCCCGCCCAGCTACGACAAGCAGTTCGTGCGCGACTACCTCGAGACGCTGGACTGGAACAAAACCGCTCCCGGCCCGCACGGGCCGGCCGGCGGGCTCGAGGGCCCCCGCCGGCAGTACGCCGAGGCGCTGGACCGGCTGGCCGACCTGCGCCTGGACTGATGCCGGGCCGCGGGTCCGGGACTATGATGGGGCGTCATCCCCGCCCTTCCGGAGAACGGCCATGGCGACTTCACCCGACGCACTGAGCACCCCCGACCCGCGCCGCCCGGTCGACCGCTGGCTCTTCAGCTATTCCGGCGACCACGTCAATCCCACCAACCAGCGCATCCACCTGGTGTGCGTGCCGGCCATCGTCTGGTCGGTGACCGCGGCGCTGTGGACCGTGCCGGTGCCGACGTCGCTGCTGCAGACCGGTTTCTGGATGGGCCTGGCGATGTTCCTGGCCATGGTCTGGTACGTGCGCCTGTCGCGGCCGCTGGCCGCCGGCATCCTGCTGTTCTTCGTCGGCTTCGGCTTCGCCAACCACGCGCTGTCGCTTGCGCTGGGCATGCAGGGCCTGCTGTGGCTGGCCATCGCGGTGTTCGTGGTGGCCTGGATCGGCCAGTTCATCGGCCACAAGATCGAAGGCCGCAAGCCCAGCTTCCTCACCGACATGAGCTACCTGCTGGTGGGCCCGATGTGGACCCTGGGCAAGCTCTACAAGAAGCTCGGCTGGTCGTACTGAAAAAAAGAAAAGGCCGCGGGCGCCTGGGCGCCCGCGGCCTTTTTCGTGACTCAGCCCGCTGCGCCGGCCAGGCCGGCAGCGCCCACGCCGATCACGATGCCCAGCACCACGGCGGCGATGATTCCCAGCACCACCATCACCACCAGGTACAGCAGCGACACCAGGCAGGAACGGCCGTAGCCGATCGCCTGGCCGTCGGGCTGCTTGATCATCAGGTTCACGAAGAACGCGGTGATGAACAGGCTACCCACCAGGCTGATCGCCATCAGGCCCATCGAGGCCATCATGGCGCCGGCCATGGCCGCTTCGTCACCGCCCATCAGCGCGGCATTGCTGCCCACGCCCATCACCATGGACAGCACGATGTTGATGATGAAGCCCACCACGCCGGCCAGGAAAACCACCAGCACCGACTTGCCGAAGCCCGGCGAGAAGCCCTGCAGCAGCCTGACGGTGAACTTCAGCACGAGGCCGCCGACCAACAGGCCACCGACCATCATCAATGCAAACACGCCCAACATAATGCCCCCGAAGGCAGCCATCTGTTCCATTTGTCTTCCCCTATTGATTTGATTGCGTCTGGCGCCCGCAGACTCTGCACGACAAGGGTGCCAGCGGCAACCCGTTGACCGGCGCCGGGGCGATGTGGCGGATAATCGCCGCACCCTCCCACGGCGCCCGCCATGCCCCTGCGCGATCTCCTGCTGGCCCTGCTGGTGTGCCTGGTCTGGGCCGGCAATTTCCTGACGTCGGCGCTGGCCCTGCGCGACATGCCGCCCCTGCTGTTCACCGGCCTGCGGCTGGCGCTGCTGGGCTTGCTGCTGGCGGCGTTCCTGCGGCGGCCGGCCAAGGGCCAGTGGCCGCGCCTGCTGCTGATCTCGCTGTGCGTGGGCGTGCTGCACTTCGGCCTGAGCTTCTGGGCGCTGAAGCTGGCGGGCAACCTGTCGTCGCCCGCCATCGTGATGCAGAGCTACGTGCCGATGTCGGTGCTGCTGGCCTGGAGCCTGCTGGGAGAGCGCTTCGGCTGGCGCACGGGCGCGGCGGTGGCGCTGAGTTTCGGTGGCGTGCTGGTGCTGGGCTTCGACCCGCTGGTGCTGGCCAACCCGGCGTCGCTGTTCATGATGCTGGTGTCGGCCTTCTTCCTGGCCCTGGGCACGGTGCTGATGCGCGACCTCGCCGGCGTCACCCGGTACGGCATGCAGGCCTGGACCGCGCTGATCGGCGTGGGTCCGCTGCTGGGCCTGAGCCTGTGGCTGGAGCCCGGCGGCTTCGCCTCCCTGGCCACGCTGGGCTGGGTGCCGTGGTTCGGTGTCGTCTATGCGGCGGTGGTGGCGTCCGTGGTGGGCCACGGCATCTACTACTCGCTGATCCAGCGCCACCCGGTGGCAAGCGTCATGCCCTGGCTGCTGCTGACGCCGCTGCTGGCAATGGGCCTGGGCATCGCCTTCTTCGGCGACAGGCCCGGCCCGAAGCTGTGGCTGGGCGGCGCGATGGTGCTGGGCGGCATCCTGGTGATCGCGCTGCGCACCCAGGCCAAGCATCGCCCCGCGCCGGTCGCCGAAGAGCTCTGAGCCGTTGCGCTGAAGGCCTGCTTTGCCGGACGCACCGCGAAGGCGAGGGTCACTTCCTGCGATTTAAAAGGCCCTGCCATGAGCAGGGAGTGACCCTCGCTTCCGCGGTGGCGACGGCGCCTTGCGCGTCCGGCGACTCGGGCGACGAACCAAAAAAAAGCGGGCCGTAGCCCGCTTCTTTCATGTTGGAACCGGGTGCTCCGGTCAGAGCGTGGGCACCCAGGTGTCCTTCTCGCGCGGGCGCAGCAGCCAGCGGCACAGGGCCGGCAGGAAGATGATCGCCGCGACCATGTTCACGATGAACATGAAGGTCAGCATGATGCCCATGTCGGCCTGGAACTTGAGGTCCGAGAAGATCCACATCGCCACGCCGACCGCCAGCGTGAGCGCGGTGTAGAAGATCGCGATGCCGGTGGTCTTGAGCGCCACGAAGTAGCTCTCGGCCACGGTGCGGCCCTGCAGCATCGACTCACGCATGCGCGCGAAGATGTAGATGCCGTAGTCCACGCCGATGCCCACGCCCAGCGCCACCACGCACAGCGTGTTGACCTTCATGCCGATGTCGAGCTCGACCATCAGCGAGTGGCCCAGCTCGGTCACCAGCACCAGCGGCAGCAGCACGCACAGCGCGGCCAGCGGGTTGCGGAAGCTCAGCCAGCACATCACGAACACCGCCGCGTACAGCAGGTACAGGATCATGTGCTCGGAGTCGCGCACGGTGTCGTTGGTGGCCGCGGCCACGCCGATGTTGCCGGTGCCCAGGCGCAGGTTGACCTGGTCGCTGGTGAAGTCCGGGTTCTCGGCGGCTTCGGCGGCCAGCTTCACCTGCAGGTTGCCGGGCACGTAGGCGTTGTTCTTCTCGCGGAAGTCCTTCACCGCCGCGACCACGCGGTCGATGGTGGTGGCCTGGTGGTCGGAGGTGAAGATGGTGATCGGAATCGCGCTGCAGTCGGCGTTGAGCAGGCCCGAGTCGGTCTCGAAGCTCTGCGTGGCCTGGCGCAGCGTGTCCGGGTCGCGCGGCAGCACGCGCCAGCGCACCGAGCCGTCATTCCAGCCGGCGTTGACGATCTTGGCGGCCGCGGGCAGCGTGATCACCTGCTCCACGCCCTCCACGTTCTCCATGTGCCAGGCGAACCGGTCCACCAGCTCCATCGCCGCGAAACTGGTGGTGCAGGCGGATGGGGCGGCCTCGGCGATGACGCTGAGCATGTCCACGCTGAGCGAGAACTTCTCGGCGATCAGCACCGCGTCCTGGTTGTAGCGGGCTTCCGGGCGCAGTTCGGCCACGCCCTTCTGGGCGTCGCCGATCATCACCTTGTTGCCTTCCTGCCAGGCGAAGAACCACACCACCACGCCGACCAGGATGACGATGGCCGCCGGGACCGGCTTGGACAGGCGCGACAGCGCCGCCCACACCTTGTCGAAGCGGGTGAGCTGGCGCAGGCGGAACTCGCGCTTGCGCTCGATGTTGCGCAGGCGCGTGTAGCTCAGCAGCACCGGCAGCAGCACCAGGTCGGTGAGGATGGTCAGCGCCACGCCCACGGTGGCCGTGATGGCCAGCTCGCGGACCATGTCGATGGGGATGACCATGATGGCGCCGAAGCCGATGCAGCCGGCGACCAGGGCCACGGTACCCGGCACCAGCAGCATGCGGAACGACAGGCGGGCGGCTTCCAGCGGCTCCACGGCGTCCTTGGCGCGGGCGCGCAGCTCCTCCACGGTGCCCTCTTCCAGGCCGCCGAAGAAGATCTCGCCGCGGAATCGGTTGATCATCTGTTCGCCGTGGCTGACGGCGATGGCGAATATCAGGAAGGGCGTGAGCATGTTCATCGGGTCGATGCCGAAGCCCATCAGCTTCAGCGCGCCCAGCATCCACACCACCGACACCAGGGCCGCGGCCACCGTCAGGCTGGCCAGCTTCACGGAGGTGGAATAAAGGAACAGCAGCAGCCAGGTGAAGGCGATGGTGAGCGCGAAGAACTTGATCACCGACCGCGCGCCGTCGCTGATGTCGCCGACCACCTTGGCGAAGCCGATGATGTGGACGGTGTGGTTCTCGTCCTCGTACTTGGTGCGGATGGCCTCGAACTGGTTGGCCACCTGCTGGTAGTCGACCTTGTTCACCTGGCTCTCGGGGATCAGGTCGGCCCAGATCATCGCGCCCGACCAGTCCTTGGCCACCAGCCGGCCGACGATGTTGGCCTTGACGATGTTGCCGCGGATGGCCTGGAAGTCGTCCGGCGTGGAGGTGAAGCCTTCGACGTTCGGGGTGAAGGTCTGCGGGATGACGTTGCCGCCCGACAGGCCGTCCTCCACCACTTCGATGAAGCGCACGTTGGGCGTGAACAGCGAGCGCGAACGGGCGTCGTCGGTGGAGTCGAGGTTGATCACGTCGTTGGTGACGTTCTCCAGGGTCTTCATGAACTCCTGGTCGAACATGTCGCCGTCTTTGGCGATCACCGCCACCAGCACGCGGTTGGCGCCGCCGAACTCCAGTTCGTAGTCCTGGAAGGTCTGCATGTACTCGTGCTGCAGCGGCACCTGCTTCTTGAAGCCGGCGTCCACCTTGAGCTGGCTGGCGAAGAACAGCATCGCCAGCGTGATGGCGGCGAAGACGATGAGGACGAGCGGCCGGTTGCCGAAGACGATGGTCTCGGCGAAGCGGGCGAACGGGCCGGGCTGGGCGTTGGGGAGGCTCATTGTTTCTCCGTCACTGCGGGCGGTAGAGGTCGGCGCCCTTGTCGCCGATCACGAGGAAGCCGGCGCCGTCCACGGGCAGGACGCCCGAGAGCAGCGGCGTTTCGCCCGAAGCGGTCTCGAAAGCGGTCGCGGTGAAGGGCGAATCGGCGTCGGGGCGGGACAGGATGGCGCCGTTGGCACCCACCAGCACCGCACCGCCATTTTCAAGCGCATAACCACCCATCAGGCTGGTGGTGATGCCGGTCTCGACGCGGGTCCAGCTGTCGCCGAGGTTGCGCGACTCGTAGACGTTGCCGCGCAGGCCGTAGACCAGGATGTGGTCGTCCTGCCAGGACAGCACGCCGAACATCGAGCCCTCGTAGGGCAGGCGCTTGCTGTCCCAGGTTTGACCGCCGTCGCGCGAACGCAGGAACGTGCCGCGCTCGCCGGCGATCACCAGTGCACCGGAACCGGCGCGGGCGATGGCGTTGAGGTGCGGGTCGGACTCGGCGTCCAGCGCCAGGTCTTCGTCGCTGAAGGTCCAGTCGTCGCCTTCGGCCTCGGCTTCGGCGCCTTCGACGGGCGCGGCTTCCGGCTCGGCGGCCGCGGCGGGCGCCGGCGGCTCGGCCGACGACACGGCGCGCGAGGTCCAGGTGACGCCGCCGTCGGTGGTGACCAGCATCAGGCTGTAGGCGCCGATGGCGAGACCGTTCATGGCGTCGGTGAACAACAGGTCCATCACCGGCACGCCTTCGCTGGGGTCGACGAGGTCGTAGCTCCAGGGCGCGGCGCGGCGGCGGATCCAGGTCTGGCCGCCGTCGGTGGAATGGACGATGACGCCGTCGTGGCCGGCGGCCCACAGCATGCCGTCGAAGGTGGTGATGGCGGTCAGCGTCGCGCGGGTCGGCACGGCCGCCTGGCGCCACGTCACGCCGTCGTCGGAAGCGAGCACGTGGCCCCGCTCGCCAACGACGAAGTAGCCGGCGTTGGTGCGCACGGCATCAAGGAGAAGCGAGCGGCTGGCGCGAGGCAGGACCTCGGCGTCGAGCAGCGCGGGGTCGGTGGCCGCCGTCTTGGCGGGCTCCGGCTCCGGAATCGGGGTGGTCGTGGCAGCGGCATCGGCCGCGGGCTCCACGGCCTCGGGCGCCTGTGCCGAGATCGGCAGCGCCAGGGCAAGCAGCAGGGCACCGAAGAGGCGCGTGCTGGGAAGGGTGTTGCTGGGCATCGTTTCCTCCTGCGCGGCACCCGCGTCATGCGGGGCCCGGAACGCAGCCGCGCCCTTTCGGGCGCGGCTGGTGGTCCAACAGCTGTGTATCAGCGCACGCCTGCGGTACGCAGGTTCTGCGGCGAGTAGTTCGCCGGAGTGCTCTGGTAGCCGAAGTCGCGCGGCTTGTCCTCGTTGTCCAGCAGGCCACTGATGTAGCGGCCGGACTTCAGGTCGTGGTGGGTCTCGAGGGTGGACCAGAAGGTCGGCACCTCGTAGTAGTTGATCGACGGCGCGTCCGAGTAACGCCACAGGTTGCCCTGGCCGTCGTAATGGTCAGCCAGCAGGATCTGGTAGCTGTCCTCGTCCAGGTAGAAGGTGCGGCGGCTGTTGATGTGGCGCTGGCCCGCCTTGAGCTTGGCCTCGACCACCCACACGCGGTGCAGCTCATAGCGCATGAAGTCGGGGTTGAGGTGGCCCGGGCGGATCAGGTCCCTGATCTTGGTCTTGTCGCTGTGCGCCTTGTACGCGTTGTACGGCACCAGCATTTCCTTCTTGCCGACCAGGGTCCAGGTGAAGCGGTCCATCGCGCCGTTGAACATGTCGGTCATGTCGTTGGTGCGCAGGCCGTCGGACGCGGTACCCGGGTTGTCGTAGGCGACGTTCGGGGCGCGGCGCACGCGGCGCTGGCCCGGGTTGTACACCCACGCCTGGCGGGGAGCGGCCTTGGCGTTCAGCGTTTCATGCACCAGCAGCACCTGGCCGGCCAGACGCGCCGGTCCGAGGACTTCCTGCTTGAAGTACAGCAGGATGTTGTTGATGTTCTCGGTGGTGTTGCCCGGCTTGTAGTACAGGCCCAGGATTTCCTCGCGCAGCTTGATCAGCGTGAACGCACCACCGGCCGTCGGGGCCGCCTGGTTCGAGTAGCTGACCACCGACAGGCCCTTGTACTTGAGCTTGTGGTTCCAGATCAGCTCATAGGCGTTCTGCGGGATCGGGAACGGAATGCCCTCGGCGCAGTTCTGGATGCCTTCACCGTCGGCCACCAGCTTGCAGTTGGTGGCGTTGCGCTTGGTGAAGTCATACGTGCGCTGCGGGAACGAGGCGCTGCGGCGGGTCGGGTACACGTCCATGCGGAAGGTCGGGTACTTGGCGAACATCGCCTTCTGGCCCGGCGTCAGCACCGCGGCGTACTGCGCCGCGTTGGCCCGGGTCACCTGGTAGAGCGGCTTGTCGGACGCAAACGGATCCGGGTGGAAGGTACCCACCCGGAAGCCCGCCGGCGGGCGGACGATGCCGCCCGTCCAGGCCGGGATGGTGCCGGCGGCGTTGCCGGCCTTTTCGGCGCCGATCGGGGTCAGGCTCTGACCCAGCTTGGCGGCCTCCTGCGCGCTGACGGCGGCCTGTGCCATACCGGTGGCGAGTACTGCGGCGGCGACCATCGTGGCCAGCGCGTGCTTCTTGTTGATTTTCATCCTCTGCCTCCCTGTGGCGTCAGAACGAATACTTCACGGTGAACGACGCGAAGTCGCGGTCGTGGATCTGGTTGTACTGCTCGGCACCCATGAACTGGGTGTAGCTCAGGTCGAAGATCACCTGGTTGAGGTAGTTGGCTTCGACGCCGAGGGTGAGCGACTTGCGATCCTCGAGGAAGTTGCCGCCCGGTCCCGGGGTGATGCCGTTGACGTCGTGGTTGAAGGCAACGCGCGGCGACAGCGTCAGCGGGGTGCCGAAGGCGCTGGAGTAGTCGGCGCGGGCCGCGAGGCGGTAGCCCCACGAGAACGCCGTCGGGAAGCCGCCGTTCTGCGTCAGCGGGTTGCGACCGCAGCCGAACAGCAGCGCGCCGGGGCCGGCGAAGCCGCCCGCCGCAGTGACGGAGCCGATGTCGCAGCCGCCGCCGGTGTCGGTGCCTTCACCTTCGTAACGAAGCTCGGAGGCATCCGGCAGGTCCCAGACCTCGGTGGCGCCGACTTCGGCGACCAGGGCGAGCTGGTTGGCGCCCAGCACTTCGGCGAAGGCCTTGGTGAAGGTCATCTGCAGCTGGCTCATTTCATGCTCGCGCCAGCCGCGCACTTCCTGGCCCAGGGCGAACTGGCCCAGCTGGCTGTTGAAGTCCAGCGCCGGGGCCGGGATGAACGGGTTGAGCGGGCTCAGGGCGGCGAACAGCAGCTCGACGTCGTCCACCTGCAGCGGGGCGTTCGGACGGTGGCTGATTTCACCCTGCCAGGCGATGCCGCCGGGCAGCGTGGTGTTCCAGCTCAGGCCGAACATCTGGATGTCTTCCGGATACTCGACGAAGAAGCGGCCGCTGGAGGCGCCCACGGTCGGGCTGCTGACGGCGCGGCCCGACAGCAGCGGCACGCGGCTGTGGTAGTTCAGGAAGTAGAAGCCGAACTCGGTTTCGTTCAGCGCTTCGGCGTACCAGCGCAGGGCAAGGCCGAACTGGCCGGAGTCCTTGGCGGCACGGTCCTCGATGCGGCCCACGGCGTTGCCGCAGCCGATGGCGATCACCTGGGCCGCCGTGGCCGCGCCCACCGGGCCGCCGCCGTACAGCGCCGAAAGCTCGGCGAAGCGGTCGCTGGTGGCGTAGCCGGACGGACCGGCGTAGCAGGTGCTGATGAAGCGCTCGGGGTTGTTGACCGGCTGCGGCGTGGTGCCGAAGCCCAGCATCACGTAGGTGCCGCCCGGAGTGCCGAAATCGTTGGCGCTGAAGAAGGTGCCGGCGGCGTCGACTTCGATTTCCTCGAACTCGAACATGTACAGCGCCTCGAGGGCGACGTTCTCGGACAGGTTGATCGAGCCCCAGGCCATGTCGATCGGCAGGAAGGCTTCCTTCAGCTCGGCGCCGGCCACGCGCAGCGCGGACAGGTCGACCGGGTTGATGACGTTGATGCCGTTCTGGATGAAGGTGCCTTCGCCCCAGCTGACCACCTGGCGGCCGACGCGGACGGTGCCGCCGAGGGCGCCGTCGTCGCCAAGCTCGAAGTCCTTGAACACGAACGCGTCGAGCATGCGGAAGCGCTGGCCGATGCGGTCCTTGGCGATGTCCGTCAGGTCGTCGCGGTCGGCGTTTTCGAAGTCATAGAAGTAGGTCGCGCGGGCGAAGGCGCCCCAGGTGCGCCAGTTCAGGCTGATTTCGGAGGTGATCTTGACGGCGTTGGAGATGGCGTCGCCGTCGTCGTACTTGAGGTTGCCGTCGTCGCGGTTGGCCGAGAAGCGGCCCGGGGCCGCCAGCTGGAACGCGGAACCCGGCACGCCGCCGGTGGAGGTGCAGCGGCCCGGGCCGATGGCAATCAGGCCCAGCGGGACGTTCTGGGTGCAAAGCAGCGGGTTGAAGAAGGACTTGGCGACCAGGTCGTCGTCGCGTTCCTGGACGCGCCAGGAGTAGCCGTACGACACCGTGGTGTCGAGGCTGCCGGAAAGTTCGCCGCGCTCGAATTCAAAGGCCTGCGCGGCCGGGGCCATCAGCAGGCCCAGGGCAACGGCGGCGGCCAGCGGGGCACGAGCGACCAGCCCGTGGTGTGCATGGAGTTTCTTCATGGGTGAATCCTCGGGTCAGTGCGTGCGGGCTGAAATTGGAGCACCGCCGGCGGCGGCGGGCGACATGGACGGCTTGGGGCGCGTCTCGTTGGAATCGTTCTTCATGGATGTCTGGCTCCCCCCAGACTCTAGAGCATTTCCTCTAGGGATATTAAATGTTCGTTAGGAAAAGGCAATGCTCCCGCGTATGGTGACGCCGGTCGCACTATTGGTGCGCCGCAGCATCAGGCCGGAAATGTCTCCGCGTTGGGCTGGAAACCGCGCGGGTAGTGGCCCAGAGCGATCCGGGCGGGTGCCGCGTCATACGCCAGGTCCCGGTCCAGGCGGGCCAGGACACCCTCACCGGCGGCGTCCAGCCGGCCCAACCCGCGCAATATCCCCACCCCCGTACGGAACACGGGACCCGGCAGCCGCACCAGGGTCGCCGACGGCGCGCCGGCCGCCAGGCTGCGCCTCACCATCTCGTCGAAGGCCAGCGTTTCCCCGCCCGGCAGGTCGAAGAAGCCCGGGCAGGCCGACCGTGACCGCAGCGCGCCCAGCACCGCAGTGGCGACGTCCTCCACGTGCACCGGCTGGCGCAGGCCGCCGGCGCGCAGCGGCAGCGGCAGCACCCGCCAGCGCCGGGCCAGGCAGACGAGGCGGCTGAGGTTGCGGTCGCGGCCATGGCCATAGATCAGGGTGGGCCGCAGCAGCGTCAGCGCACTGCCACGGACCTCGGCGGCCGCGGCAAGCCTGCGCTCGGCGTCGCGAAGCGTCCCGGCCAGCGCGCGCTCGGCCGGATCGGGCGAGTCCTTCTTGCCGTGCACGCTGGTGGAACCCAGCGCCACCACGCGCGCCGGCGCCAGCGACGAGGCCTCGAACCAGCTCGCGAAGGCGTCCAGCGGCCCCAGGCTCGCGATGGCGTCGATCGGTTGCGCCGGAGCCACGAAGGCTTCCAGCGACCCGCGATGCCAGGCGACACGCCCGTCGCCGGGCGGCGGTTCGCGTGAAACGGCCAGCAGGGCCGGATCACCGGCATGGATCGCTGCATGCAGCGCCTGCCCCACCTGGCCGGTGAGCCCGAAGACCAGCCACGCACTCCTTCCGTTTTCCATCATTGGCTCCATGTCCCGAGCATAACCAATGGCCCGGTCATCGGTCGCCGCGATGCGATGCGCTAGACTTCGGACAACGCCCACGCTGCCCTCGGCGCAGCCGTACGGCCAGACCGCCACCCCGCGCCGGGCGGCCCAGCAAGGATCGCGATGCTCGAGGCGCTGCTAGCTACTCCCTTTGTGTTGGCGGTGCTGGTGGGCCTGCTTGGCCGGGACCAGCGGCGCGCCGCCGCGTGGCTGGCCGCAGCGGCGCCGGTGGCCGGGCTGGTGCTGCTGGCGATGATGACCCCCGCCGTGCTGGACGGCACCGGCGTACGCAGCACCACGCCGTGGGTGCCCTCGCTGGGACTGGCGCTGTCGCTGCGGCTCGATGGCCTGGCCTGGATGTTCGCCGGCCTGGTGCTCGCCATCGGCCTGCTGATCGTGGTGTACGCACGCTATTACCTGAGCGAAGAAGACAGCATGCCGCGCTTCTTCAGCTTCCTGCTGCTGTTCATGGGCTCGATGCTGGGCATGGTGGTGGCGGGCAACCTGATACTGCTGGCGGTGTTCTGGGAGCTCACCAGCGTCAGTTCGTTCCTGCTGATCGGTTTCTGGAAACACCGCGGCGACGCCCGCGACGGCGCCCGCATGGCGCTGGCGGTCACCGGTGCGGGCGGCCTGGCGCTGCTGGGCGGCGTGATCCTGCTGGGCCGCATCACGGGCAGCTACGAGCTCGACGTGGTGCTGGCCGCCGGCCCGCAGATCCTCGCGCACCCGCTGTATCCGGTGGCGCTGGTGCTGGTGCTGCTGGCGGTGTTCACCAAGAGCGCGCAGTTCCCGTTCCAGTTCTGGCTGCCGCATGCGATGGCGGCGCCCACGCCGGTCTCGGCCTACCTGCACTCGGCGACGATGGTGAAGGCCGGCGTGTTCCTGCTGGCGCGCCTGCACCCGGCGCTGGCGGGCAGCGACCTGTTCTTCTACCTCGTGAGCGGCATCGGCGCGATCACGCTGCTGGTGGGCTCGTGGCACGCCATCTTCCAGCACGACGTGAAGGGGCTGCTGGCCTACTCCACGATTTCGCACCTGGGCCTGATCACGCTGCTGTTCGGGCTGTCCACGCCGATGGCGGTGGTGGCGGGCCTGTTCCACATCATCAACCACGCCACCTTCAAGGCCTCGCTGTTCATGGCCGCGGGCATCATCGACCACGAAACGGGCACGCGCGACATGCGCCGGCTGGGCGGACTGTTCAAGCTGATGCCCTACACCGGCGCCCTGGCGATCATCGCTTCGCTGGCGATGGCGGGCGTGCCGCTGCTCAACGGCTTCCTGTCGAAGGAAATGTTCTTCACCGAGGCGCTCGAGGTGGAAGGGCACACCGTCATGCGCTGGGGCATCGCCGGCGCCGCGGTGCTGGCAGGCGCGTTCGGCGTCGCCTACAGCCTGCGCTTCGTGCATGACACCTTCTTCGGCGAAGGCCCGGTGCGCGTGGAGCGCACGCCGCATGAGCCGCCGCGCTTCATGCGCATCCCGGTGGAAGTGCTGGTGATCGTCTGCCTGGCCGTGGGCATCGCACCGGCGGTCACCATCGCGCCCGTGCTGCACGCCGCGGCCACCGGCGTGCTGGGCGAAGGCAACGTGCCTTACTACAGCCTGTCGATATGGCACGGCTGGAACGTGCCCCTGATGATGAGCCTGGCCGGACTGGCCGGCGGCGTCGCGCTGTACTTCGGCCTGCGCCGCCTGATTGACCTGTACGGCATCAGCTACGACTCGCGCGGCCGCCGCTTCTACGAATGGAAGCTCGACCAGGCCACGCGCCTGGCCGACCGCCTCACCGCCACGCTGGGCAACGGCAGCCTGCAGCGCTACTTCCTGCTGATGGTGCTGGCCGCGCTGGTGATGGGCGCGGCGCCGTTCGCACACCTTGCGCTGTCGGCCGGCGAGTCCCAGCCGATGCCGCCGCTGGGCTGGCTGGTGTGGGGCATCGGCGTGGCCGCCACGCTGGCCACCGTGGCCCTGCACCGCCGGCGCCTGGTGGCCCTGGTGGTGATGGGCGCGGTGGGCCTGTCGGTGAGCCTGGCCTTCGTGCTGCTGTCTGCGCCCGACCTGGCGCTCACCCAACTGCTGGTGGAGATGGCCACCATCGCGCTGATGCTGCTGGCGCTGAACTACCTGCCCGCCGAATCCCCGCCGGAGCCCTCGCGCGCGCGGCGCTGGCGCGACATCGCGGTGTCGCTGGCGGCCGGCGGCGGCGTGGCGGCGCTGGTGTATTCGGTCATCACCCGCCCGTTCGACACCGTGGCCACGGAATTGCTCGCGCTCTCGCTGCCCGAAGGCGGCGGCAGCAACGTGGTGAACGTGATCCTGGTGGACTTCCGCGGCTTCGACACCCTGGGCGAGATCACCGTGTTCGGCATCGCCGGCCTGGTGGTGCACGCCATGCTGCGCGGCGCGCGCCTGCTGCCCGAAACCGCCATCGCGGGCAGCGCCGACCCGCTGCTGATCCCCAACCTGGTGGCGCGCCTGCTGCTGCCGCTGGCGCTGGCGGTGTCGCTGTACCTGTTCCTGCGCGGCCACAACCTGCCCGGCGGCGGCTTCATCGCCGGCCTGGTGCTGGCGATGCCGATGCTGATGCAGTACGTGCTCTCGGGCACCGACTACGTCGAGCAACGCCTGGGCTTCGACTATCCGCGCGTGATCGGCCTGGGCCTTCTGGCGGCGCTGCTCACGGGCCTGGGCAGCTGGCTGCTGGGCTATCCCTACATGACCAGCCACACCTTCTATGCCGACGTGCCGGTACTGGGAAAACTGCCGATGGCCAGCGCGATGGCGTTTGACCTCGGTGTCTACGCGGTGGTGGCGGCCGGCACCCTGCTGATGCTGGCGACCATGGGCAGCGTGCGCCGCCCCCTGCACGGGAGGCCCGGCTGATGGAGCTGGCGCTGTCGAGCTTCGTCGGCGTGCTGGTGGCGGCGGGCGTCTACCTGCTGCTGCGGGCGCGCACGTTCGACGTGATCCTGGGGCTGACCCTGCTTTCCTACGCGGTGAACCTGCTGATCTTCAGCATGGGCCGGCTGGTGGTGGGCAAGACGCCAATCCTGCGCGAGGGCCTGGCGCCCACCCTGGCCGGACACGCCGACCCGCTGCCGCAGGCGCTGGTGCTCACCGCCATCGTGATTGCGTTCGCGATGACGGCGGTGCTGCTGGTGGTGGCCATCCGCAGCCGCTCGGATAGCGGCAGCGACCACGTGGACGGCATCGAGCCGCGCGACGGGGGCAAGCCGTGAGCCCGACCGCGCACCTGGTGATCGCACCGATCCTGCTGCCGCTGCTGGCGGCCATCGCGATGCTACTGATCGGCCCGCGTCGCATCGCGCTGCAGCGGTTGATCGGGCTGGCTTCGTGCCTGGGCCTGGTGGCGCTGGCCGCGCTGCTGGCCTGGCACGCCGACCGCGGCGGCACCTCGGTGTACCTGGTCGGCAACTGGGCCGCGCATTTGGGCATCGCGCTGGCGGTGGACCGGCTGGCCGCCATCATGCTGCTGGCCACGTCGCTGCTGGCCCTGCCCTGCCTGCTGTTCGCCACCGGCGGCTGGGATCGCCGGGCCGGCCATTTCCACGTGTTCTTCCAGCTGCAGCTGATGGGGCTCAACGGCGCCTTCCTCACCGCCGACCTGTTCAACCTGTTCGTGTTCTTCGAAGTGCTGCTGATCTCGTCCTATGGCCTGCTGCTCAGCGGCGGCCGCGGCCCGCGGCTGCGCAGCGGGCTGCAGTACGTGGCGTTCAACATCGCCGCGTCCACCCTGTTCCTGGTGGCGGTGGGCCTGATCTACGGCATCACCGGCGCACTGAACATGGCCGAGCTGGCGCACCGCGTGGCGCAGGTGCCGGCGGCGGACGCGGGGCCGCTGCGCGCGGCGGCGGGCCTGCTGCTGGTGGTGTTCTGCTCGAAGGCGGCGCTGCTGCCGCTCTACTTCTGGCTGCCCGACACCTATGCGCGCAGCCCTGCCGCGGTGGCGGCGCTGTTCGCGGTGATGACCAAGCTGGGCATCTACGCGGTGCTGCGCGTGTACAGCCTGGTGTTCGGCGCCGATGCCGGTGCGCTGGCCGACCTGGCCTGGCCCTGGCTGCTGCCGCTGGGCGCCGCGACGCTGGTGCTGGCGACGCTGGGCGCCCTGGCGGCACCCTCGCTGCGGCTGCTCGCGGCCTACCTGGTGCTGGCCTCGGCGGCCACGCTGTTCATCGCGCTGGGCCTGGCGAACGCCGACGCGCTGGGCGCGGGCCTGTACTACCTGGTGCACAGCACCCTGGTGGGCGGCGCACTGTTCCTGCTGGCCGACCTGGTGCACAGGCAGCGCGACAACGCCGGCGACAGCCTGCGCAAGCTCGACCGCATGGGCCCGAAGGCGTTGCTGGGCACGCTGTTCGTGGTGGCGGCGATGTCGGTGGCGGGACTGCCGCCGCTGTCGGGCTTCATCGGCAAGTTCGCGCTGCTCGCGGCGGTCCCCGGCGACCAGGCCACTTGGATCTGGCCGGTGATCCTGGTCACCAGCCTGGTGATGCTGGTGGCGCTGGCCAGCGCCGGCAGCCAGTTGTTCTGGCGCGAGGGTGGCGACGCGCCGGCACCAGGCCGCGTGCCGCCGCTGCGCGCGGTGGAAGTGGCCGCCACCGCGATGCTGCTGGTGCTGGGCGTGCTGTTGAGCGTGTTCGCCGGGCCGGCACTGCGCTATGCGCAGGACGCCGGCGCGCAGCTGATGGCGCCGGCGGCGTACATCGAAAAGGTGCGGGGCGCCCTGCCCGAGCCGGGAGTCGACCCATGAAGCGCTGGCTGCCTTCGCCGATGCTGAGCCTGACGGTGTTCGTGGTCTGGCTGCTGCTGGTGGCCACGGTGGAGCCCGCCCACCTGCTGCTGGCCGCGGTGCTGGCGCTGCTGCTGCCGCTGGTGGCGCAGCGCCTGCGCGATGAACGGGCCGGCATGCGGCGACCGCTGCTGGCGGCGCGCCTCGCGCTGCGCGTGCTGTGGGACATCGTGCTTTCGAACATCGAGGTGGCGCGCCGCATCGTCGGCCGCGAGTCGCGCATCCACCCGGGCTTCGTCTGGGTGCCGCTGGACATCCGCAATCCGCACGGCATCGCCGCGCTGGCCGGCATCATCACCATGACGCCCGGCACGCTGTCGGCTGAACTGAGCGCCGACCGGACGCACCTGCTGGTGCACTGCTTCCACCTCGACGACGCCGCGGCCACCGCCGGGCAGATCAAGCGCAACTACGAAACGCCGCTCAGGGAGATCTTCCCGTGATCCAGACCTGCATCGACATCGCGCTGGGCGCGTTCGCGGTCGCCATGGCGCTCAACCTCTACCGCCTGCTGCGCGGGCCGGGCGTAGTGGACCGCATCCTGGCGCTGGACACGCTGTACGTGAACACCATCGCGCTGCTGGTGCTGGCCGGCCTGCGCGAAGGCAGCACGATCTACTTCGAGGCCGCGCTGGTGATCGCCATGCTGGGCTTCGTGGGCACGGTGGTGCTGTCGAAGTACGTCATCCGCAGGGACATCATCGAATGAGCGCCGTGCTGGAAATACTCGCCTGTGCGCTGCTGCTCGGCGGTGCCGCCTTCGCCCTGGTCGGTTCCTGGGGCCTGGCCAAGCTGTCGGACTTCTTCATGCGCCTGCACGGTCCCACCAAGGCCAGCACCCTGGGGGTGGGCGGCGTGCTGCTGGGGTCCATGCTGTGGCAGGCGGCGCAGGGCGCGCCGAGCCTTCGCGAACTGCTGATCACGCTGTTCCTGTTCATGACCGCGCCGGTGAGCGCCTACCTGATGGCGAACGCCGCGCTGGCGCTTGATCCCAAGGCCCGGCCGCAAGTTCCGCCGCCGCCGCAGGCGCCCGCGGAATGAGCGGCGTACTGCGCCGCATCGCGCTGGTCGCCGGCCCGGCCCTGGCCGTCGGGCTCTATTTCCTGCTGACGGCGCGCGGCAGCGAGCACGCGCTGGCCGTCACCGTCGGCCTGACGGCCTGGTGCGCCACCTGGTGGATCCTCGAGCCCGTGCGCGGCCCGGTGACGGCGCTGCTGCCGCTGGCGGTGCTGCCGGTGCTGGGCGTGCTGGATGCCAAGCAGGTGGCCCAGAGCTACGGCCATGAACTGATCCTGCTGCTGGGCGGCGGCTTCATGCTTTCGCGTGCGCTCGAGCGCAGCGGCGCGCACCGCCGGCTGGCGCTGGGCATGGTGCGGGCGTTCGGCGGCGGCAGCGGACGCAGCCTGCTGTATGGCTTCATCGCCGCCACCGGCGTCGTCAGCATGTGGATTTCCAACACCGCCACCACGCTGCTGATGCTGCCGGTGGCGCTGGCGATCATGGAGCGCTATCCCGACAAGCGCCTGCAGGCGCCGCTGATCCTGGCGATCGCCTACGCGGCCAGCATCGGCGGCATGGGCACGCCGATCGGTTCGCCGCCCAACCTGGTGTTCATGCAGGTGTACGCCGAGACCACGGGCACGCGCTACGGATTCCTGGACTGGATGATGATCGGCGTGCCGATCGTGCTGCTGTTCCTGCCGGTGATGGCGTGGTGGCTGGGCCGCGGCCTGGCGGGCGCGCCGGCCGCGATGCTGCCCGAGAGCGGCGGATGGACTTCCGGCGAAAAGCGCGTGCTCGTCGTGTTCGCACTGACGGCCGCCGCGTGGATCTTCCGCAGCGAACCCTTCGGCGGCTGGAGCGCGCTGCTGGGCCTGCCCGGCGCCAACGACGCCAGCGTGGCGCTGCTGGCGGTGGTGGCGCTGTGCGTGATCCCCGACGGCCGCGGCAGCCAGCTGCTGGATTGGGAAACCGCCGAGAAGATTCCCTGGGGCGCGCTGGTGCTGTTCGGCGGCGGCATCGCGCTGGCCACGGCGTTCCAGTCGTCGGGGCTGAGCGACGCGGTGGCGCAGGGGCTTTCGGGCCTCAGCGCCCTGCCCCTGCCCTTGCTGCTGCTGGGCATCGTGGGCGGCGTGGTGCTGCTGTCGGAAATCGCCAGCAACACCGCCACCGCCGTGCTGCTGATGCCGATCCTGGCCGCCACGGCCATCGCCGTGGACGTGGACCCGGCGCTGCTGATGTTCCCCGCCGTACTGGCCGCCAGCGTGGGCTTCATGCTGCCGGTGGCCACCGCCCCCAATGCGATTGCCTATGGCAGCGGCATGGTGGATTCGCGCGACATGCTGCGCCACGGCGCGGTGCTGGACGTGCTGGGCGTGGTGGTGCTGTGCGGCGTGTGCTGGGTGGCGTTCAACTAGCCGGGAAAACGTACCAGGTACATTTTCCCGGGCGGGGGCGCCGCGGAAGCGCGAGTTCCTGCCCGGGAAAACGTACCTGGTACGCGGGCTTCGGCTATTTCTTTTTGGGGAAGTACAGGTCGGTGATGCTGCCTTCCTGGATCTCGGCGGCCATGCCCACCGATTCGCTGAGCGTGGGATGCGGGTGGATGGTGTGGCCGATGTCGCTGGCCTCGCAGCCCATCTCGATCGCCAGGGCGAGTTCTGCAATCAGGTCGCCGGCGTGCACGCCGACGATGCCGGCGCCGATGATGCGCTCGCTGGCTTCGTCGAAGATCAGCTTGGTGAAGCCCTCGGTGCGGCCGATGCCCACCGCGCGGCCGGAAGCCGCCCACGGGAACTTGGCCACGCCCACGTGCAGGCCCTTGGCCTTGGCCTCGGTCTCGGTGACACCCACCCAGGCGATCTCCGGATCGGTGTAGGCCACCGACGGGATCACGCGCGCCACCCACTCCTTCTTCTCGCCGGCGGCCACTTCGGCCGCGAGCTTGCCCTCGTGCGTGGCCTTGTGCGCCAGCATCGGCTGGCCGACGAGGTCGCCGATGGCGAAGATGTGCGGCACGTTCGTGCGCATCTGCCGGTCCACCGGGATGAAGCCGCGATCGGTCACGGCCACGCCCGCCTTGTCGGCACCCAGCTTGCCGCCGTTGGGCGTGCGGCCCACGGAGACCAGCACGCGGTCGTATTGGGTGTTGGCCGGCACCGAGGCGCCTTCGAAGGTGGCGTACAGCGCGTCCTTCTTCGCATCCACCTTGGCCACCTTGCAGCCCAGGTGCACCGCGACGCCCCGCTTCTTCAGAAGGTCGGCCAGCGGCTTCACCAGGTCCTTGTCGGCGCCCGGCATCAGCTGGTCCATGAACTCGACCACCGTGACGGTGCTGCCCAGCGCCGAATACACGCAGGCCATCTCCAGGCCGATGATGCCGCCGCCCACCACCAGCAGCTGCTTCGGGATGTCGACCAGCAGCAGCGCGTCGGTGGAGTCCATCACGCGGGCGTCGTCCCAGGGGAACCCGCCCAGCTTCACCGGCTGCGAGCCGGCGGCGATGATGCACTGCTCGAAGCGGATGAGCTTGTTGCCTTCGACTTCGCGCACTTCGACTTCATTGGGCGAAACGAACGTGGCCGTGCCGGTGACGGTGCGCACCTTGCGCTGCTTCGCCATGCCCGACAGGCCCTTCACCATCTGGCCGACCACCTTGTCCTTGTGGCCGCGCAGCTTGTCGAGGTCGATCTTCGGGGCGCCGAAGCTGATGCCGAAGTCCTCGGCGTGTTTGGCCTCCACCAGCACTTCGGCCGCATGCAGCAGCGCCTTGGACGGGATGCAGCCGACGTTGAGGCAGACGCCGCCCAGCGATTCGTAGCGCTCCACCAGCACGGTGTCCAGGCCGAGGTCGGCGGCGCGGAAGGCGGCCGTGTAACCGCCCGGGCCGGCGCCGAGCACCAGCAGGCGGCATTCGATGTCGGCCTTGCGGCCGCCCGATGTGGGAGGGACTTCCGTCCCGATGCTCTTGTGCGACGCCGCCGCGGCAGCGGCGGGGATCGGGCCTGAAGGCACTTTTCCAGCGGCCGGTGCCGCGGCGGTCGGGACTGAAGTCCCTCCCACATCCGCGGTGGCGACGGCTTCGATCACCGCGACGACGGAGCCGGCGGAGACGGTGTCGCCCAGCTTCACGCGCAGCTCGACCACCTTGCCCGCGGCGCTGGCCGGAACTTCCATGGTGGCCTTGGCCGACTCCAGCGTCACCAGGCCCTGGTCCTTGGCCACGGTGTCGCCGACCTTCACCAGCAGCTCGATAACGGGTACGTCCTTGTCGTCGCCGATGTCGGGAACGCGCAGTTCAATCCTTGCCATCATTTCTCTCCGTGGATCAGTGGCCGCGCCAGCGGGCGTAAAGCTCCGGACGCCGGTCGATCAGGTTCTTGACGGTGCCGTCGCGGCGCGCGTCCTGCAGCACCGCCAGGTCGAGGTCGGCGAAGATCACCTGTTCGACCTGTGCGCTGGCTTCGGCCGCGACGCCCTCGGGCGGGAACATCGTGTCGCAGGGCGTCAGCACCACCGACTGCGCGTACTGGATATCGAAGTTGGTGACGCCCGGGCAATGGCCGACGTTGCCGGCCGCCACCACGTACACCTGGTTTTCCACCGCGCGCGCCGCGCAGCTGCGGACCACCCGCAGGTGCCCGCTGCGCAGGTCGGTGCAGTACGGCACGAACAGCAGCAGCGCGCCCTGGTCGGCGAGGTGCCGGCCCAGTTCGGGGAACTCGCTGTCGTAGCAAACCATCACGCCGATCGGCCCGGCGTCGGTCTGGATGATGTCGGCGCTGTCGCCGCCGCCCACGGCCCAGCTGGCCTGTTCGCTGGGCGTGATGTGCAGCTTGTCGCGCCGGTGCAGCACGCCGTCGCGCGTGGCCACGAAGCACACGTTGCGCAGGGTGCCTTCCGGGGTTCGTGTCGGATGCGTGCCGCCGATGATGTTCACGCGGTGCGCCGCCGCCAGCCGCTGCAGCAGCGCGGTAAACGCGGCGGTGTGTTCGCTGAGCCGCTCCACCGCCTGTGCGGCCGTGAGCGGCACCGGCTCGGCGCTCAGCAGCTGCAGCGTGAACAGCTCGGGGAACAGCACGAAGTCGCTGCCGTAGTCGGCGGCCACGCGCACGAACTCTTCCACCTTCCCCGCGAACCCATCGAACCCCGCCACCCGGTGCTGCCCGTACTGCACCGCCGCCACGCGCACGCGCGCCGGCGGGTGGCCGGGAACGACGGGCAACGGCTGGGGCATCAGAGCAACAGCCGGCGCAGGTCGCCCAGCACCTGGGCCAGGTAGGCGGTGAAGCGCGCCGCCGCAGCGCCGTCGATCACGCGGTGGTCGTAGCTCAGGCTCAGCGGCAGCATCAGGCGCGCCTCGAAGTCTTCGCCATTCCACACCGGCTTCATCGCGCTGCGGGACACGCCCAGGATGGCCACTTCGGGCGCGTTGATGATCGGCGTGAAGCCCGTGCCACCGATGCCGCCCAGCGAGCTGATCGAGAAGCAGCCGCCCTGCATGTCGGCCGAGGTGAGCTTCTTGTCGCGCGCCTTGGCGCTGATCTCGCCCAGCTCCCTGGCCAGTTCCAGCAGGCCCTTGCGGTCGGCGTCGCGGATCACCGGCACCACCAGCCCGTCGGGCGTGTCCACGGCGATGCCGATGTGGAAGTACTGCTTGAGCACGAGGTTGTCGCCGTCGAGCGAGGCGTTGAAGTTCGGGAACTTCTTCAGCGCGGCCACGGCGGCCTTGATCAGGAACACCAGCGGCGTGACCTTGGTGTCCTTGTTCTCTTCGCCCAGCTTCCTGCGGAACGCTTCCATCTCGGTGATGTCGGCGTCGTCGTTCTGGGTGACGTGCGGGATCATGGCCCAGTTGCGCGCCAGGTTGGCGCCGCTGAGCTTCTGGATGCGCGACAGCGGGCGGCTTTCCACCGCGCCGAACTTCGCGAAGTCCACCTTCGGCCACGGCAGCAGGTCCAGCCCGCCGCCACCGCCGCCGGAAGCGCGCGGTGCGCCGCCCTGGGCCAGCGCGGCCTTGACGAAGGCCTGCACGTCTTCCTTGCCGATGCGGCCGGCGCGCGCGCTGCCGGTCACCTGGGCCAGGTCCACGCCCAGCTCGCGTGCGAACAGGCGCACGGCGGGGCTGGCATGCGGCACCTTGCCCGGCAGCAGCGAATCGGCGTCGAAGGCAACCGGCGGCGTGCGGGTGGGCGTGGCGACCGCCGCCACCGCGGGCGCAGGCGCGCTGGCGGCCACGCTTGGCGCGGGTGCGGCCGGCGCAACAGGCGCAACAGGTGCGGCCGGCGCGGCAGGTGCGGCCTTCGCAACCGGCGCGGAAGGCGCGACAGCGGCGGCCGATGCCGACGGCTCGATCAGCGCCACCACCGAACCTTCCGACAGCGCATCACCGATCTTGACCCGCAGCTCGCGCACGATGCCGTCGAAC
>JAPLSJ010000086.1 GCA_026398695.1 Arenimonas sp.
TTGGGCGGCCTCTCGCAGGAGTGGGTTTGGACAAGCGGCGCAAGGACGGTGGATTCCTGGGGCAGCCGGCCTGGCTGTGGAGCCTGGGTGCCCTCGCGGTGGGCCTGGCCCTGAGCGGGCTGGCGGCGTCGTTCCACCACCGGGCCCTGGCCCGCTCGGAACACGTGCGGCTGGACCGCCTGGCCGAGCGCAGCTTCGACGCCGTGGATGCCAAGCTGCAGACCTGCGGCCTGCTGGTGCGCTCGGTGCAGGCGCTGTTCCTGTCGTCGGACGAGGTGACCACGGCCGAGTTCGAGGCGATGTACGCCAACCTGCGGCCGCGCGAACAGTTCCCCAGCCTGCAGGCCATCGCCTACGCCGAGCGGAGCACCGCCGACGCGACCGGCGCCGAGCACTACGTGACCCGGCTGGTGGCTCCGTTGCCCGGCAACCGGCAGCTGTTGGGCCTGGACATCACCACCCAGCCGGCCAATCTGGCCGCCGCGCGCTTCTCCCGCGACGCCGACCGCCCGGTGATGTCCGCGGCTTTCCAGCTGATCCAGCGCAGGGGCATGCCCGGGCCGAACGAGGGCGTCACCATCCGCCTGCCCGTCTTCAGCGGCGGCCCGCAGCCGGCCAACCTGTCGGAGCGGCGGGCGCGCGAACTGGGCTCGCTGGCGGCATCGTTCCGGGTCGCCGGGCTGATCGAGGACGCGCTGCCGGCGGAGACGCTGGAGCGGTTCGACGTGAAGGTGCTCGACATCACCGACGGCGGCGGCCGGCTGCTGTACGGCAGCAGCGACCAGGAAAAATCCACCCGCGACACCCCGCTGTTCGAGCGCGACATCCGCTACGGCGGCCGCGTCTGGCGCGTGCAGGCGCAGGGGCGTGCGGCGGGCGGCGAGGCCGTCACCATGCCTTGGCTCACCTTCGGCATCGGCGTGCTGGCCAGCGTGCTGCTGGCCACCCTGGCCTGGTCCATCGCCGGCACCCGCGCCCGCGCGCTGGCGCTGGCCCGCGACCTGTCGGGGCAGTACCGGCAGAGCGAAGAACGCTTCCGCGTGCTCAACGAACTGCTGCCGGCGCTGGTGATGCTGGCGCGCGAGGACGACGGCCGCCTGGTGTATGCCAACCAGGCCTGCCGTGACCGCCTGTCCATCGGCGAAGACACCCAGCAGTTCCGGCTGGGCGACCTGGTGGAGGACGCCACCCTGCGTGCGCGCATCGCCGCCGCCAGCCACGGCCTGGGCACCCTGCTCAACGAATCCGCGCGGCTCAAGGTGCCGGGCCATGACTCGTTCTGGGCCACGCTGTCGGTGTCGCGCATCCTGCTGGGCGACGAGCCGCACCTGCTGGCCGTGGCCAACGACATCACCGAGCTGCGCGTGCTGAGCGAAGAGCTGAGCTACCAGGCCAGCCACGACTCGCTGACTTCGCTCTACAACCGGCGCGAATTCGAGCGCCGCCTCAGCGCGGCCATCGCCGCCCAGGACGCCGGCGCCGCGCCCGGGGCGCTGCTGTACATGGACCTGGACCAGTTCAAGCTGATCAACGACACCTCGGGCCATTTCGCCGGCGACCAGCTGCTGGCGCAGCTGGCCTCGCTGTTCGGGGGCATCCTGCCCGACAAGGCCGTGGTGGCGCGGCTGGGCGGCGACGAGTTCGCGATCCTGCTCGAGCAGACCGACGAAGCGCGCGCGCTGGCGCTGGCTGAAACGGTGCGCCAGGAGATCGACGGCTATGTGTTCGGCTGGGAACAGCGCAA
Organism: Arenimonas sp.; assembly: GCA_026398695.1. GTDB lineage: Bacteria > Pseudomonadota > Gammaproteobacteria > Xanthomonadales > Xanthomonadaceae > Arenimonas. Next base: position 1,745 of record JAPLSJ010000086.1, read on the forward strand.
CTACACCATCAGCGCCAGCATCGGCGTGGTGATGCTGGCGGGCCCGGGGCTGAGCCAGCGGGCGCTGATGGCCCATGCCGACACCGCCTGCTACATGGCCAAGGAACGCGGCCGCAACCGCGTGCACCTGTTCTCGGAAGGCGATGCCACCACCACCCAGCTCCGCAGCGAGATGGAGTGGGCCGGTCGCATCCGCCAGGGGCTGTCCGACGACCGCTTCGTGCTGCATTTCCAGGAGCTGGCGCCGCTGTGGGCGGGTGAGCCGTCCGAAGGCGTGCACATGGAAATGCTGGTGCGCCTGCGCGACGACGCCGGCGCCATCGTGCCGCCCGGCGCCTTCATCCCCGCCGCCGAGCGCTTCGGCCTGATGCCGCAGCTCGACCGCTGGGTGGTGGACACCGCGCTGGCCAACTTCAACCGGCTGCACCCGTCGGGCAAGCCGGTGGCGCTGTGCGCCATCAACCTGTCGGGGCCCACGTTCGAGGACGAAACCTTCGCCGACTTCGTGCTTCAGCGGCTGCAGCAGTACGACGTGTCGCCGGGGCGCATCTGCTTCGAGATCACCGAGACCGCGGCCATGAGCAGCATGACCCGCGCGGTGGAGTTCATGCAGCGCCTGCGCAGCGTGGGCTGCAAGTTCTCGCTGGACGACTTCGGTTCGGGCATGGCCTCGTTCGGCTACCTCAAGAACCTGCCGGTGGACTTCCTGAAGATCGACGGCAGCTTCATCCGCAACATCGAGACCGACCCGGTGAGCTATTCGATCGTGCGCGCGGTCACCGACATCGGCCACCAGCTGGGACTGAAGGTGGTGGCGGAGTGGGTGGCGGACGATCGTGCGCGCGACCTGCTGCGCGGGCTGAGCGTGGACTATGCCCAGGGTTTCGCCATCCATCGCCCCGAAGCGGCGCTCTGCTTCCGCAACCCGCCTGCCGCCTAGGGCACTACGCAGTCCGGGCCCAGGTCCAGGGGTTGGCCCAGCGGTACCGGGTCGCGCAGCAGCTCGAGCCGCGACGCCATCGCCGCGGTGACCAGCATTTCGTTTTCCTCGGTGACCATCAGCGCGCAGGCCAGGCCCATGCGCCGCGCCAGCCGCTCGAAGCCGGCCGGGCCGGCGACGAACAGCGCGGTGGCGCCCGTGTCCGCGCGCAGCGGGTCGGTGTGCAGCACCACCACCGCGGCGGCGCCGCGCGCCGGATGGCCGGTGCGCGGATCGAGGATGTGCGACCAGCGCGCGCCGGACGGGGAGTCGCGGAACTTGCTGTAGTTGCCGGTGCTGAACAGGGCTTCGCCGTCCTGCAGCGCCACGCCGCCCAGCACGCCGCCGAACGGGTCGCGCAGCGCAACCTGCCAGGGCTGGCCATCGCCGTCACCCAGGGCCATGACGTCGCCGCCCAGGCTCACCAGCGCGTGCTCGATGCCGTGCCTGGCCAGGAGGGCCATGGCGGATTCCGCGGCGGCGCCTTCGGCGATGGCGCCGAAATCCAGCTGCACGCGCGGGTTGCTGCTCTGCATCCGGTCGCCGCGCACCTGCACGTCGGCGATGCCCGGCCGCTGCGCGCGCCACTGCTCCAGCGTCTCTTCGGTAGGCGCCGGCGTGAGCACCGGGTAGGTGGAGGTGTGGAAACCCCAGGCCGCCACCAGGCCACCGACCGCGGGGTCGAACAGCCCGTCGCTGGCTTCCGACAGCGGCTTGGAGCGCTCGACCAGGTCGATGACCGACGCCGGTGCCGGCGCCGATTGCCCGGCGGCGAACGCGGCGTTGATGCGGGTGACGTCCGACGGCATCCAGGCGTGCCATTCGCCCTCGCGCCGGGTGAGCAGGGCCGACAGTTCGGCGATCGCCGCCCGTGCCTTGGCCGGCTCGGCGCCGCGGATTTCGATCTGCGTGGTGGAGCCGAAGACGTGGATCTCTTCGGTGACCGGGGCAGGGCCGCGCGAACAGGCGGCCAGCGCCGCCAGCACGCAGGCGGCCATGCAAAGCCTTGGCCGGACCTCAGACGTACTGGCTGCCGGGAGCATCCACCCACTCGCGGATGAAGGCGACGTCCTCGGGGGCCACGTCGATGAAGCGGAAGCCGGTCCAGACCTGGCCCGGCGCCGCCGCTTCGTCGGACCACAGTTCGTGGGCACCGACATCGACACTGCGCTGGCTGCCGTCGCTGGCGGTCAGGGTGAAGCGCAGCTGGAACAGCGCATCGCTGATCACCGCCTCGCCCAGGATCAGCAGCATGCCGGTCTCGGAGAGGTTGCTGAGCTTGCCGATGACGCGGCTGGTCATCGTGTCCACCACGTCGATGTTGCCGACCTTGCGGCGCTTGGCGCGACGGTACTCGTTCATCGGGCGGGCGCCTCGGCAGGGGCCTGGCCGGCGAAGGAGCGCAGGGCGCTCATCACGGTGTTCCAGGCGCGGTCGATCAGGGTGCCCTTTTCTTCCTCGACCAGCTTCACCTGGCCCTGGATCATGGCCTTGGCGAGTCCATCGAGCGTGTGGTCACCCACCTTTTGGCCGCGGTGGTTCACGAACAGCACCTGGCCGGTGACCGGCGAGAACCACGACATGCGGCGCCGCACCTTCTCGCCCTGCTGGTTGAGCTTGAACTCGAACCAGGTGCCGAAGGGCAGCTGGCGGATCTGCGTAACGCGCATTTGCTCTTCGGCGGTGAGGACGGGCTTCTTGTTCTTCTTGACCTGCTGCAGGTCCTCGCCCAGGCGGGCGCGGGCCTTGAGCCGCATGGTCAGCTCGGTGCGGCTGGCGGACGAATCGTCGTCGACGCCGGCCTGCGGGTCGACCAGGCGCTGCGCGATCGCGGACGCCTCTTCGGCGTGGTAGCCCACCTGGGTCAGCGACGACTGGATCTCGCTGCGCAGGCCCTGGGCGTCTTCGCTGGTGAGCGAGTTGGCGCCCGCCGGGTTCTTGGCCACCGAGATCAGGCGCTCGGCGATTTCCAGGTGCTGCTTCCAGGCTTCGGAATCCTCGCCCTGGCGCAGGGACGTCAGCGCCATCACGTCGGTCCAGGCCTGGCTGAGCAGGGTGTGGGTGAAGCGGGGCAGGTTCTGCTTGTTGAGCAGGTTCTCCACCACCGACGCGGCGCGCTCGCGCGCCATCGCCAGTTTTTCCTTGCCGCGCGCTGCTTCCACGTGGCGCTTCTCGGCCACCTCGGCCTTGCGCGTCACCGTCTGCAGGTGGCCGCTGAGGTCCTCGAGCAGGTTGTTGAACAGGCCCAGGTCGCCGTCGAAGTCGCGCACCGTGCGGTCCACCACCGACTGCATCTTGCCCACCAGCTGCTGGTCGGCGTCTTCCTCGCTGAGCCAGTAGGCGCCGGTTTCGGCGATGGTGTTGAGCATCTGCCGCGCCGGGTGCTGCTGGCGGGTGAAGAAGGCCTTGTCCTGGATCGCCACGCGCAGCAGGGGCACCTGCAGCTTGGCCAGCAGGGCGGACGCGGGGCTGTTGGGCCGCACGTCCTTCATGATGTGGTCGAACAGCATGCCCACCAGGTCGATGGCGTCGCCGTCCTCTTCGGCCAGCGCCGGCGGCTTGCCGTCGGGCGTGCTCTGGCGCAGCTGCGCCAGCAGGTCCTGCTTGAGGTGGGTGATGGTGCGCTGGGCAGGCTTGCCGTTCACCATCACCGTGGTGTTGGTCTTCTGCTGCAGCTGGCCCAGCACGTCCTGCACCTGCTGCGTGCTCACCAGCTCGGTGGCACCGGCGCTGGCCGGGCGGCCACCGACCAGTTTGCCCAACAGCTGGCGTCGGCCCGCGAGCAGATGGCGCATCTGCTGGAAGGTGTCGTCCGCGGCGCCGCCATCCTGGGGGCCGTGGCCCGCCGGCATTCCGCCGGGGTCGGCACCGCCGCCCGCCGCACCGCCGCCCTGACTGCCGGTGCCGCCCTGACCGCCGGGGCCGCCGGTGCCGCCGGGGCCACCAAGGCCACCAAGGTTGCCAGGGCCGCCCGCACGGGCGCCGCCCGGGGAGGCGCCCGCGCCGCGAGCGGTGGCGTCGGCATCGCCGGCCGGCTTGGGGCGTCGTTCCTGCGTGGTCGCGGCCGGCGACGCCGCACGCTGCCGCACGGGCACGTAGTGCAGGTTGGGCAGCACGCCGTTGCGCGACAGGTAGGTGTTGATGGATTCGATGAAGGTGCCGTACAGCGGCATCAGGTGCCGCTCGAAGGTGCGGAACAGCAGCAGGCGGTGTTCGCTGCTCAGCTCCAGGCAGTCGCAGGACTGCCGGATCATGCGGCACAGGGCCTGCGGGCCGATCGGCAGGTTTTCGGCGTCGAAGGCCGGCTTGCCCGCCACCACGCCGAAGCGCTGGCCCAGCAGGTAGAGCGGAAGGCTGCTGCGGACCTCGGCGCGGCTGGCGATCTCGGCCAGCACCGTGCTCTCGTCCATGTCCATGTTCTCGACCAGGGACAGCTCGCCGCGTGCGTTCCGGAAGGTGGTGGCCACCGGCTTGGTGCCGGGCGGGTCCTTGATGCAGGCCAGTTCGGCCTCCAGCGCGATCAGGAAACGGGGCACGAGGTCAGGGCGGGTGCGCTTGACCAGGCGCTGCGCCTCGAGCCAGCGGATCTGCACCATGTTGCTGCGCGCCTGCTCGGCGTACTTGAACAGCTGCTGCTCAAACTCGTTGAGCATGGCTACCAGGGTGCGCTCGATCTCGTCGGACGAATACTCGAGGATCCCACCCAGCAGCATGCGCACGCGTTCAGGCAAAGCCCGTGACGCCAGCGTCGGTGCGGACGCGTGCGGAGGTGTGCCCGGTGAGGACATTCTGCGCTCCGTTGTAGGATTCCCGGGCTGATTCTAGGCGCAGCCGTGCCCCGGTGCATAGGTCGGAAGCCACCGCCCGGCCAAGGCCGGGCGGCTGGCCGGAGGTCTCAGCGTTTGTCGTTCCAGACCAGGCTCAGCACCCCGCTGCGGCCCGGAGTGTTATAGCCGCTCACCATCTCGTAGTCGCGGTCGGTGAGGTTTTCGAGCCTCGCCTCGAGCCGCCAGGCCGGGCCGAGCGGCAGGGCCAGGCGCAGGTGCAGCAGGGAGTAGGCGTCGAGCCGTGCGCCGAAGTCGGGGCGGTCCGACACGTAGTCGCCGTCCAGTGCGAGCTCCAGGCCGTTGCCGAACCGGTAGCCCAGGTCCACGTGGGCCTTTCGGTCGGCGCGCCTGAGCAGGGCCGTGCCGGTGCTGGCGTTCACCGCGTCCTGCCAGGCCAGGTTGCCGCCGGCGTTCCAGCCGCCGCGCTCGACCCGGTATTCCAGCTCCACGCCTTCGAGTTCGGCCCGGTTGATGTTGATGGCGTTGTTGGTCACCGGCGCCGCGAAGGCGATCAGGTCACGCACCCGCGAGCGGTAGACCGACAGGCCCAGGCGCTGGCCGGCCGCGGGCTCGAACTCCAGGCCCGCTTCCCAGGTGCGGGACGACTCGGGGCGCAGGTCGGGGTTGCCGGCGTAGCCGAAGCCCGAGTCGGGGTAGTACAGCTCGTTGAAGTTCGGGGCCCGGAAGCCCTCGCCCCACGACAGGCGCACGCGCGCCCGCTCGCTCAGGCTCCAGCCCCAGCCGACGTTGCCCGAGGTGGCGCCGCCGAACTGGTCGCTGTCGTCATGGCGCAGCGACAGGTCCAGCACGTGCGCGCCGAACCGGCCGCCGTAGGCCACGAAGGCCGCCTTGCTGGTGCGCTGCTGGTCGAACACTTCGCCGTCGAACACGTTCTGCGAGGCGCCATTTTCGCGCTGCCAGTTCAGGCCGACGCTGAGGGTGGCGTTGGCGCCGGCGTCGAGGCTGTTGAGCCAGTCCACGCTGGTGCGGCGGCTCTGGAACTGGTTGCTGAAGCTGCTGGTGGTGTCCAGGTCCTCACGGGCGTGGCCCACGGTGAGCTGGTGGGTCCAGCCCTGTCGCAGGTCGCCGCCGAGGGTGACGCCGGCGGAGCTGTTGCGCGCCTCGGTCTGGCCCCGGTCGAACTCGACGTCGGCATTCGTGCTGATGGCCGTGAACGCCAACCGCTGGCTGCCCAGCGCAGTGCGGCCGCGCAGGCTGAGGTTGCGGTTGCGGTAGCCGTCGCGGTCGGGGTCGTAGGACCAGGCGCCCGCGTTGGTGGCCGAGAATCCTTGCAGCTGCTGGTAGCCGGCGGTGAAGCCCAGGCTGCTGTCCCCGTCGCCGAAGCCGGTGCCCGCGCTGGCGCCGGCCCGGCCGTAGCTGCCGGCCAGCACGCGCACGGACGCCTGGGACGGGTCGCGGGTGAACACGTGGATCACGCCGCCAATGGCGTCCGAGCCCCAGAACGCGGCGCGCGGACCGCGCACGATCTCGATCCGCTCGATCTGCTCGAGCGGCAGGTGCGCGAAGTCGAACACGCCCTGGCCGGTGGACCCGACCCGGATGCCGTCCACCAGCACCAGGCCATGGTTGGAATTGCCGCCGCGCAGGAACACCGCGCTGCCGCTGCCGGGGCCACCGGTGCGGGCGATGTCCACGCCCACCTGGCGGCCCAGCAGGTCGAGCAGGTCGGGGGCCTGGCTGGCCTCGATGTCGGCCCGGGTGATGACGGTGACCGAGGCCAGGGCCTCGTCCAGCGGGCGTTCGATGCGGCTGGCCGTGACCTGCACGGTGTCGAGGGTCTTGGCGTCGCTGGCCAGGACGGCCGGCGACAGGCAAAGCGAGATCGCCGCGCAAAGCGCGGTCTTGTGGATCGTCTGGTACATGGAGTTCCTCCTGGAACGCTCACCCGCGGTTCGTGGAGCACGAAGCGGGGGGTGCCGGGGAAACGAAGGGTGCTGCAGCGGAACGCAGGCCACGACGCCGCCCCGCTGCCCTCCGCAACGTGCCGTGTTGGCCATTCCGTGGGGAATGGCCGTGCACCAGGCCGGTCTCCGGGCTTGCCAGGGGTGCGGGATGGGTTCCGTACCGGGTTTCCGCCTTCCCATGCCCGGGGGGCACAGTGGCTTGCTGGAAACTTGTCCTGGCCTACCGTTGCGGGGGCAGCGCCGGATTCAGACCGGCTTCCCGTACACCTGGGGCGGCGTGAAGTCTAAGCGAAGACGGGCTTGGTCGTCGCGGTCGGCGTCCAGGCTCCGGGGCCCGTGACGAACCCGGGCTACTTCAGGAACAGCCCGATCACGTCATTGGTGAAGCGCTGCCCCAGGGCCGTCGGCCGCCAATGCCCGTCGCTGGACTCCAGCCAGCCCCGCTCGCGCGCCGCGGCCAGTTCGCCCGCGATGACGCCGCGGTCCAGGCCCGTGCGGACTTCGAAGTCGGCCAGGGAAAAGCCCTCCACCAGGCGCAGCGCGTTGAGCATGTAGTCGAACGGCAGGTTGGCGGGCGTGATCGGGTCGTCACCGCCGATGCCCTGCGGGGTGCCGGCATGGGCGATGAAGTCGCGCGGGTTCTTGGGCTTCCAGCGCCGCAGCACTTCGCCGGTGGCGCCCGAGCTGATCTTGCCGTGGGCGCCCGCGCCGATGCCCAGGTAGTCGCCGAAGCGCCAGTAGTTGAGGTTGTGCGCGCACTGCCGGCCCGGCTTGGCGTAGGCCGACACTTCGTACTGCGCATAGCCGGCGTCGGCCATCGCTTCGATGCAGCGCTCCTGGATGTCCCAGGCGCTGTCCTCGTCGGGCAGGCCCTCGGGCGGGCGGACGGCGAAGGCGGTGTTGGGCTCCATCGTCAGCTGGTAGTGCGACAGGTGCGCGGGCTGCAGCGCGATGGCGCGCTCCACGTCGTGCAGGGCCATGGCCAGGTCCTGGCCGGGCAGGGCGTACATCAGGTCGAGGTTGAGGTTGTCGTAGCCGGCGTCCTGGGCCAGCTTCACGGCGCGCTCGGCTTCGCCGCTGTCGTGGATGCGGCCCAGGCGCTGCAGGCAGCCGTCGTCGAAGCTCTGGATGCCGAAGCTGATGCGGTTGACGCCGGCGGCGAGGTAGGCCTCGAAGCGGCCGTGTTCGGCGGTGCCGGGGTTGCACTCCATGGTGATCTCGGCCGACGGCGCGAAGCGCAGCCGCGCGCTGCAGGCGTCCAGGATGGCGCCGATGGCGTCGGGCATGAACAGGCTGGGGGTGCCGCCGCCGAAGAACACGCTGTGCACGGTGCGGCCCCAGACCAGCGGCAGGTCCTGTTCCAGGTCGCGCACCAGCGCCGCCACGTACTCGGCCACCGGCAGCTCGCCCTTCTGGCCATGGGAATTGAAGTCGCAGTACGGGCACTTCTTCACGCACCACGGGATGTGGATGTAAAGCGAAAGCGGCGGTGGAATCAGCGCGGTCACAGCTCGGCCAGGCGCTCGCGCAGCCGGGCCAGGGCCAGGCCGCGGTGGCTGATTCGGTTCTTGAGGTGGGGTTCGAGCTCGGCGGCCGACACGCCGTGGGCCGGTACGAAGAACACCGGGTCATAGCCAAAGCCGCCGTCGCCGCGCGGCGCCTCGAGCACCAGGCCCGGCCAGACGCCTTCGGCGACCAGCGGCTGCGGGTCGTTGGCATGGCGCATCAGCACCAGCACGCAGTAGAAGTGCGCGCGCCGGCGTGCGCCCACCAGGCCTTCCATCTCGCTGAGCAGCCTGGCGTTGTTGGCCGCGCTGTCGCCGTGGCGGCCGGCGTAGCGCGCGCTGTAGAGGCCGGGCGCACCGCCCAGGGCATCCACCACCAGGCCCGAATCGTCGCCCAGGGCCGGCAGGCCCGTGGCTTCGCTGGCGTGGCGGGCCTTGATGATGGCGTTTTCGAGGAAGGTGCGGCCGTCCTCGATGGCATCGCCTACGCCGAGCTCGCCCTGCGTGACCAGTTCGAAGCCGGCCTGCGCCAGCAGCGGCTGCAGTTCGGCCAGCTTGCCGGCGTTGGACGTGGCCAGGACGAGCTTGGGCATGGGCTTACTTCGCCAGCGCCTCGCGCTGCGCGGCGACCAGCTGGTCCACGCCGCGGCTGGCGAGGATGAGCAGTTCATCGAGCTCCTCGCGACGGAACGCGTGGCCTTCGGCCGTGCCCTGGACTTCGATGAAGCCGCCGCCGTCGTTCATCACCACGTTCATGTCGGTGTCGCAGTTGCTGTCCTCGCGGTAGTCGAGGTCGAGCACCGGCACGCCCTGGTAGATGCCCACCGACACGGCCGCCACGGCGCCCAGGATCGGGTCGCGGGTGACGTCGCCGCGGGCCTTGAGCCAGCTGATGGCGTCGCACAGCGCCACGTAGGCGCCGGTGATGGCGGCGGTGCGGGTGCCGCCGTCGGCCTGCAGCACGTCGCAGTCCAGGGTGATGGTGCGCTCGCCCAGGGCCTTGCGGTCGACGCAGGCGCGCAGCGAGCGGCCGATCAGGCGCTGGATTTCCAGCGTGCGGCCGCCCTGCTTGCCGCGCGCGGCCTCGCGGTCGTTGCGGGTGTTGGTGGCGCGCGGCAGCATGCCGTACTCGGCCGTCACCCAGCCCTCGCCCTTGCCGCGCAGGAAGCCCGGCGCCTTGTTGTCCACGCTGGCGGTGCACAGCACCTGGGTGTCGCCGAAGCAGACCAGCACCGAGCCTTCGGCATGCTTGGTGAAACGCCGCTCGATGCGGATGTCGCGCAGTTGGTCGGGCGCGCGGCCGCTGGGGCGGTGGGAGCTGGTCATGGGGGCAATCCGGCATTGTCTGGCCGGCTAGATTACCATTCGCCCTCACCACCACCGGGCCCGCCCATGATCCGCAGCATGACCGCCTTCGCCGCCTGCGAGCGCGCCGCCACCGGCGGCACCCTGGCGTGCGAACTGCGCGCGGTGAACCACCGCTTCCACGAGCTGTCGGTGCGCGCCCCCGAGGAGCTGCGCGCGATCGAGCCGGCCCTGCGCGAACGCGTGGCCCTGAAGGTGTCGCGCGGCAAGATCGACCTGGCGCTGCGCTTCCGCCCCGCCGGCGGTGGCCGCGCCGACCTGAAAGTGAACGACGCGCTGCTGGCCCAGCTGGCCAAGGTCGCCGCACATACGCACGACCTGTTCCCCGGCCTGCGCACCGAGTTCACCGAGCTGCTGCGCTACCCCGGCGTGGTCGAGGAGGATCCGCTGGACCAGGCCGGCCTGCAGGCCGAGGCGCTGTCGCTGCTGGACGAGACGCTGCTTGAGTTCGTCGCCGCCCGCGAGCGCGAGGGCGCCAAGCTGGCCGCCGTGATGCTCGAGCGCCTGGACGGCATCGAGCGCATCACCACCCAGGTCAAGCAGTGGCTGCCCGAGATCCGGGCCGCCCTGCGCGCCAAGCTCGACGCGAAGCTGGCCGACCTCAAGCTGCCGCTCGAGCCGGGCCGCCTGGAACAGGAAGTGGTGCTGAACCTGCAGAAGATCGACGTGGACGAGGAGCTCGACCGCCTCGCCAGCCACGTGGCCGAGGCGCGCCGGGTGTTCGGCCTGCCCGAGGCCGTCGGCCGCCGCCTGGACTTCCTGATGCAGGAGTTCAACCGCGAGGCCAATACGCTGGGCTCGAAGTCGGTGGACAGCCGCACCACGCAGGCCGCCGTCGAGCTCAAGGTGCTGATCGAACAGCTGCGCGAACAGGTACAAAACCTCGAATGAGCCCTCTGCGCGGAACCCTCTACATCGTCGCCGCGCCCTCCGGGGCCGGCAAGTCGAGCCTGGTGAACGCGGTGCTGGCCCGCGAAACCGGCATCGCGCTGTCCATCTCGTTCACGTCGCGGGCGCCGCGGCCGGGCGAGCGCCACGCGCACCACTACCACTTCGTGGACAAGCCGGAGTTCGAGCGCATGATCGCCGCCGGCGATTTCTTCGAGCACGCGCTGGTGCACGGTGACTACAAGGGCACGGCCCGCCAGTCGGTGGAGCCGCAGCTGGCCGCGGGCAAGGACGTGCTGCTGGAAATCGACTGGCAGGGCGCGCGCCAGGTGCGGGAGAAGATGCCCGATGCCATCAGCGTGTTCATCCTGCCGCCGTCGCTGGACGCGCTGCAGACGCGCATGCGCAACCGGGGCCAGGACACCGAGGAAGTGATCGCGCGCCGGCTTGCCGCGGCCCGCGAGGAAATGTCCCACTACGACGAGTTCGATTTCGTCATCGTCAACGAACACTTCGACGCCGCCGCCGCCGAGCTGCGCTCGATCTTCGTCGCCCAGCGCCTGCGCCAGCCCGACCAGGCCCGGCGCCACGCCGCCCTCATCGCCGAGCTCCTCGCCGTCAAAGCCTGAGGCGCGTGCGCCGTGCGCACGACATGTCGTTTTTCGGCGGCCGGGCGCACACCGCGACTTCATCGCAGCGCCATCCCACACACAAGGGGTTCGCCGCCCGCTCCTCGGAACGACGTCCCTGTCCACCGAGGAGCGGCCGTTACGGCCTCCTGCCTTCACTTCGTCAAACCCCTTGTGTGTGGGCTGTCGCCCCGGACGCATCGGGCACACTGTGGCCCCGAGTTGGCGAGACGGAAGGGCCAGGACGTGACTTCGACAATCCGCGAAAGCGCGGCGTCATAGCGGGGCTGGTGATCTTGCGGCGGCGTGCCCGGGACATCCGGGGCGACGTCACACACACAGGGCACCCCTGAAGTGGAGGGCAGGAGGCCCGGAACGGCCGGCTTTTGCTGCCAGGGATGGCGCTAGCAAGAATCCGGGCAGGGGTGCCCTGTGTGTGGGGCGGCGCTCGCCGTACAGGCACATGTCGTGCGCATTGCGCACGTGCGGGCGGGGGCAGGACGGAGCGAAGGGGGGGGGGTGGATTTGCGGCGGGGGCGGCCCGGGCGTACAATGCACGGTTCGCGTAACCCCTTGATTTGCCGTGGGTGCCCAGGCCGGGTGCTCTGCGGTTGAGGAGATCCAATGGCCCGCATCACCGTGGAAGACTGCCTGTCCGTCGTCGACAACCGCTTCGAGCTGGTCCTGATGGCGTCCAAGCGCGCCCGCCAGCTGGCCAAGGGCGTCGAGCCCACCCTCGACAACAGCGAACACCAGGACAAGCCGACCGTGCTGGCCCTGCGCGAGATCGCCGCCCGCAAGATCGACGCCAAGCTGATCGACGAAGTCGAGAAGTCCGAGCGCGAGCGCGCCGAGCGTGAAGCCCTCGAGTGGGCTGCCGCCGAAGTGGTGGACGACGACCTTTCCAAGGGCGGCGACGACCTCTGATCCCCGGGCCCCCGGGCCCCGGATCCTTGTGGGAGGGACTTGAGTCGCGATGCTTTCCAGCCGGGAGCATCGGGACTGAAGTCCCTCCCACATTTGTTTCCGGCGACTGCAAAGTCGCGGCATTGATGCGTTTGGCGTGGCCGCGTAGTCTGGCCCCATGTCTTCTTTCTCGCCGCCCCAGCTGGCCGATATCGGCCCGGACCCGTGTCCGGAGGCAGTGATTGCGCTGGAAAAGCGGCTTGCGGACTACCTTCCGCCCGACCAGGTGAAGCTGGTCCGCAAGGCTTACGAAATGGGCGCCCGCGCCCACGAGGGCCAGACCCGCAAGAGCGGCGAGGCCTACATCACCCATCCCGTGGCCGTGGCCGGCATCCTGGCTGACCTGCGGCTGGACGCCGAAACCCTGTGCGCCGCCATCCTGCACGACGCGCTGGAAGACACGCCGCTGCCGCGCAGTGAAATCGAAGCCGGCTTCAGCCCCACCGTGGCCGAGCTGGTGGACGGCGTCACCAAGCTCGACAAGCTGCAGTTCCGCGATCGCCAGGAAGCCGCCGCCGAGAGCTTCCGCAAGATGATGCTGGCGATGGCGCGCGACCTGCGCGTGATCCTCATCAAGCTCGCCGACCGCCTGCACAACATGCGCACGCTCGATGCGATGGCGGTGGAGTCGCGCCGGCGCATCGCCCGCGAGACGCTGGAAATCTACGCGCCCATCGCCCAGCGCCTGGGCATGAACAAGATCAAGGCCGAACTGCAGGACCTGGGTTTCCGGGCGCTGTACCCGTACCGGCATGCGGTGATTTCCAAGCGCATCGCCTCCCAGCCGGTGATGCGCCGCGAGGCGCTGGCCACCATCGAGGCACAGATGGCGCAGCGCCTGGCCCAGGAAGGCCTGCGCAACCACCTGGTCAGCCGCGTCAAGGCGCCGTGGAGCATCTATACGAAGATGCGCCAGGAGAACAAGAACCTCGAGCAGGTGCTCGACGTCTTCGGCTTCCGCATCGTGGTGCCCACCGTGATGCAGTGCTACCACGCGCTGGGCGCCGTGCATTCGATCTACAAGCCGCTGGACGCCCGCTTCCGCGACTTCATCGCCATCCCCAAGGCCAACGGCTACCAGAGCCTGCACACCGTGCTGTTCGGTCCCTACGGGGCGCCGGTGGAGGTGCAGATCCGCACCGAGGACATGGACCTGGTGGCCGAGCGAGGCATCGCCGCGCACTGGGTCTACAAGACCGCCGGCAGCGGCGGCAGCGCGGCGCAGGCGCGCGCCCAGGACTGGGTGCGCAACCTGATGGTCACCCAGCAGAGCGCGGGCTCGTCGCTGGAATTCCTGGAAAACGTCAAGGTCGACCTGTTCCCCGACGAGGTCTACCTGTTCACGCCCAAGGGCGACATCCTGGCCCTGCCGCGCAACGCCACGGCGCTCGATTTCGCCTACGCCGTGCACACCGACGTGGGCAACCACGCCGTCGCCGCGCGCGTGGACAAGAAGCTGGGCCCGCTGCGCACCAAGCTGGCCAGCGGCCAGAGCGTCGAAATCATCACCGCGCCCTCGGCCACGCCAGGTCCGCAGTGGCTGGAGTTCGTGGTTTCGAGCAAGGCGCGCACCGCTATCCGGCACTTCCTCAAGCGGCTCGAGCACGAGGACGCCGTGGACCTCGGCCACCGCATGCTCGACCGCGCGCTGGAAGGCATGGACAGCTCGCTCGACCGCATCCCGGCCGGGCGCATCGAGCAGCTGCTTTCCGAGCTGCGCCATCGCCGGCTGGAGGAGCTGCTGGCCGACATCGCCCTGGGCAACCGCATGCCCGCGCAGGTGGCGCGCATGCTGGTGCACGGCCAGGACGAGCTGCCGCTGTCGTCGGCCACGCTGTCGCACAACAGCAGCGAGCGCATCATGATCTCGGGCAGCGAGCGCGGCGTGCTGAGCTTCGCCGCCTGCTGCCACCCGATCCCGGGCGACGAGATCATGGGCTACCTCAGCGCCGGCAAGGGCGTGGTGGTGCACCGCGCCGACTGCCCGAACGTGGCCGAGTACCGCAAGTTCCCCGAGCGCTGCGTTCCCATGGCCTGGGACCGCAACGTCGAGGGCGACTACCGCGTGGCGCTGCGCATCGAAGTCGAGAACAAGCCGGGCGTGCTGGCCCAGGTGGCGGCGGCCGTCGCCGAGAGCAACTCCAACATCGACGCGGTGGAATACCGCGAGCGCGACGTGGCGGTGTCGGTGATGGAGTTCTCCATCGAGGTGCGCAACCGCAAGCACCTTGCCGACGTCATCCGCCGCGTGCGCCGCCTGGGCGTGGTGCACGGCGTGCAGCGGCTCTGACGGCCGCTGGCCGGCGGCATGGGCCGGCCCCTACAATCAGCGTTCCCCGACTGCACCGAGGCCCGCCATGTCCCGTGAACCCATCAGCACCCCGCTTGCGCCGGCCGCCATCGGGCCCTATTCGCAGGCCGTGCGCGCCGGCGGCACCGTTTACCTGTCGGGCCAGATACCGCTCGATCCCGCCACCGGCGAACTCGTGCAGGCCGACATCGCCACCGAGGCCCGGCGCGTCTTCGACAACCTCAGGGCCGTTTGCGCGGCTGCCGGCGGTTCGATGGACCACGTCGCGCGCGTCGGCATCTACCTCACCGACCTGGCCGATTTCGCGGCGGTGAATGCCGTGATGGCGGACTACTTCCAGGCGCCGTACCCCGCGCGTTCGACCATCCAGGTGTCGGCGCTGCCGCGCGGCGCGCGGGTAGAGGTCGACGCCATCCTCGTCACTGGCTGACTCGATGCCGCGACCGCCGCGCCGCCGCGGCGCCGGCGAAAGCGCCACCGCGATGGCGCCGGCCGGCGCCGAGCCGCTGTCCACGCTGCCGGGCGTCGGCCCGAAGGTGGCCGAGAAATTCGCGGTGCGCGGCCTGCTGAGCGTGCAGGACCTGTGGCTGCACCTGCCTCTTCGCTACGAAGACCGCACCCGCATCACGCCGATCGCCGCGCTGTTCCCCGGGCAATCGGCGCAGGTGGAGGCCCGGGTGGAGGCGGTGGAACGCAGCTTCCGCTATCGGCCGACGCTGCGGGTGGCCATCGGTGATGCGTCGCGCGGCACGCTGGTGCTGCGTTTTTTCCACTTCAACCGCGCGCAGCTGGCGCTGTTCGTGCCCGGCCGGCGCATCCTTTGTTACGGCGAGGCGCGGCCCGGGCAGCACGGGCTGGAAATGGTGCACCCGAGCTACCGGCTGCTGGGCGACGACGCCGATGCCGGCGTGCGCGACCGCCTCGACCCCGTCTACCCGGCGGTGGAAGGGCTCGGCCCGCAGTCGCTGTCCCGCCTGATCGGCGAGGCCCTGGACCGGCTGCCGCCCGCGGACGAACTGGAGCTGCTGCCGGCCGGGCTGCGCCAGCGGCTGCAGCTGCCCACCCTGCGCGACGCCCTGCTCACCGCGCACCGGCCGCCGCCGGACACCAACCTGCGCGACTTCGAGCTGGGCGTGCACCCCGCGCTTCGCCGGCTGGCGATCGAGGAACTGCTGGCCCACCACCTCAGCCTGCGCCGCCAGCGCATCGCGCTGCGCGCGCACGGCGCCATGCCCGTGCGGCCGGCGGGCAAGCTGGCGGCCTCGCTGCGGCGCAAGCTCAAGTTCGAACTCACCGGCGCGCAGCAGCGCGTGCTGGCCGAAGTGGCCAAGGACATGGCGCGGCCCGAGCCGATGCTGCGCCTGGTGCAGGGCGACGTGGGCAGCGGCAAGACCGTCGTGGCGGCGCTGGCGGCGGCCAACGCGGTCGAAGCCGGCCGCCAGGTGGCGCTGATGGCGCCCACCGAGCTGCTGGCCGAACAGCACCTGGCCAATTTCCGCGGCTGGTTCGAACCGCTGGGCCTGCGCGTGGCGTGGCTGGCCGGCAAGGTCACCGGCAAGGCGCGCGCGGCGGTGCTGGCGGAAATCGCCAGCGGCCAGGCCCAGGTGGTGGTGGGCACGCATGCGTTGATGCAGGACAAGGTGGTGTTCTCGAGCCTGGCGCTGGCCATCGTGGACGAACAGCACCGTTTCGGCGTGCACCAGCGCCTGGCGCTGCGCGACAAGGGCCTCAGCGGTCGCCAGGTGCCGCACCAGCTGGTGATGACCGCCACGCCGATCCCGCGCACGCTGGCGATGTCGGCCTATGCCGACCTGGACGTGTCGGTGATCGACGAGATGCCGCCCGGCCGCACGCCGGTGCAGACCGTGGCCATCAGCGGCGACCGCCGCGGCGAGGTGGTGGACCGCATCCGCGGTGCCTGCGCCGAGGGTCGCCAGGCCTACTGGGTGTGCACGCTGATCGAGGACAGCGAAGAAGTGGAGGCGCAGGCCGCGCAGTCCACCTACGAACAGCTGGGCCTGCTGCTGCCAGGCCTGCGCCTGGGCCTGCTGCACGGGCGCATGAAGCCGGCGGAGAAGCAGGCGGTGATGGCCGAATTCAAGGCCGGCCGGCTGCAGCTGCTGGTGGCCACCACCGTCATCGAGGTGGGCGTGGACGTGCCCAATGCCAGCCTGATGATCATCGAGAACGCCGAACGCCTGGGCCTGGCGCAGCTGCACCAGCTGCGCGGCCGGGTGGGGCGCGGCGCGGCGGCGTCGAGCTGCGTGCTGCTCTACAAGCCGCCGCTGTCGCAGATGGCGCGCGAGCGGCTGGAAGTGATGCGGGCCAGCACCGATGGCTTCCTGATCGCCGAGAAGGACCTGGAGCTGCGCGGCCCGGGCGAACTGCTGGGCACGCGCCAGACCGGCCTGGCCAGCTTCCGCGTCGCCGACCTGGTGCGCGATGCGCACCTGCTGCCCGAAGTGCACGCCGCGGCGGAAGTGCTGCTGGCCGAATCGCCCGCGCTGGCCGACCGCCTGGTGGAGCGGTGGGTCGGCGGGGCGGCCAAGTTCGCCGGCGCCTGAGCCGGGCTTCTCTTTCCGGCGTCCTCCTCTTGCATACTCCGGCCATGGACGAACGCATCCCGCTTCTCATCGACACCGACCCCGGCGTGGACGACGCGCTGGCCCTTCTGATGGCATTCGCCGACCGGCGCCATCGCCTGCTCGGGCTCACCATCGCCGCCGGCAACGTCGGCCTGCGCCACACCGTGGCCAACGCGCTCAAGCTGTGCGACGTCGCCGGCGTGGACGTGCCGGTGTTCGCCGGCTGCCCGGTGCCGCTGCTGCACGAGGCCGAGGACGCCGCCTACGTGCACGGCCAGGACGGCTTCGGCGATACCGGCTACGCGCCTTCCGCGCGATCGGCGCAGGACGAACACGCCGCGCTCGCCATCATCCGCCTGGCCAGGGAAAACGCCGGGCGGCTGCTGCTGGTCACCCTGGGCCCGTTGACCAACCTCGCGCTGGCCGTGCGCCTGGACCCCGACCTGCCTTCGCGCATCGGCCGCCTGGTGGTGATGGGCGGCGCGGTGACGGGGCAGGGCAACACTTCGATCCCGGCCGAGTTCAACATCGCCTTCGATCCGGAAGCGGCGGACGTGGTGTTCCGGGCGTTCCCGCGCTTCGAGCTGGTGGACTGGGAGGCGGTGACCCGCCACGGGCTGGCGCATGCCGACGTGGCCGGCTGGCTGGCCGCCGGGGATGCCCGCGGGCAGTTCTACGAACTGATCTCCCGGGCCAACCGCGCCCGCCCGGCCGACCATCGCGGCGGCCGCTGGCTCAGCGCCGACGCCCTGGCGATGGCGGCCGCGCTGCAGCCCGATGGCGTGGCCCGCGCCGAGGACCGTTTCCTGGCGGTGGAGCTGGAAGGAAGGCACAGCCGGGGCGCCACCCTGGTGGACTGGCAGCGGCGCACGGGCCGCCCGGCCAATGCCCGCATCGTCATGGAATACGACCAGGCCCGGTTCGAGGCCCAGCTGCAGGCCGCACTGGGGGCTTGAACCCGGGGCACGCAAAGACTTGCGGCGGGCTCGGGGCCGGGCCTATAATGACGGTCTTTTCCCACGTAAACACCGGCGGAGCAATTGCCATGAAGGCCGACATCCATCCGAATTACAAAGAAGTCGTCTTCCAGGACCTGTCCTCCGACTTCGCGTTCCTCACCCGTTCCACCCTGTCGAGCAAGGACAAGGTCACCTGGACGGACGGCAACGAATACACCCTGATCAAGGTCGACATCACCTCCGCTTCGCACCCGTTCTACACGGGCAAGCAGAAGGTCATGGACACCGGCGGCCGCGTCGACCGCTTCCGCAAGCGCTACGCCAAGTAATCGCCCCGCCCGGGCAACCGGGTCGCGGCAGGGAAGGCCACCTCCGGGTGGCCTTTTTCGTTCCGGGGCAACCCCGACCAAGGTTCATGCCTTCGTCACTGACTTGGCCGCGAACCCTGTGAGATACTTCGGCGAATGGTGGCCGCCCCGGCGGTGCCTTCCAATCTCAGTAGCGAACGCCGCGCCAGAGCCTTCGTGGATGCGGGTCGCGCCATCCCTGAAAGGAGTCAGCCCGTGTCCGACAACAAGAGCGTCGTACTCAACGCCGCCGGCAAGAACGTCGAGCTTCCCGTTTATACCGGCACCCTCGGCGCACCCTGCGTCGACATCACCCGGCTGCCCAAGGAAACGGGCATGTTCACCTACGACCCCGGCTTCGTGGCGACCGCCAGCTGCCGCAGCGCGGTGACCTACATCGACGGCGACGAGGGCGTGCTGCTTTACCGCGGCTACCCGATCGAACAGCTGGCCAAGCATTCCAACTTCCTCGAGACCAGCTACCTGCTGATGAACGGGGAGCTGCCCAACACCGAGCAGTTCGCCAAGTTCGAGCACGAAGTCACCCACCACACGATGATGCACGAGGCCTTCAAGGGCTTCCTGGGCGGCTTCCGCCACGACGCGCACCCGATGGCGATGCTGTGCGGCATGATCGGCTCGCTGGCCGCGTTCTACCACAGCGACCTCGACCTGGAAGACCCGGAACAGCGCCGCCTGGCCGCCATCCGCCTGCTGGCCAAGGTGCCCACCATCGCCGCCGCCTGCTACCGCTATTCCATCGGCTGGCCGGTGCGCTACCCGCGCAACAACCTCGAGTACGTCGAGCGCTTCCTGCACATGATGTTCGAAGTGCCCAGCGAGCCGCTGCACATGAAGCCGATCGCCGCCAAGGCGCTCGACCTGCTGTTCATCCTGCACGCCGACCACGAACAGAACGCCTCCACGTCCACCGTCCGCCTGGTCGGTTCCACCGGCGCCAATCCCTACGCCTGCGTGGCCGCGGGCGTGGCCGCGCTCTGGGGCCCCGCGCACGGCGGCGCAAACGAGGCGGTGCTCAAGATGCTGTCGGAGATCGGCCGCCCGGAAGATGTTTCCAAGGCCGTCGACCGCGCCAAGGACAAGAACTCGGGCTTCCGCCTGATGGGCTTCGGCCACCGCGTGTACAAGAACTTCGACCCGCGCGCGACCATCATCCGCGAGATGTGCCACGAGGTGCTGGCCGAGCTGGGCGTCAACGACCCGATGCTGGAAGTGGCCATGCGCCTGGAGGAAGCGGCGCTCAAGGACGACTACTTCGTGCAGCGCAAGCTCTACCCGAACGTCGACTTCTACTCGGGCATCATCTACAAGGCGCTGGGCATCCCGACCGAGATGTTCACGGTGATGTTCGCCATCGCCCGCACCGCCGGCTGGGTGTCGCATTGGCTCGAGCAGCAGACCGACCCGGAAGCCAAGATCGGCCGTCCGCGCCAGATCTACACCGGCGCCGCCGGCCGCGATTACGTGGCGCTCGACAAGCGCTGACGGCACCGCAAGGCTCGTTGACGACGCCCCGCATCGCGGGGCGTTCGTTTTGGTGCGCCCGCATGCCTCTGGACCGCCTCAGGCCTCGCCAGCGTCCATCAGGCGCCTGAGGGTGGCAGCGGACGCCCTGGGCACCGGCGTCGCCTCCAGCGGCTCCAGGGGCGGCTGCCGGAGCGAGGCGTGCGGCAGCACCACCAGTTCGAAAGCCACGCCGTCGGCGGTGAAGTGCCAGCTCGGCAAGTCGGCGCTGCGTTCGCGATCCAGCCGCACCCGCCGCACGCCCGCCTCGGCGGGAATGCGCTGGTCGTGGAGGAAATGCGCCACGTCGTCGGGGTCCTGCGGGTGCAGGTGCAGCAACACGCCGGCACGCTCGTTCGCCGTGCCTTCGAGCACGGGCCCGGCCAGCCGCGGGTCGAAGGCCGCCAGGAACGCCATCGCCTGCAGGGCGGCGTCGCGCAGCCGGCCCAGCACCGGCGCGGGCCCGCCGCCGAACAGCCGCTGCCGTTCGCCGAGCGCCTCGCGCACGAGCGCGGCGTCAGGGAGCGCGGCCTCGTCGCGTACGCCCAGTTTCGCGGCCGCCTTGCGGCGCGCCTGGTCGATGTCCACCTGCTCGCCGCAGGCCAGCAGGCGTGCCGCTTCCTGCGCCACGAGCTGGCGGCGCTGGTGCGTGCGCGGGTCGTCCTGGCGTCGTGGGCTCATGGGCGCGGCGGGCTCGGGCGCTAGAAGATGTCGAACGCCTCTTCGTTGCTCAGCTCCGGCTCGAGGTCGAAGCCGCTGCTGGTGATCCGGTCGTAGTCTTCGCGCTTGAAGAACTCCTGGATCGAGCCCGGGCTGCCGTCGGCCATCAGGCGCCCGGTGGACGGGCTGAATCCAGATCGGCAGCGCGGCCTTGCCGCCGTATTCGCCGCGGCCCAGGGTGTTGAAGTCGTCCTTGCCGACCCAGACGGTGGTGACCAGGTCGCCGCCGAAACCGGAGAACCAGGCATCGCGGTGGTCGTTGGTGGAGCCGGTCTTGCCGCCGATGTCGTCGCGTTCGAGCACCTTGGCCGCCGTGGCCGTGCCGCGCTTCACCACGTCCTTGAGGATCGAGGAAATCATGAAGGCCGTGCGCTCGTCGATGGCGCGCGGCGCCAGCACCAGCGGGCCTTCCGGCACGGCCACCGGCTCGGCGGCGACGGTGCCGGCGGTCTCGGTGGCCGGGGCCTCGGGCGCCGCCGGGGCGCCGAAATCGAAGCCGTCCACCACGGTGGTGGCCTGCTGCTCACCGGCTTCGCGGCCAGGGCAGCCGCGGCAGGCGCGCGGCGGCGCGGCTTGCGACAGCACCTCGCCGTCGCGGTCCAGCACCCGGTCGATGAACCACGGGTCCACCCGGAAGCCGCCGTTGGCGAACACGGCGTAGCCGCGCGCGATGGACATCGGCGTGAGCGACGAGGTGCCCAGCGACATCGACAGGTTCGGCGGCAGGCTCTGCTGGCTGAAGCCGAACTGGGTGATGTAGCGGCTGGCGAAATCCACGCCGATGGCGTCCAGCAGGCGCACCGAGACGAGGTTGCGTGACTGCACCATCGCTTCGCGCAGCCGCATCGGGCCGGCGAAGTTGCCGGCGTCGTTCTGCGGCCGCCAGACGTTGCCCGCGCGGTCGCGGAACACCACCGGGGCATCGAGCACAATGCTGGCCGGGCCAAAGCCGCGCTCGAACGACGCCGCGTAAACGAACGGCTTGAAGCTCGATCCCGGCAGGCGCTGGGCCTGGGTGGCGCGGTTGAACTTGTTGAGGCCGAAGCTGAAGCCGCCGACCAGCGCGCGGATCGCGCCGTCCTCGGGCTGCAGCGACACCAGGGCGGCCTGGGCCACCGGGATCTGCGCGAGCAGCAGCTCGGGCTTTGCCGGTGCCGCCGGGGCGGCCGTTTCCGGGCCCGGTGCGACGGCAGGCTTGATCGGCTGCGGCGCTTCGGTGAACCGGACAACGTCGCCGCGCTTGAGCAGCGCCTTGGGCCCCTTGCCCGTCCAGCGCATGGCCTTGGCGTCGAGCAGCACCGGCTCGGCGCCGGCCGTCACCAGCCGCACGCTGTCGCCCTCGAAGCCGGACACGATGCCAGCCGACAGCCCGCCCAGCGGCGGGTAGGCGCGCAGCCGCTTGCGCAGCGCCGCGTCGTCCTCGGAGTCGGCCAGCACCAGCTGCGCCTCCGGCCCGCGGTAACCGTGGCGGCGGTCGTATTCAAGCAGCCCCAGCTGCACCGAGCGCGCCGCCGCGGCCTGGTGCGCGCTGTCGAGCGTGGTGTAGACGCGAAGCCCGCTGGTGGTGGCCTCGGCGCCGTAGCGCTGCTCCATTTCCGCGCGCACCATCTCGGCCACGTACGGCGCCTCGACTTCGACCTTGGGCTCGTGCGGGCTGGCATTCACCGGCTCGGCAATGGCCGCGCGCTCCTGCGCGGGCGTGATCATTCCCTCTTCGCGCATGCGCAGCAGCACGTAGTTGCGGCGGATCAGCGCGCGCTCGGGATTGATGATCGGATTGCCGCTGGACGGGAACTTGGGGATCGAGGCCAGCGTGGCGGCCTCCGCAAGGGTCAGCTGGTCGAGGGTCTTTCCGTAGTAATAATCCGACGCGGCCGCGATGCCGTAGGCGCGGTTCCCGAAGAAGCTCTTGTTGAGGTAGAGCTCGAAGATCTCGTCCTTGGTCAGCTCGCGCTCCATCTTCAGCGCAAGGAAGATTTCGGTCAGCTTGCGCGTGTACGAGTACTCCGAGCTCAGGAAGAACTGCTTGGCCACCTGCTGGGTGATGGTGCTGCCGCCCGCCACGCGGCGGTCGTCGGTGGTGGCCAGCAGCCACACGGCGCGGCTGATGCCGCGCCAGTCAACGCCGGGATGCTCGTAGAAGCGCGCGTCCTCGATGGCGATGAAGGTCTGCTTGACGTGCAGGGGCACGTCCTCGATCTGGACCGGGAAACGCCGGGTCTCGCCGATCAGCGCGATCAGCTTGCCGTCGCGGGTATGGATGCTCAGGGGCACCTGCAGCTGGACGTTGCGCAGCTCCTGGACGTCGGGAAGCCGGGGTGCGATCAGCCAGTAAAGGACGCCCAGGGCGATCACCCCAAGCAGCGCGAGGCCCGCGAACAGGTACAGTAGCCGGCGCAGCAATCGAACGAAACGGGCCATCCAGGGCCTCTCCCGAGGTTTACATCGTCATGGGGCAGGGAGTATAGAACGTGCCATGACCCGGGAGATGTCGTGGGGGCGGCCGGTCCCAGGGTCCGATTGCGTCTAGGTTAGGGAAGCGAAATGGCTGTCCGGCAGACGCAGGGGCGTACGCACAGGGGGGGGTATTGCCATTTGGCAATTTTTCGTTATTTAATGTGATGGCGCACCATTCGCTTGTAAGTGCCCGTCGGAAGGGGAGAAACCGTGGGTCTTTTCGGAAATGCCAAGACACCGCTAGTCGGTCTGGACATCAGTTCCACGGCCGTCAAGCTTCTGCAGCTGACTGAGTCAGGTGGTCGTTATCGCGTGGAGCATTACGCGGTCGAGCCGCTGCCGCCCAATGCCGTGGTCGAGAAGAACATCGTCGAGGTCGAGGCGGTGGGCGAGGCGATCAAGCGGGCCGTGGCCCGTTCGGGCACCAAGGCCAGGCACGCCGCAGCCGCCGTTTCCGGCTCGTCCGTGATCACCAAGATCATCCCCATCCAGGGCGACCTGGACGAGGATTCCCTTGAAGACCAGGTCCAGCTCGAAGCCTCCAACTACATTCCCTACCCCATCGACGAAGTCAGCATCGACTTCGAGGTGCTCGGCCCGGTCCCCAGCAACCCGGAGATGATCCAGGTCCTGCTGGCCGCGTCCCGCACCGAAAACGTCGAGCTGCGCCAGTCGGCGCTCGAGCTTGGCGGCCTCACCGCCAAGGTGATCGACGTCGAGGCGTTCGCGATGGAAAACGCCTTCAAGCTGGTCTCCGACCAGCTTTCGGTGCCCAAGGACGCGATCGTCGCCCTGGTGGACATCGGCGCCACGATGACCACGCTGAACGTGCTCCGCGGCCAGCGCAGCATCTACACCCGCGAGCAGGTCTTCGGCGGCAAGCAGCTCACCGACGAAGTCATGCGCCGCTACGGCCTGAGCTATGACGAAGCTGGCCTGGCCAAGCGCCAGGGCGGCCTGCCGGAAAGCTACGAGGTCGAGGTGCTGGAGCCCTTCAAGGAGGCGCTGGTGCAGCAGGTCAGCCGACTCCTGCAGTTCTTCTACGCAGGCAGCGACTTCAACCGCGTCGACCAGGTCGTCCTGGCCGGCGGTTGTGCCTCCATCGCCGGCATTGGCAATCTCGTCGAGGAACATCTCGGCGTCCCGACCGTCATCGCCAACCCGCTCGCCAACATGGCGCTCGGTCCCCGCGTCCAGGCCCACGCCCTGGCGCAGGACGCACCGGCGCTGATGATCGCGTGTGGCCTGGCCCTGAGGAGCTTCGACTGATGGCCAGAATCAATCTACTTCCCTGGCGTGCAGAGCGGCGCAAGCTGCGCCAGAAGGAATTCGTCAGCATGCTGGGCCTGGCGTCGGTTGTCGCCCTGCTCGTCAGCTTCCTGATCGTCATGTACTTCAACGGTCAGCTCGAAGGCCAGCAGAACCGCAACACCTACCTGCGCGACCAGATCGTGCTGGTTGACCAGCAGATCCTCGAGATCGAGGAGCTGGACAAGAAGAAGGCCAACCTGCTGGCACGCAAGCAGGTGATCGAGCAGCTGCAGGCCAGCCGTTCGCAGATGGTCCACCTGTTCGACGAACTGGTGCGCACCATCCCGGAAGGCGTCCGCCTGAGCTCGATCAAGCAGAGCGGCCAGATCCTGACGCTGGAAGGCCTGGCCCAGTCCAACGCACGCGTCAGCTCCTACATGCGCAACCTCGAAGACTCGGGCTGGATGAGCAATCCCGACCTGACCATCATCGAGACCAAGGGCGAGGACAAGGGGCTTCCCAACGTCTTCTCGCTCAAGGTCACGCTCAAGAGCCCGACGTCGCCTGAAGAAGAAGAGGCCGCCGCCGCAGAGGCTGCAGCTGCCGCGGCGCCTGCTGCGCCTGCCGCCGCCCCGGCTGCCGCGCCTGTTGCCGGAGGTGCCCTGTGAGCAGCAAGAAAGTCGACCTTCGCAATCTTGACTTCAACAATTCCGGTGCATGGCCGATCCAGGTAAAGCTGGGCGCGTGCTTCCTGGTCCTCGTGGTGATCATCGGCCTGGCCTGGTACCTGTTCGTCAAGGACAAGCGCATGCTGATCGAGGCCGAGGAGGCCACCGAAGTCACGCTTCGCGGCGAGTTCCAGACCAAGCAGGGCAGGGCCGCCAACCTCGAGCCGCTCAAGCAGCAGCTCGCGCAGATGGAAGTGATGCTGCAGCAGATGCTGCGCCAGCTGCCCAGCAAGAACGAGATGCCCGACCTGATCGTCGACGTGTCGCAGACGGCCCTGGCCAGCGGCATCAACAACGAGCTGTTCCAGCCGGGCGCCGAGACGATGCTGGAGTTCTACGCCGAGAAGCCGATCGCGCTGCGCATGGCGGGTACCTACCACCAGTTCGGAGCTTTCGTCAGCGGCGTGGCTTCCCTGCCGCGCGTGGTCATCATGACCATGCACGACATCTCGCTGAAGCCGCGAGGCGATGGTGACCAGACCCTGGTGCTGGAGGGCACGGTGAAGACGTACCGATACCTTGATGAAGACGAGGCGGCCGCCGCCGCGCCGGCCACCGCCGCTCCGGCGCCGGCAGCGCCTGCGCCGGCCGCCGCGCCTGTCGCCGGGGGGGTGCAGTGATGGCCTCCATCAACACCCGAACCGTTGCGCGTGGCCTGGTCCTGTGCGTCGCCGTGCTGGCCCTCGCGGCCTGTACGCGCGGCCAGCGCGACCTCGAGGCCTGGGTGGCCGAAGTGAAGTCGCAGCCGGCACCGCCGCTCGACCCGCTGCCGGTCATGAAGCAGTTCGAAACCTTTGAATATGCAGCGCAGAACCTGCGTGATCCCTTCAGTCCGCCCACGTCCGAACAGGACGGCGGCGGGCTGAGGCCTGACCCGAACCGGCGCAAGGAAGTCCTCGAGGCCTTCCCGCTGGACAGCCTGGACATGGTCGGCACGATCGGGTCCGGCGCCGGGATCATCGGCCTGGTGATGGGGCCGGACAAGGTGACCTACCGGGTCCGCCCGGGCAACTACATGGGGCTCAGCGACGGTCGCATCACCGCGGTCTTCGAAGACCGCGTTGAAATGGTCGAACTCGTACCTGATGGGGCCGGCGGTTGGCTTGAGCGTCAAGCCAAAATCGCCCTTGAAGACAATTGATTGGGGGAATGCACGATGACCGCGAATAATACGATCGGCCAGGGGAAGGGCAGCAAGCGCACTTGGTTGCTGGCCATGGGAGCGCTCGCTGTCGGCATGACGGCGTCGCTGTCCGCCTTGGCTGCGAACGTCCTGCAGGACGTGCGTTACGCATCGGCCCCCGGGGGCAAGGTCGACATCACCCTGCAGTTCGCAGAGCCGGTGGGTGACGTCCAGGCCTTCACGACCGACACGCCGCCGCGCATCGCCGTGGACCTGCCCGAAACCACCAACGGCCTGAGCCAGCGCCGGGTCGTCATCGGCAGTGGCGCCACCTCGGCCGTCTCGGCCGTCGAGGCCGGTGGCCGGACCCGGGTCGTTGTCGACCTGTTCCGCCCCGCGGGCTACACGACCCGCAGCTCCGGCAACCTGCTGGTGCTGACGGTGGATGCCGGAGCGGTGCAGAGCAACGCCTCCAACACGATGGCCAATCCCTCCGACCCGACCAAGCGCGTCGCGTCGGCCATCGAGGTCGCCAACATCGACTTCCGCCGCGGCGAGAATGGTTCGGGTCGCGTGATCCTCCGCTTCAACGGGGATGGCGCCGCCGCCGACATGCGCAACGAAGGCTCCAAGGTGGTGGTGGACGTCGCCAACGCCAGCATCCCGGAAAGCCTCCGTCGTCGCCTGGACGTGACCGACTTCGCCACGCCGGTGCAGAGCCTCGAGCCCAACACCAATGCCGGCAGCACGCGCCTGGTGATCAACACCAACGGTGCCTACGACTCGATGGCCTACCAGACGGGCAACGAGTACGTCATCGAGATCACGCCCAAGCGCGCCGCGGTCATTGCCTCGGCCCCGTCCGCCCGCGCGGCGGGTGCCGTCGCCGGCGCCGCTCCGTCGCAGGGCTACACCGGCCGTGCCGTCACCTTCAACTTCCAGGACGTGCCGGTCCGCACCGTGCTGCAGCTGATCGCCGAAGAGTCCAACCTCAACGTCGTCGCCTCCGACACCGTGCAGGGCAACGTCACGCTCCGCCTGATCAACGTGCCCTGGGACCAGGCCATGGAGATCGTGCTGCGCGCCAAGCAGCTCGACAAGCGCCGCGACGGCAACGTCATCTGGGTTGCGCCGCAGAAGGAAATCGCCGAGTTCGAGAAGGCGAAGGCCGATGCCCGCATCGCCAACGAGGACCGCGAGGAGCTCGTCACTGAATACATCGCGATCAACTACGGCAACGCCGAGGAAATCGCCAAGCTCCTGACCGAGAACAGCAAGAACAGCGGTGGTGCCGGTGGTGCAGGCGGCGCGGTGCAGAACAAGGGCTTCCTGTCGCCGCGCGGCAGCGTCAGCTTCGACAACCGCACCAACACCCTGCTGCTGATCGACATTCCGAAGAAGATCCAGGAAGTGCGCACGCTGCTCGCCACCCTCGACCGCCCGGTCGACCAGGTGCTGATCGAAGCGCGCATCGTCGTGGCTTCGGAGACCTTCGCGCGCGAACTGGGCGTCATCTTCGGCATCCAGGACCGCGTGGGTACCCTTGAGGACGCCGCAGCGGTTGGCGAAACTACCACCGACTCCGGCTTCCTGGTGGGCCTCCCGGCCACCACGCCCGCCGGCCTGCTGAACCTGAGCATCCTGCGCAGCGACATCGCGCTCGACCTCGAGCTGTCCGCGCTCGAGGAAGAAGGTCGCGGTGAAGTGGTGTCCAACCCGCGCGTCATCACTGCCAACCAGCGCGAGGCGATCATCCGCCAGGGCGACGAGGTCGGTTACCTGACGATCCAGCCGGCCACGACCGCCGGTGCCGTTGCCACGGCCACCGTCGAGTTCAAGGAAGTGCTGCTTGAGCTCAAGGTCACCCCGACGATCACCCAGGACGGCCGCGTCTACCTGAACCTGATGGTGAAGAAGGACGAGGTCAGCGAGCTGATCGAGAACCCGGCCGGCGGCTTCGTGCCGCAGATCGCCCGTCGCGAAGTCAGCACTGCGGTGCTGATCGACAACGGCCAGACCGTGGTGGTGGGTGGCGTGTATGAGTTCTCGAGCCGCGAGGACCTGCGCAAGGTTCCGTTCCTCGGCGACCTCCCGGTGCTGGGCAACCTGTTCCGCAACAAGAACAAGTCGTCCGACAAGGCCGAACTGCTGATCTTCGTCACCCCGCGCATCCTGCAGGTGTCCAAGAAAGGCTGAGGCTGGCCACAAGGCTTGAAGACGAAGGGTCGCGAAAGCGGCCCTTCGTCGTTCCGGGGCCATGCCGGCCTAGCACCGCCACGACGCCCCCGCAACGGCGACATTCGCGGCCTGCTGGGGGAAAATGAGCGGCCCCGCCCGTGCGGCGGGCCGCCCGACTCCTCCTAGCCGAAGCCGCCCACCATGAGCACCGCCACGCCGTCCCGCCGCGATCTTGCCAACGCCATCCGCTTCCTGGCCATGGACGCCGTCGAGGCGGCCAAGTCGGGCCACCCGGGCATGCCCATGGGCATGGCGGACATCGCCGAAGTGCTCTGGAACGACTTCCTGCGGCACAACCCGAACAACCCCAAGTGGTTCAACCGCGACCGCTTCGTGCTGTCGAACGGGCACGGGTCCATGCTGATCTACGCCCTGCTGCACCTGTCGGGCTACGACCTGCCGATCGACCAGCTGCGCAAGTTCCGCCAGCTGCACAGCAAGACTGCCGGCCACCCCGAGTTCGGCCATACCCCCGGCGTGGAAACCACCACCGGCCCGCTGGGCCAGGGGCTGGCCAACGCGGTCGGCATGGCGCTCGCCGAGAAGCTGCTGGCGCAGCGCTTCAACCGCCCCGAGTTCGACATCGTCGACCACACCACCTGGGTCTTCCTGGGCGACGGCTGCCTGATGGAGGGCATCTCGCACGAAGCCGCCTCCCTGGCCGGCACCTGGGGCCTGGGCAAGCTGGTGGCCTTCTGGGACGACAACCGCATCTCGATCGACGGCGACACGTCCGGCTGGTTCACCGACGACACTGCGGCGCGCTTCGAGGCCTACGGCTGGCAGGTGATCCGGAACGTGGACGGCCATGATCCGGTCGAGATCGCCCAGGCCATCCGCACGGCGCAGGCCGAGGCGGACCGTCCGACGCTGATCTGCTGCCGCACCACGATTGGCTTTGGCGCGCCGACCAAGCAGGGCAAGGAGTCCACCCACGGCGCGCCGCTGGGCAAGGAAGAAATCGCCGGTGCGCGAGAGCTGCTGGGCTGGCCGCATGCTCCGTTCGAGATCCCGCAGGCGATCTCCGACGGCTGGCGCGCCGGCAACACCGGGCTGGTGCGCGAGGAACAGTGGAACCGCCTGTTCGACGCCTACGCCAAGGCGCATCCGGCGCTGGCCGCGGAGCTCGTGCGGCGCTCCCACGCCGAGCTGCCCGAGGGCTTCGCCGAGGCGGCGCAGGCCTACATCGCCAAGCTCCAGCAGGACGGCCCGGTGGTCGCGTCGCGCAAGGCCTCGCAGATGGCGCTCGACGCGTTCGGCCCGCTGCTGCCCGAACTGATTGGCGGTTCGGCCGACCTGGCGCACTCCAACCTCACGCTCTGGAAGGGCAGCAAGTCCGTCACTTCCAACGACGCCAACGCCAACTACGTGCACTACGGCGTGCGCGAGTTCGGCATGAGCGCGATCAGCAACGGCATTGCGCTGCACGGCGGGTTCATTCCCTACGACGCGACCTTCCTGGTGTTCTCGGACTACTCGCGCAACGCCCTGCGCATGTCGGCGCTCATCCCCACCCGCGCCATCCACGTGTTCACCCACGATTCCATCGGCCTGGGCGAAGACGGCCCGACCCACCAGCCCGTCGAACACCTGGCGTCACTGCGCTACATCCCCAACAACGACGTCTGGCGCCCCTGCGACGCGGTGGAGTCGGCCGTGTGCTGGCAGGCCGCGATCGAGCGCGCCGCCGGCCCGAGCTGCCTGGTCTTCAGCCGCCAGAACCTGGCCCACCAGCACCGCACGGACGTGCAGCTGGGCGACATCGCCCGCGGCGGCTACGTGCTCAGCGACCCCGCGGAAGCCGCGTTCGATCTCATCTTCATCGCCACCGGCTCGGAAGTGGAGCTGGCGATGGAAGCGATGCGCCGCCTGGCGGGCGAGGGCATCAAGGCCCGCGTGGTGTCCATGCCCTGCGCCGAGGTGTTCGACCGCCAGCCGCTGGAGTGGCGCGAGGCGGTGCTGCCGTCATGGTGCCGCAAGCGCGTGGCGGTGGAGGCCGGCGTCACCGGCTACTGGCGCAAGTACGTGGGCCTGGACGGCGCGGTGATCGGCATCGACACCTTCGGCGCCTCGGCTCCCGCCGACCAGCTGTACCACTTCTTCGGCATCACCGTGGAAGCGGCGGTGGACGCGGCCAAAGCGCTGCGCTGACGCCCCGCGGCGGGCCTGCCCGCGTCAGCGGGCCGGGCCCGGCGCGCAAAACGCGCCGTGCAGCGAGGCGATGATGTCGTGCACGAGCCCGTCGTGCACCGAGTAGTAAACCGTCTGCGCCTCGCGGCGCGTGCTCACCAGCTGCTTTTCCCGCAGCACGGCCAGGTGCTGCGACAGCGCCGACTGGCTCAGGTCCACCAGCGCGTTGATCTCGCCCACCGACATTTCCCGCTCGATCAGCAGGCACAGCACGCGCAGCCGCTGAGGGTTCGCCATGGCCTTGAGCAGTTCGGCAGCCTCGTTGGCCCGCTCCTTCATCTGCAGGGCGGGGGAATCGGGCGAAGGCGCGTGCTTGGCATTCACGGCTGGCCGCCCCCTTCCACCGGGCGGCCGTCGCCGGACCAGGCCATGAACCCGCCCGCCAGCGACAGCGGTTCGACGAAGCCCAGCCGCAGCAGCGCTTCCGCGGCCAGCGCCGAACGACCGCCGCTGCGGCAATAAAGCACCACGGGCTGGTCGCGATGGGACAGGGCCGGGTCGCGCTCGCCGTTCACCGCCGGGTGGCCGTCCACCTCGAACTCCAGCACGCCGCGGGGAATGCTGGCCGCGCCCGGCACATGGCCGGCGGCGAACTCGGCCGGTTCGCGCACGTCGATCACGGGGACGCCCCGGGCCTGCAGCGAGGCCAGCTCACCGGCGTCGATCTCGCGGATCCGTGACCTGGCTTCGGACACCAGTTGCTGGATGGTTTGACGCATGTCGGTACTCCTGGGGGATTCCGGAGATATTATCGTTGAAATCTAATTAAGACGCCACTAATATACAGCAGGTGGCAAGCGGCACCCCGTCTGAGGAGCAGTTTATGGCGCACATCGTCGTTTTGGGAGCAGGCATAGGCGGCATGACCGCCGCCTACGAGATCCGGGAAAAGCTTTCCCGGGAGCACCGGGTGACGGTGGTGGGCGAGGGCGAACAGTTCTCCTTCACGCCCTCCAATCCCTGGGTGGCCGTGGGTTGGCGCAAGCCGGCCGACATCCAGGTCGGCGTGCGTCCACACCTGGCCCGCAAGGGCATCGACTTCGACGCCGGCGGTGCGGAACGGGTCGTGCCGGAGGAAAGCCACCTGCTGCTGCGCGACGGCCGACGCCTCGACTACGACTACCTGGTGATCGCCACCGGTCCGCGGCTGGCGTTCGACGAAGTGCCGGGCCTGGGGCCGTCGGGCCACACCCAGTCGGTCTGCACCACGCCCCATGCCCAGGCTGCCTGGGCCGCGTACGAGGAATTCCTGAAAGACCCGGGCCCGGTCGTGGTGGGCGCCGCGGCCGGCGCCAGCTGCTTCGGACCCGCCTACGAGTTCGCGATGATCCTCGACGCCGACCTGCGCAAGCGCAAGCTGCGCGACAAGGTGCCGATGACCTACGTCAGCTCCGAGCCCTACATCGGCCACATGGGCCTGGGCGGCGTCGGCGATTCCAAGACCCTGCTCGAGTCGGAGTTCCGCCAGCGCCACATCAAGTGGCTGGTCAACGCCCGGATCCAGAAGGTGGACGCCGGCCTCATGCACGTGGACGAGCTCGACGGCCGCGGCCAGCCGCTGGCCAGCCATGAACTGCCGTTCAAGTTCTCGATGGTGCTGCCGGCCTTCACCGGCGTCGACGCCGTGCGGGCCGCCAAGGAAATGTGCAATCCGCGCGGCTTCGTGCAGATCGACGCGCACCAGCGCAATCCCAGGTATCCCAACATCTACTCGGCCGGCGTCTGCGTGGCGATCCCTCCGGTGGAAGTGACGCCCGTGCCCACGGGCGCGCCCAAGACGGGCTTCATGATCGAGTCGATGGTGTCGGCGATCGCCGCCAACATCGCCCTGGAGCTGGACGGCAAGCCGCCCACCGCCGTCGCGACCTGGAACGCCGTCTGCCTGGCGGACATGGGTGACACCGGCGCGGCGTTCGTCGCACTGCCGCAGATCCCGCCGCGCAACGTCACCTGGGCCAAGGTCGGCAAGTGGGTGCACCTGGCCAAGGTCGCCTACGAAAAATACTTCCTGGCCAAGATGAAGTCCGGCAACACCGAGCCCCTGTACGAGAAGTACATCCTCAAGCTGCTCGGCATCGAGCGCCTCAAGTAAACACAAGCAAGGACAAACCCCATGAACATCGATCGCGCCGTGATGGCCTTCGCCGGCCTGATGATCCTCGCCAGCCTGGCCCTGACCTACTTCGTTTCGCCGTGGTGGCTGCTGCTGACGGCCTTCGTCGGCCTCAACCTGCTGCAGGCCTCGGTCACCGGGTTCTGCCCGGCGGCCATGCTGTTCGGAAAGCTGGGCATCAAGTCCGGCTGCGCCTTCAAGTGAGGAACTGACATGTCGTCCAAGGTTCGCCTGCTTCCCCTGGCCCTGGTCGCCGCCGCGCTGCTGGCGGCCTGTGGCGCCGATCCGACGCCGCCGCTGGCGCGTGCCCCGGTGCCGTTCGAGACACTGGAGG
Organism: Arenimonas sp.; assembly: GCA_026398695.1. Classification (GTDB taxonomy): domain Bacteria; phylum Pseudomonadota; class Gammaproteobacteria; order Xanthomonadales; family Xanthomonadaceae; genus Arenimonas. The sequence goes on from JAPLSJ010000086.1 coordinate 34,709, forward strand.
TCGCGGTGGAGGTCGCTCCGCGCGAGCGGGCCTGGGACGGCGTGGTGGAAGCGGTGAACCAGGCGACGCTGTCGGCGCAAACCGCCGGACGCGTGCTCGAACTGCCCTTCGACGTGAATGACTACGTCGAGGCGGGCCAGGTGGTGGTGCGATTCACCGACGTGGAGCAGGTGTCGGCCAGCCGCCGCGCTTCCGCCGCGCTCAGCGCCGCCCAGGCCGACGCGGCCGAGGCTGAACTGTCGTATCGCCGCACCGAGGAACTGGTGGGCAAGCAGCTGCTGGCGCGTGCCTCGCTCGACCAGGCGCGCGCCCGGCGCGACGCCGCGCGCGCTGCGCTGGAGTCGGCGCGCGCCGGCGTCAGCGAAGCCGGCGAACAGGTGGACTACACGGTCATCAAGGCGCCGTACTCGGGCATCCTCACCGAGCGTCTGGTGGAAGTGGGCGAGTCCGTTCGTCCGGGCCAGCCGCTGGTGTCGGGCCTGTCGCTCGACCAGCTGCGGGTGAACGTGGAAGTGCCGCAGAGCGACATCGCGGCCATCCGTGAACACGGCGCCGCCGCGGTGCTGCTGCCCGACGGCCACCGGGTGGAGGCCAGCGGCGTGGTGATCTTCCCCTACGCCGACCCCAAGACCCACAGCTTCCGCATCCGCGTCGAGCTGCCCAAGGCCGACACCGGCCTGCAGCCGGGCATGACGGTGAAAACCGCCTTCAAGACAGGCGAAGCCAAGCGCATCCTCATTCCCGCCTCGGCCCTGGTGAGCCGCAGCGAGGTCACCGCCGTGTATGAAGTCGACCCCGCCAACCGCGTGAGCCTGCGACAGGTCCGCGTGGGCCATCATTTGGGGGACCGCATCGAAATCCTTGCCGGCCTGACGGCGGGCGACCGCATCGCCGTCGATCCGCTGGCCGCGCTGGCGCACCTGACCGGTGCGACGCCGGAGCCGGTCGATGAATGAGCCCCGCTTCGGCCTTTCGGGCCGCCTGGCCAAGTCGTTCCAGGCCAATCCGCTCACGCCGATCCTGGCGGTGGCGGGCCTGCTGCTGGGGCTGTTCGCCACGCTGGTGACCCCGCGCGAGGAAGAGCCGCAGATCGACGTCACGATGGCCAACGTCATCGTGCCGTTCGCCGGTGCGCCGGCGCAGGACGTCGAGAACCTGGTCAGCTATCCGCTCGAGCAGGTGCTGTCGGAAATCGACGGCGTGAAGCACGTGTACTCGGTGAGTCGCCCGGGCATGGCCCTGATCACCGTGGAGTTCGCGGTGGGCGTGCCGCGCCAGGACGCGCTGGTGCGCCTTTACAACCAGGTGTATTCCAACGCCGACTGGGCGCCCGCGAACCTGGGCGTCAGCCAGCCGCTGGTGCGGCCGATGGGCATCGACGACGTGCCGGTGATGAGCGTCACGCTGTGGACCGACGACCCCGCGCGCGGCGGCACCGAACTGGCCGAAGTCGCCCACACGCTGGAAGCCGAACTCAAGCGCGTGCCCGGCACCCGCGACGTCTACACCATCGGCGCGCCGCAGCGCGCGGTGGTGGTGGAGCTCGACGCCACCCGCCTGGCCTCCTACGGCATGACCGCCGACGACCTGTCCGCGGCGCTCACGGCCGCCAACGTCGTGCAGCAGGCCGGCGAGCGCGTGACTGCCGAAGGCGTGGTGCCGATGACCGCCGGCCGCTACCTGGCCGATGCCCAGCAGGTCGCCGAACTGGTGATCGGCCTCAATGACGGCCGGCCGCTGTACCTCGAAGACGTGGCCACCATCCGCGCCTCGGCCGACCTGCCCACGCAGTACGCCTGGCATTCGGCGCCCGCCGGACGCGGCGGCCCGGCCACCGGCGTCGCGCCGGCGGTGACCCTGGCCATCGCCAAGAAGCCCGGCGCCAACGCCGCCGACATCACCACCGCGATTGCCGAGCGCCTCGAGGGCCTGAAGGCCACGATGATCCCGGAAGGCATCCAGGCCAGCATCACCCGCGACTATGGCTACACCGCCAACGACAAGGCGATGAAGCTGATCCAGAAGCTGGTGTTCGCCACCGGCGCGGTGGTGCTGCTGGTGCTGTTCGCGCTGGGCTGGCGCGAGGCCATCGTGGTGGGCAGCGCCGTCATCCTGACCCTGGCGCTGACGCTGTTCGCATCGTGGGCGATGGGCTTCACCATCAACCGCGTGTCGCTGTTCGCGCTGATCTTCTCGATCGGCATCCTGGTGGACGACGCCATCGTGGTGGTGGAAAACATCCACCGGCACATGCGCCTGGGCGGCAAGACGCTGATGGAGGCGATCCCGCCCGCGGTGGATGAAGTCGGCAGCCCGACCATCCTGGCCACGTTCACCGTGATCGCGGCGCTGCTGCCCATGGCCTTCGTGTCGGGCCTGATGGGTCCGTACATGCGGCCGATCCCGATCAATGCCTCGGTGGGCATGCTGCTGTCGCTGGCGGTGGCGTTGACCGTGACGCCGTGGCTGTCGCTCAAGCTGCTGGCCCGCCACGTGCCGGACGGCGACGCGGGCCACGGCGACAGCGCCGTGGTGGGCAAGCTGCGTCGCGCCTTCGAGCGCGTCCTGCGGCCCTTCCTGCACGCCGAACACGGCCGCTCGCGCCGCCGCCGCCTGTTCGCGGGCATCGGCCTGGCCCTGGTGGCCTCGGCCGGGCTGGCGGTGGTGCAGCTGGTGGTGCTCAAGATGCTGCCGTTCGACAACAAGTCCGAATTCCAGGTGGTGGTGGACCTGCCCGAGGGCACGCCGCTGGAGCGCACCAATGCACTGCTGCTCGAGCTGGCGGCCGAAGTGTCGCTGCAGCCCGAGGTGCTGGACGTGCAGGGCTACGCGGGCACGTCGGGCCCGGTGAACTTCAACGGCCTGGTGCGGCAGTACTACCTGCGCAGCGGCGCCAACGTCGGCGACCTGCAGGTGAACCTGGTGGGCAAGCACGACCGCGACCGCAAGAGCCACGACATCGCCCGCGCGGTGCGCCCGGCGCTGGCCAACATCGGCCAGCGCTACGGCGCGTCGGTGAAGGTGGTGGAAGTGCCGCCCGGTCCGCCGGTGATGTCGCCGCTGGTGGCCGAGATCTATGGCCCCGATGCCGACCGTGCGCGCGAGATCGCCCGCGACCTGCAGGCGCGCTTCATCGCCACCGACGGCATCGTGGACGTGGACAGCAGCGTGGAAGCCCCCGCCGAACGTGAGCTGGTGGTGGTGGATCGCGTGCGCGCCGCGCGCCTGGGCATCCCGCAGCAGGCCATTGCCGATGCGCTGGCGCTGGGCGTGGGCGGCCGCGACGTCACCTACCTGCGCGACGGTGCCTCCAAGTACCCGGTGCCGGTGCGGCTGCGCCTGCCGGCCGGCGACCAGGCCAGCCTGGAGCAGCTGCTCACGCTGCGCGTGCGCGCCGGCGACGGCCGCCTGGTGCCGATTTCCGAAGTGGTCACGGTGGAGCGGCTGCCCTGGGAGCCGGTGATTTACCACAAGGACCTGCTGCCGGTGGTCTACGTCACGGGCGATGAAGCCGGCGCGCTCGACAGCCCGCTGTATGGCATGTTCGACCTCGTGGGCCAGGTGGGCGACAAGCCGCTGGCCGGCACGCCGCTGGAGCAGCGCTTCCTGTCCGCGCCGGAAACCGCGTCGGGCTTCTCGATCAAGTGGGACGGCGAGTGGCAGATCACCTACGAAACCTTCCGCGACATGGGCCTGGCCTATTCGGTGGGCCTGCTGCTGATCTACCTGCTGGTGGTGGCGCAGTTCCGCGACTACCTGGTGCCGCTGGTGATCATGGCGCCGATCCCGCTCACCGTGATCGGCGTGATGCCGGGCCACGCGCTGCTGGGCGCGCAGTTCACCGCCACCAGCATGATCGGCATGATCGCGCTGGCGGGCATCATCGTGCGCAATTCGATCCTGCTGGTGGACTTCATCAACCACGCGGTGGCCAGCGGCCAGTCGCCGGCCGATGCGGTGATCGAAGCCTGCGCGGTGCGCGCGCAGCCGATCGTGCTGACCGGCCTGGCGGCGATGGCGGGTGCGTTCTTCATCCTGGACGATCCGATCTTCAACGGCTTGGCCATTGCCCTGATCTTCGGCATCCTGGTGTCCACGCTGCTGACGTTGGTGGTGATCCCGCTGCTGTACTTCATGCTGCTCACGCGACGCGCGCGCCAGGAGGCTTCCGCATGACCGACACCATGACGTTGGCGTGCCCGCACTGCCACTCGCTCAACCGCCTGCCGGCGGCGCGGCTGGCGGAGGGCCCGTCCTGCGGGCGCTGCCACCAGCCGCTGTTCACCGCGCATCCGCTGGTGCTGGGCGTTGACCACTTCAACGCCCACGCCGACCGCAGCGAGCTGCCGCTGCTGGTGGACTTCTGGGCGCCGTGGTGCGGCCCTTGCCAGATGATGGCGCCGCACTTCGAGCGCGCGGCGGCCCTGCTGGAGCCGCAAGTGCGGCTGGCCAAGGTGGACACCCAGGTCGAGCCCACGCTGGGCCAGCGCTACAACATCCGCAGCATTCCCACGCTGGTGCTGTTCAGGGCCGGCCGCGAAATCGCGCGGCAGTCGGGCGCCATGGAGGCCAACGGCATCGTGCGCTGGACGCAGGCCGCGCTCGCGGCGGCGCGCTGATTCAGAACTGGTTGATCGGCAGCTTCAGGTAGCGCACGCCGTTGGCCTCGGGCTCGGGCAGGGCGCCGGCGCGGATGTTCACCTGCACGGCCGGCAGGATCAGCGCCGGCATGGACAGCGTGGCGTCGCGGGCGTTTCGCAGCTCGACGTAGCTGGCCTCGTCCACGCCTACGCGGACGTGGATGTTGCTGCGCTTCTGTTCGCCGATGGTGGTTTCGCAGCGCAACTCGCGGCCGCCGGGGCCGTAGTCGTGGCAGACGAACACGCGGGTGTCGTCGGGCAGTTCGTACAGGCGCTGGATCGACCGGTAAAGCGTGGCCGCGTCGCCGCCGGGGAAATCGCAGCGCGCGGTGCCGCCGTCGGGCATGAACAGCGAATCGCCGGTGAACAGCGCGTCGCCCACCAGGTAGGCATTGCTGTCGTTGGTGTGGCCGGGCACCGCGATGACGCGGCCCTCGAGCACGCCAATCGCGAACCGCTCGTCGTCGGAGAACAGGTGGTCGAACTGCGAACCGTCCACCGGGAAGTGTTCGCCCAGGTTGAAGATCGGCCGGAAGGTCTTCTGCACCTTGCGGATGCCCTCGCCGATGGCCAGTACCGCGTCGGGCAAGCGTGGCTTGAGCCAGTGGCCGGCGCTGAGGTGGTCGGCATGGGCGTGGGTTTCGATGATCCAGCGAACGCGCAGGCCCAGCTCGGTCACCGCCGACAGCACCGCCTGCGCCGAGGTGGTCGAGGTGCGGCCGGACTTGGGGTCGAAGTCCAGCACCGGGTCGATGATCGCCGCGTCGCGGCTGGCGGGGTCGCTGACCAGATAGGTCCAGGTGTTGCTGTCGGCGTGGAAGAAGGGCAGCACGTCGGGCGCGGACATGGCGGGGTTCCTGGCGGGACTATGGTTGAAGTTTACGCCGGCACGGGCGACGCCATCAGCCGG
>JAPLSJ010000075.1 GCA_026398695.1 Arenimonas sp.
TAGGTGAGCCCGATGCCGCCGTCGCGCATCACGCTTGCGGCGTTGTAGACCACCGCGCCCGCCGCCTGTGGCCAGCCCACGACGGCCGTGATGCCGGTGCAGGCTTGGGCGATCTCGTGGATCGCGCGCTCGCACGCGGCCAGGAAGGCAGGCCGCAGCAGCAGGTCTTCGGGCGGATAGCCCGACACGGCCAGCTCGGGGAACAGCACCAGGTCGGCGCCATGTTCGTCGCGGGCCTGCGCGATCAGCGCGGCGATGCGCCTGGCGTTGGCCGGCACGGCGCCCACCGGGAAATCGAACTGGGCCAGGGCGATTCGCAGCTTTCGACTCACACGTGACTCCGTTGTCTTGCGTTGCCCAGAACGAAGAAGGGCCGCACGAGGCGGCCCTTCCGGACGGCGCGTTGGCGCAATCTTACTTCTTTGCCGCCAGGCGGGCCGCGATGGCCTGGCCGAGGTCGCCAGGCGACTTCACCGTGGTGACGCCGGCCTTCTCGAGCGCGGCGAACTTGCCCGCCGCCGTGCCCTGGCCGCCCGAGGCGATGGCGCCCGCGTGGCCCATGCGCTTGCCTTCCGGGGCCGAGGCGCCGGCGATGAAGCCGACCACCGGCTTGGTCACGTACTGGGCGATGTACTCGGCCGCCTCTTCCTCGGCGCTGCCGCCGATTTCGCCGACCATGATGATGCCTTCGGTCTGCGGGTCTTCCTGGAACAGGCGGAGCGCGTCGATGAAGTTGGTGCCGTTGATCGGGTCGCCGCCGATGCCGATGCAGGTGGACTGGCCCAGGCCGGCGTCGGTGGTCTGCTTCACGGCTTCATAGGTCAGCGTGCCCGAGCGCGACACGATGCCGATCTTGCCCGGCATGTGGATGTGGCCCGGCATGATGCCGATCTTGCACTCGCCCGGGGTGATGACGCCGGGGCAGTTCGGGCCGATCAGCACGACGTCCTCGTAGCCCAGCAGGGTGTTCTTGACGCGCAGCATGTCCAGCACCGGGATGCCCTCGGTGATGCAGACGATGACGCGGATGCCGGCGTCGGCCGCTTCCAGGATGGCGTCGGCCGCGAACGGCGGCGGCACGTAGATGACCGAGGCGTCGGCGCCGGTTTCTTCCACGGCTTCGCGCACGGTGTTGAACACCGGCAGGCCGATGTGGGTGGTGCCGCCCTTGCCGGGCGTGACGCCGCCGACGACCTTTGTGCCGTAGTCGAGCATCTGCTCGGCGTGGAAGGTGCCCTGCTGGCCGGTGAAGCCCTGGACGATGACCTTGGTGTTCTTGTTGACCAAAACGCTCATGGTGTCTGTGTCCTCAGGCTGCAGCGGCAACGGCGAGCTTGGCGCCGTCGTTGATGTCGTTGGCGGCCTGGATGGCCAGGCCGGAATTCCGGAGGATTTCCTTGCCCTTGTCGACGTTGGTGCCCTCGAGGCGCACGATCACCGGCACCTTGACGTCCACTTCCTTCACCGCGGCGATGATGCCCTCGGCGATCATGTCGCAGCGGACGATGCCGCCGAAGATGTTGACGAAGATCGCCTTCACCTTGTCGCTCGACAGGATGAGCTTGAAGGCCTCGGTGACGCGTTCCTTGGTGGCGCCGCCGCCCACGTCCAGGAAGTTGGCCGGCGAGCCGCCGTTGAGCGCGATCACGTCCATGGTGGCCATGGCCAGGCCGGCGCCGTTGACCATGCAGCCGATGTTGCCGTCCATGGTCACGTAGTTGAGGTCGTACTTGCTGGCCAGCAGCTCGGTCTCGTCTTCCTGGCGCACGTCGCGCATGGCTGCCAGGTCGGCGTGGCGGAAGGTGGCGTTGTCGTCGGAGTTGATCTTGCCGTCGAGCACGGCCAGGTCGCCGTTGGTGAGGATGGCCAGCGGGTTGAGTTCAACCAGGGCCAGGTCCTTGTCGTTGAACAGCTTGTACAGGCCCATCATGATCTTGCTGAGCTGGCCGACCTGCTTGGCGTTGAGGCCCATGTCGAAGCCCAGCTCGCGGCACTGGTAGGGCTGCAGGCCCTGCACGAAGTTCACGTTCAGGGTCTTGATGGCGTCGGGGTTGTCGCGCGCGGTGGTCTCGATGTCCACGCCGCCGTCGCTGGACGCGATGAAGGTGACCGAGCGCGTGCCGCGGTCCACCAGCACCGACAGGTAGAGTTCCTTGGCGATGTCGGTGGCCTGCGTCACCAGCACCGTGTCCACCGGCAGGGCGACGCCCGCGGTCTGGTACGTGCTCATCTTGGTGCCCAGCATGCCCTTGGCGTAGGCGCGCACGTCGTCGAGCGTCTTGGCCAGCTTGACGCCGCCGGCCTTGCCGCGACCGCCGGCATGGATCTGGGCCTTGACCACCCAGAAGTCGCCGCCGATGGCCTTGGCCGCATCAACGGCTTCTTCGGGGGTACGGGCGACGCGGCCGGCCGGGACGGCGATGCCGTAGTCGGCGAACAGCTGCTTGGCCTGGTATTCGTGGAAGTTCATGCGGCTACCTTGGAGTGGGAGGGGTCGCGAGCGAGGGGCGGTATTGTCGCCGACCCCCCCGGCAAAGGCAAAGAAGCCCGGTTCCAAGGGCTTGGCCGTGGCTGTCGGGCCCGAAGGCCCGCCTTCCCCGGCGGAGCCCCTGTGGGAGGGCCTCCAGGCCCGACAGCCGCGCCCCACCGGGGCGAGGCATACTTGGAGGATGTCGCGCCCCCCACGCAAATCCATCGCCCAATCGCCCCAGCGCAGGGAGCTGTACTTCTTCACGCTGTACCGGATGCTGGAGGCCGCGCTGCTGGCGCTGGTGGCGTTCAGCCCGGCCGGCGAGCTGATGCTGGAAATCCGCGAGCCCGTGGTGCTTCAGAGCATCGTGGTGCTTTACGTGCTGGCCGCCACGGCCCTGCTGGTGGCCAGCTACCGCAGCGACATCCCCGCCCCGCGGCAGGCCGCGATCGGCCTGAGCCTGGACATCCTGGTGGTCCTGGGCACGCTGGCCGCCACCACCGGCGGCCAGGGCGGCATCGCGCTGCTGCTGCTGTTCAACGTCGGCGCCGGCGCCCTGATCCTGCCCCAGAGCGCGGGCCTGGGCTTTGCCACGGCCGCGGCCGTGGTGGTGCTGGGCGAGAGTTTCTACCGCCGCACCTTCGAGATGCTCGACCAGCGGCCGATGGCCGAGTCGGTGATGTTCAGCGTGACCTACCTGGCCACGGCGGTGCTGTGCGAGCTGCTCAGCCGGCAGGTGATCGAGTCGCAGGCGCTGGCGGAAAAGCGCGGCGAAGAGCTGGCCAACCAGGCCGAAATCAACGAACTGGTGATCCGGCGCATGCGCACCGGCATCCTGGTGGTGGACGGCGACCACCGGGTGAAGGTGTGCAACGAGGCCGCCTGGGGCCTGCTGGGCAAGCCCTCGCCCGACCGCCAGCAGCTGGCCGACGTGGCGATGGGCCTGCACCGGGCGCTGCTGCTGTGGCGCCAGGGCCGGGGCGACATCCCCAAGGCCATGACCCTGGCCGAGGGCGCGCCCGAGGTGCTGCCGCGCTTCGTGTCGCTCAGCCTCACCGACAACCTGTACCTGATCTTCCTGGACGACAGCCGGCTGTATTCCGACCGCGCCGAGGAGCTGACGCTGGCCACGCTGGGCCGGCTGTCGGCCAGCATCGCCCACGAGATCCGCAATCCGCTGGCGGCCATCAACTACTCGGTGCAGCTGCTGGAGGAAACCACCAACCTTCCCGAAGCCGACCGCCGCCTGCTGGAGATCATCCACACCCAGTGCCAGCGCATGAACGGCATCGTGCAGGACATCCTGGGCCTGGCGCGCCGCGAGCGCTCGCAGCCCGAAACGCTGGACATCGGCCAGTTCGCCCGCCGGTTCGTGGACGAGTACCGCGCCAGCCATCCGCTGGAAACCGACATCCTGCAGGCCGTGAGCGAGCGCGCCACCCTGGCCATGGCCGACCCGCGCCACCTGCACCAGGTGCTGACCATCCTGGTCCAGAACGCCCTGACCTACGGCCGCCTGCCGGGCGAGCCGGCCAAGGTGACGGTGGCCGTGCGCAGCGCCCCGCCCGGCGCGCCGCCGGAAATCAGCGTGTCCGACCGCGGCCCGGGCATCCCGGCGGCGGTGGCGGACCGGATCTTCACACCTTTCTATACGACCAGCGAACACGGCACCGGGCTGGGGCTGTACATCGCCCAGCAGCTCTGCGAAGCCAACCAGTGCACCCTCACCTACCAGCCGGTGCCCGGTGGCGGCAGCTCCTTCCGCATCGTCCTGCCCCCGGGCATGACCCTGATGCAGGACGACCGGGGCTCGAGCCGGCTCAATCTGGCTTGAGAAGGCCCGCTTCGGCTAAGGTGTACGGGCTTTTCCAGCCCCCCATTCCCCACCGGTAACGCATGGCCACCCCCCGCAGCGCCCTGGTTGTAGACGACGAACGCGACATCCGGGAACTGCTGGTGCTCACGCTGGGCCGCATGGGCCTGCGGGTGGACACCGCCGCCGACCTTACGAGCGCCCGCGCGCAGCTTGCGCAGGGCAGCTACGACCTGTGCCTGACCGACATGCGCCTGCCGGACGGCTCGGGCCAGGACCTGATCGCGCACATCGCCGCCCGTTATCCCGACACGCCGGTGGCGATGATCACCGCCTTCGGCAACGTCGAGGCTGCGGTGAATGCGCTCAAGGCCGGTGCCTTCGACTTCGTCACCAAACCAGTGGACCTCACCGTGCTGCGCCGCCTGGTGCAGCACGCGCTTGACCTCAACCAGCAGCGCCGCAGCGCCACCCCGGCCAGTGCGCGCCTGCTCGGCGATTCGGCGCGCATGCAGCAGCTGCGCCAGACCATCGGCCGCGTGGCGCGCAGCCAGGCGCCGGTGTACATCAGCGGCGAATCGGGCGTGGGCAAGGAGCTGGTGGCGCGGCTGATCCACGAACAGGGCTCGCGCGCGGCCGGCACCTTCGTGCCCGTGAACTGCGGCGCCATCCCGTCCGAACTGATGGAAAGCGAACTCTTCGGCCACAAGAAGGGCAGCTTCACCGGGGCGCACGCCGACAAGGAAGGCCTGTTCCAGGCGGCCAACGGCGGCACCCTGTTCCTGGACGAAGTGGCCGAGCTGCCGCTGCACATGCAGGTGAAGCTGCTGCGCGTGATCCAGGAAAAGACCGTGCGCCCGGTCGGCGCGCCGGCCGAGATGCCGGTGGACGTGCGCATCCTGTCGGCCACGCACAAGAACCTGGCCAAGCTCGTGGAGGAAGGCAAGTTCCGCCACGACCTGTACTACCGCATCAACGTGATCGAACTCGCCGTGCCGCCGCTGCGCCAGCGCCGCGAGGACATCCCGATGATTTCCGCGGCCATCCTGGCGCGCCTGGCCGGTGAACAGGACGAGGCGCTGCCGACGCTCACCGAGGAAGCCGAGGCGGCGCTGTCCGCGTATCCCTTCCCGGGCAACGTGCGCGAACTGGAAAACATCCTCGAGCGCGCCGTCGCCCTGTGCGACGGCAAGCACATCGAGGTGTCCGACCTCTACCTGCCCCAGGTGGACAGCCTGATCGGCCAGGACGCCGACGTGCCGCTGCGTCCGGCGGTGGCGCCCTCGCCCACCGCGATGGGCCCCGACGGCACGCCCCTGCCCGACGCGATCGAGCAGATGGAGCGCGAAACCATCCAGAAGGCGCTCGAGGCCAACCGCTACAACAAGACCCGCACCGCCGTGCAGCTGGGCATCACCTTCCGGGCGCTGCGGTACAAGCTCAAGAAGCTCGGGATGGAGTGAGGGACCCCCGGGCCTACGGGTTCTCGTCGGCCCAGGCGAGCAGGAACGAACGCACCAGGCCGTAATGCGGCCCGACGACCACGTTCGCACCCGGCCCACGCTCCAGCGCCAGCACGTCGCCCGGCCTGCCCTCGGCGATGGCGCCCAGGCTGGCGATCACCAGCATGTGTTCGCGCACGATCTCCGGCGCAGCCGGGTCCAGCACTTCCAGCGCCGCCAGGCCGGTTGCCGACATGGCGGGACCGTCGCGTCGCGCCGCGGCGTCGTAGGCTGCCAGCACCCGGCGAACCGCTTCCGGCTGCTGGTCCTGCGCGATCCAGGCTGGGTTGATCCAGATGCCCTCGTGGTCCACCGCAGGCAGATAGCTGAGGGAGTTGTCGGCCGCCAGGGCGACCGAACCGAGCCATTCCTGCAGGTCCTTGTCCTGCACCGGCGCGGCCGAAAGCGCCAGCAGGCGGGAGGCGCCCGCCGCCAGCCGCCCGTCGCGGCGCGCCAGCGATTCCACGCCGCCGCCGGCCATCGCCGTGCGCAGGTCGCGCGCCAGCCAGTGCAGTTCGGAGGCGAGGCTGGTGGGCGTATCCGAAACCTCGTCGGCGATGGCGGGCGGCTTCCTGTCGTCCACGACATCCAGCACCGGCATGCCGGCCATCAACAGCAGCTGCAGGGACGTGGCGGTTTTCCCGATGAAGCGGGCACGAGGCGCCTCGAGCGCCACGGTGGGATAAAAATCCGAATGCGGCGTCGCCCCCGTCAAGGCCACCATGGCGGCAAGGCTACGGCGGGAAAGGATGCGCCGTACGTGCATGTCGCCTCCATTGGCCAGGCCCACGCGCGCCATCTCCGCGCCGATGCCCGGACCCGCAATGCGGCTGTAGTCGATCGGCGGCAGCGGCGAGGCACTCACCACGAACAGCAGGTCGGCGCTGTTGGTCACGTAGGCGTCGACGTACGGGAACTCCTCGATCAGCGCCGAAACCATCGTCATCAGCAGCGGGTCGTCCAGCTCATATGACTGGAGCCATTGGATGCCGATGCCGCCCTCGTTGAGGTGCCCGCGAAGGAATCGGTAGAACTCCTTCGTAAACAGGCTCGCCACGCCGCTGACCCAGGGGTTGGAGGGCTCGGAAACGATCACGTCGAACTTGCGTTTCCCGCTCGAGAAGAACGTGCGGGCGTCGTCGACGTGGAGAACCGAGCGCGGGTCGTCGTAGGCCAACCGGACGCGCTCGCCGAACTGGCGGGCGCCGACGTGCATTGCCCTCTCGATTTCAATCGAGTCCACCTGGGTGGGGACGGGGCTGCCCAGCAGCGTGTGCGTGGTGAGCCCGGAGCCCCAGCCAATCACGGCGATCGACTCGGGCTTGGGGTGGATGGCAAGCGGCAACGCCGCCGCCATCAGCATGGTGATCTCGTCCGGCAGCGCCGGACGGTTGATATCCAACTCCAGCGTGGCGTCCGACTTGCCGTTGGTGGCGATGGTGGCCGCACTGCCCTGCAGGTAGACCGACACGGTGGACGTCTTGCCATCCCGCAGGTAGACCACCTGCGCGCTGTCCTCCAGCGATGCCCGGCCGTGCCGGAACACGCCCGACACCTGGGTGCGCGGATCCATCCGGCCCGTGACCAGGCTCAGCGCGAGCACACCCACGCTGATCGCCGCGAGCACCGGGTAGCGCGCGGCCTTGGCGGGTGCGCCGGCCGCGGCCATGCGCAGCAGCACGAAGCCCAGGACGATATCCACCAGGGCGGCCAGCGTCACCGCCAGCTGCACCCCGAGCATCGGTATCAACACATGCACCGCCAGCGCGACGCCGATGATCGCGCCCAGCGTGTTGGCGGCATAGACGCGGCCGATGCTGGCCTCGCCGCCGCCCCGGCGCAGCAGCGCCATGGTGAGCAGCGGCAGCGTCATGCCGGCGAAGAAAGCCGCCGGGAACATCACCAGCAGCGCGATCACGCCGCTGCCCAGGCTGAAGAGCGTGTAGCCGCCCGCGTCACGCTCCAGCACGCCCATCAGCGCGCCGACCCAGCGGAAGCTCTGTGCGAACACCGGCAGCGACAGCAGCGCCGCCACGCCCATCCAGATCTGGGCACGCCCGGCATAACCCACGGCATCGTGGATGGCGTGGCTGCGGCGGCGGATCCACAGGCCACCGAACGCCAGGCCCAGGATGAAGGCCGACAGCATCAGCTCGAACGAATGCACCGTGGTGCCCAGCGCCTGGTTCAGCAGCCGGACCCAGCCAATCTCGTAAACGAACGAACTGGCGCCGGTGATGCCGGCGGCCAGCAGGATCACGCGATAGAAGCCCTTTCCCATTGCCGGTGCCGGCTTGTCCGGGGCGCTGGTGGCCGATGCGGGCAGGGGCTGCGCATCCGCCCGCCGCGACACCACCCACGCCAGCACGCCCACCGCCAGGTTCACCGCGCCTGCGGCGGCGACCGCGCCGGGCATGCCCACCCACGGCAGCAGCACGAAAGTGGCGAACAGCGCGCCGAACGCCGCGCCAATGCTGTTGGTGAAGTACAGCCCGCCCAGGATCTCGCCGTCGGCGCGCGGGGCGACGCGCAGGTAGCCGCCGCTCATCAGGGGGAACGTCATGCCCAGCAGGATGCTCTGGGGCGCGATCAGAAGCGCCGCGCTGCCCCACTGCCAGGCGCGGATGGCCCAGCCCGATTCGAGCGCGGGGTAGACCGTGCCCTGCGAGAAGCCGGTGTAGGCCTCGAACACCGGATGGAAGGCCAGCCCGGCCAGGCCGACCACCACCTCCACCACCGCATAGGCCAGGATCAACCGCCGCCAGCCCAGGCCCAGCCGGCTCACCAGCCACGCACCCAGGGCCATGCCGCCCATGAAGATGGCGAGCACCAGCGTCTGCGCGTAGGCCGCGTGGCCCAGGCTCAAGCCGAGGTAGTGCGACCAGATGGCCTGGTAGACCAGGCCGGCGAAACCGGACGCGACGAACAGCGCGAGCAGGGCTCGCTCCAGGCCAATGAAGCGTGAGGACATGCGGAATTTCCCTTGAGCCGATGCTCGTGGCGAGAATAGCCGAATCGGCACGATGGCCACGATGGCGATCAAAGCGTGAGCCAGTTCCCATTTCGCATTGACACAATGCGACGCTTTGCGTCACTTGTTGACCCGGCCCAGCGAGAACGAGAATTCTGTCCCAAATCAGGCTGGCCTTGCGTTAACCACTATGCCTATATTCCGGCCTGTGCCATCCCATCCCGGGTTGGCACAGTTGATGCATCGCTGTCAGTGCACGTGCTCCGGCACGGGTACCCAAGGACGGGAATACCGTTCCAGTACGTGACAATCACTATCCACCCTAGGGGATTTACCCATGAAGAACATCCAGAAAGGCTTCACCCTGATCGAACTGATGATCGTGGTCGCGATCATCGCGATCCTCGCCGCCATCGCCCTCCCGCTGTACCAGGACTACATCGCCCGTTCGCAGGCCACTGCCGGCCTGGCCGACATCCGTGGCGGCGTGACCGCGTACGAAGAGTTCGTGCAGCGTGGTTCGGTTGCCGTCATCACCGCCCCGGCCGTCGTCGGCCTGAGCGCCGCCACCCCGCGTTGCTCGGCCGTCGCCGTGACTGCCAGCACCTCGGGCACGATCGTCTGCACCCTGCAGGGCAACCCGATCGTTGCCGGCAAGACCATCACCCTGACCCGCACCTCGGCCACGGGCCAGTGGGCTTGCTCGAGCAACATCTCGCTGTCCAAGCACAAGCCGGGCAACTGCGCCTGATATAGCTTCATTGCACCAACAGGCCGGGGGGCGGTCCGCCGCCCCCCGGTTCTGCGCAAGGCAGCCCCGGTCGAGGCAATGCTTTGTAGTCCGGGCTCTTCCACCCCTTTGCCGGTGACCACACCCGGGCCAAAAGGTGCGTCATGCGCAAGCAAGCCTCCGGATTCACGCTGATCGAGCTCATGATTGTCGTGGCGATCATCGCCATCCTCGCCGCCATTGCCGGGGCGACCTATCAGGACTACACGATCCGCTCACAGATGACCGGCGGACTTGCCGACATTGCATCAGCCCGCGCGCCGTTCGAATCCCTGCTGGTTGCCGAGAGCAACACCACCTTCACGGCCACGGACCTTGGGCTGCCCGCCAGCACTCCGCGCTGCAACCCCATCAACATCTCCTCTGCCGCCAACGGCTACATCGAGTGCATCCTGGTCGGACATCCGACCATCGCCGGCGGCGCCCTGCGCCTGACCCGCTCTTCCGCGGGCGCCTGGACCTGCAGCACTCCCGCCGGCACCGCGCAGAAACACAAGCCCGCGCACTGCAGCTGAGTCGGGCACTCCTGCGGTCTACGCAGGCATTACACTGGGCCGCATCCCTTCCGAGCCCGGCACCCCATGACCCCAGCCTCCCGCGCGGCGCTGCCGTTCGTAATCGCCTTGCTGTTGCTGACGGCCCTGGCCTACTGGCCCGGTTTGAGCGGCGGGTTCATCTTCGACGACTTCCCCAACATCGTGCAGAAGACCGAGGTGCACGCCACCTCACTGGCACCCGCCGAACTGGCCAAAGCCATCGACGCCTACGGCGGCCCTTTGGGCAGGCCCCTGGCCACGATGAGTTTCGCCGTCGACCACGCCCTCTGGGGCCTCAACCCCTGGGGCTACAAGCTCGGCAGCCTGTTGGTGCACTTGCTGAACGCCTTCCTGGTGTTCGCACTGGTGCGCAGGCTGCTGCCACCCTCGCCCGCGTCATCCCTGGCTGCCGCCGCGCCGGCCTTCGCCGTCGCCCTGGCGTGGGCCATCCACCCGCTGCAGGTGTCCACGGTGCACTACGTCGTGCAGCGCATGGAGATGCTGTCGCTGACCTTCGTCCTGCTGGGCCTGATCGCGTACCTGCGCGGCAGGCGGCAGCAGATCGCCGGGCGCCAAGGCTGGCCCTGGATCGCAGGCAGCGCCGCCCTGGGGCTGTTGGGCCTCACGGCCAAGGAAACCGCCGCACTGCTTCCCGCGTACACGCTGGCGCTTGAGCTCACCGTGCTGTCCTTTGGCGCGGCCACGCCGGCAGCGCGGCGGCGGTGGCAGGTGGGCTACGGCCTCGCCACTGCGGCGGCCGTGGCGATCTTCATTGCGTGGGTGGTGCCGGCCTATGTCAGCCCGGACGCCTACTCGGTTCGCGACTACAGTGCGGCCGATCGCGTGCTGACGCAGCTGCGCGTGCTGCCGATGTACCTGGGATGGATCGTGCTGCCGCAGCCGGCCAGCTACTTGTTCTACTACGACCATGTGCTGGCGTCGCACGGCCTGCTCCAGCCAGCCACGACGCTGGCCGGCGGGCTGCTGCTGCTGGCGCTGGCCGTGCTGGCCATCGCGATGCGCCGCAGGATGCCGCTGCTGTCGCTGGGCCTGCTGTGGTTCTTCGCGGCACACCTGCTGAGCAGCAACGTGGTGCCGCTGGAGCTGGTGTTCGAGCACCGGAACTACTTCGCCCTGCTCGGCATCGTGCTTGCCATCACCGCGCTGGTGCTTCGCATGCCGGCCAGCGAGATCCCGCGCCTTCGGCCCGCCACCGTGGGCGTCGTGCTGGCGGGATTGATGCTGTTGACCCTGATCCGCAGCGCCACCTGGGGCGACCCGCTGCACCTGGCCATGTCCCTGGCGGCACGCAACCCGGACTCGGCGCGAGCCAGCATGGACCTGGGCGAGCAGTTCATGCTGCGGGCGGGGCGAGACCCGGCCTCACGCTTCTATGCCATGGCCGAGGCCGAATTCGAGCGGGGCTCACGCGTGCCCAACGCCTCGCCCATGCCCGAGCAGGGCCTGATCGTGCTGGCCGCCACCGCGGGCAAGCCGGCCAAGGACGAATGGTGGGACCGCGTGGTGCACAAGCTGCGTACGCGCGCGATCGGTCCGCAGGAGCTGGCCATGGTCACCGGGCTGCTGAAGATGCGGCAGGAAGGCGTGGCGTTCGACGACCTTCGCTTCACCGAGGCCTACCTGGTGCTCGTCGAGCGCATGGACATGCCGGCAGGCCAGTACTACGCCTTCGCCGACCACGCCCTGACGATGCTGGGCGACGAGCACGTCGCCACCGGGCTGTACAAGAAAGCGATTGAAGCCGGCGACGCCGAGTTTGCCGCCGCCGTGGTGAGTGCGCTGCACTCGGCCGGGCACGTGGCCGTGGCGCGCGCCGTCGCCGACCACGCCCGAGCCATCAAGCTGGCGGACATCGCGCTGCCTGAGGAGCCGGAGGCCGAGGCGAAGGCAGCGACCGAGGCTGGGCAGGCGCCTTGAGCACAAGGGTGCCCGCGCTGGTCTGTGTCGGCCTTCCGGTTTTCAACGAGGCCCGCCATGTTGACGCAGCGCTGTCGGCCTTGCGGGCCCAGGACTACCCGTCGCTCGAAATCATCGTCTGCGACAACGCCTCCACCGACGACACCCTGGCGATTTGCCGGGCACATGCCGAGGCGGATCCCCGGATCCGCATTGAAGCCGCAGCGGTGAACATCGGGGCGACGGGCAATTTCCGCCGGGCTTTCGATCTCGGTCGCGGCGAGTACTTCATGTGGGCCTCCGGGCACGACACCTGGTCGCCGACGCTGGTTTCGGAGTGCGTGGGCCTTCTGGAGAGCCACCCCGGCGCCAGCCTGGCCTATGCCAGCTGCGACTGGATCGGACCCGCCGGCGAGCCGCTGCCGCGCGAGTCGGGCTGGGCCGACACGCGCGGCATGTCCGCGCCCGGACGTTTCTTCACGGTGCTGTGGGGAAACATGCACCCCATCCTTGGCGTCATACGGCGCGAAAAGCTGAAGAACTGCGGACCCTTCCCCGAACTGGTCGGAGGCGACCTGGTGCTGCTCGCGGACCTGGCGCTGCAGGGCGATTTCCTGCACGCCCCGATGTCGCGCTGGTCGCGCCGCGAACTGCGGAACGAAGGCAGCTACCGGCAGAAGGTCGAGAGGTACACCTCGTCGAGTTTCGGCGTGACCCGATCGCGCCTTGGCCGGCTGTTCCCGCTTGCCGCGCTGCCTTGGGAGCTGGTGAAGCGCGTTGCGGCAGCCTCCCTGGGCGTCACGACCAAAGTGGTGATGCTCGCGGCCCTCGTGCCGTCGCTGCTTCTGCGCTACCTGGTTGGGCGCAGCAACCAGACTGGCTGAGCAATCCATGACAGCGCGCACTGAATTCTTCCGAAAGCTGCTGGTCGTCGCGCAGCGGCTGTTCGTGCCGCTGGCCGTGGGTTCACTGGCCTTCGCGGCCTATGCCGCGCGCGGCAGTTTCGGCGACATCCTGGCCAACGCGCGGACGGGCCCGCTGGTGCTGACCGTGGTGGCGTGGTCGTTGCTGCACCTGGTGGTCCCCGTGGTCGGGTGGCGGGTGCTTGGCGGCCTCGGCACGGGCATCGGTTACCGGACGATGCTGCGTATCCACGTTGCGCGGCTTCCCGCCCGCTACCTGCCGGGCGGCATCTGGCAAACGGTCTCGCGCGTGGTCGACCTGCACGGCATCGGCGTGACGCGCGCGCAGCTTTCCGTGCTGGTGGCGATGGAGAACCTGGCCCCCCTGGCGACGGCCCTTGCACTCGGCGGAACGCTGGCGTGGGCCGCGGGAAGTGCGCAAATCCCCGCGCCGGCCGCCATCGCCGCAGGCCTGGCGCTTGCCGCGGGCCTGCCGTGGCTGATGCGGCGATTCATCCGCGGCGCGGCCCTGCCCATCGGCAGCTACCTCGCCGCAGTGGCGACCACGCTGGTCTTCTGGATCGGCGCCGCTGGCACGTTCGTCGTCTATTGGTCGGCGTTTCCCGCGGTGTTCGCCGCCGCCGAGCCCCCGGGGCTGATGGCCGCCTATCTGCTGGCCTGGGCCGCGGGCTTCGTTGCCATCATCGCCCCGCAAGGCATCGGTGTTTTCGAAGCCGTGGCCGGCATGTTGCTCGACGGCGCGCTGCCGCTGGCCACGATGACGGTGATGGTGGCGGGATTCCGTGCCGCCACCCTGCTGGGCGATGGCCTGGCCTGGCTGGTGGGACTGGCGCTGGCCTGGACCGTCCGTCGCCGCGCGGCGCATTGACACATCCCGCCGGCGATAGCTCTAATCACGCATGCCGCGCCCGACCGGCAGGTAATGCGAATCTGGAGGCGACATGAAGGCAGTGATACTCGCGGGCGGACTCGGCACGCGCTTGAGCGAGGAAACCGGCATTCGCCCCAAGCCCATGATCGAGATCGGCGGCAAGCCGGTGCTCTGGCACATCCTCAAGATCTACTCCAGCCACGGCATCAACGACTTCGTGATCTGCCTGGGCTACAAGGGCTACCTGGTGAAGGAATACTTCGCCAATTATTTCCTGCACACCTCCGACGTCACGTTCGACCTGGCCAGGAACGAAATGCAGGTGCACCACCGCCACGCCGAACCCTGGCGCGTCACGCTGGTGGACACCGGTGAGCAGACGCAGACCGGCGGGCGGCTCAAGCGCGCCGCCGAATACCTCGACGACGAGAGCTTCTGCTTCACCTATGGCGACGGCCTGTCGGACGTGGACATCACGCGCCAGCTGGCCTTCCACCGCGAGCGCGGCACCCTGGCCACCGTGTGTGCGGTGCAGCCGCCGGGACGCTTCGGCTCGCTGGACATCGACGGCTCGCGCATCACCCGCTTCACCGAAAAGCCCCAGGGCGATGGCTCCTGGATCAACGGTGGCTTCTTCGTGCTGCAGCCCGGCGTGCTGGACTACATCGACGGCGACAGCACCATCTGGGAGCGCGAACCGCTGGAACGCCTGGCCAGTGATGGCCAGCTCTCGGCGTACACGCACCCCGGCTTCTGGCAGCCGATGGACACCCTGCGCGACAAGCTCAAGCTCGAGGAACTCTGGCAGACCGGGAGTGCGCCTTGGAAGCTCTGGGACTGAGCGGGCTGTTTGGCGGCTGTTATTCCGGGCGCCGCGTACTGGTGACCGGACATACCGGGTTCAAGGGGTCCTGGCTGGCGCTGTGGCTGCACTCGCTGGGCGCGGAAGTGGCCGGGCTTGCGCTCGATCCCGAGCATCAACCATCGCACTGGGACCAGCTGGGACTCCCGCTGGCCATGGACGCGCGGACCGACCTGCGCGACGCCACGGCGGTGCAGGCCGCGCTTGACGCGTTCCAGCCCGAGGTGGTCTTCCACCTGGCGGCACAGGCGCTGGTGCGTCGCAGCTACCGCGATCCGGCCGCCACGTTCGCGTCCAACGTCGGCGGGGTGGTGAATCTTTTCGAGGCAGTGCGCCACTGCCCGAGCGTGCGCGCGGTGGTGAACGCCACCACCGACAAGGTCTATGAATCGCATGCGTCGCCCCAGGGCTACCGCGAGGTCGACCCGCTTGGCGGCCACGACCCTTACAGCGCGTCGAAAGCCTGTTCGGAAATCGTCTCCGCAAGCTATCGGCTGAGCTTCTTCGCACGGCCCGATGCCCATGGTCGCCGGGTCGGCCTGGCCACCGCGCGCGCCGGCAACGTGGTGGGCGGCGGTGACTGGGCCGAGGATCGCCTGGTGCCTGACCTGGTGCGCGCGGCAAGCACCGGCAGCCGCCTGGTGCTGCGCAATCCGGCCGCCACCCGTCCATGGCAGCACGTGCTTGAACCGCTGTCGGGCTATCTCCTGCTTGGCCAGAAGCTGCTCGCAGGCGAAGCGGTTGACCAGGCCTGGAACTTCGGGCCGTCCGCAGGCGCGACGCTGGACGTCGCCGAGGTCGTGCGCCGGCTGCAGGCCCAATGGCCAGGCTTCGAGGTCAGCCACGACGACGGCCCGCACCCGCACGAGGCGGCGCAGCTCGCGCTCGACTGCACGAAGGCGGAGGCCGGGCTCGGCTGGCGCCCGGTCTGGGACGCATCGGACACCCTGCAGCGCACCGTGGACTGGTACCGCGCCATGGACCGGGACGGTGAACTCCGCAGCCACGACGATCTGGCGGCGTACGTCCACGACGCCCGCCGCGCCGGCCTGGCGTGGGCGTCATGAAGTTCCACGACACGCCCTTGCCGGGCCTTCGCCTGGTGGAATCGGATGTGCGGGCCGATCATCGCGGCCGTTTCGAGCGCGTCTACTGCGAGCAGGCCATGGCGTCGCTGCATCCACGCCTCCACGTCGCGCAGGCGAACCTGTCCACCACGCTGGGCAAGGGCAGCCTTCGCGGGCTGCATTACCAGGCCGCCCCCGCATTGGAGGCAAAACTGGTGAGGTGCCTTCAGGGCAAGGTGTTCGACGTTGCCGTTGACCTGCGTGCCGGGTCCCCTACCTTCCTGAAGTGGCACGCGGTGGAGCTTTCCGGTGGCGGGCCGTACGCACTGTTCATCCCCGAGGGCTTTGCCCACGGCTTCCAGGTGCTGAGCGACGAAGCGCAGCTGCTGTATTTCCACACCGCCGCCTGGAGCGCCGGGTGCGAGGGTGGCCTGCGCCACGACGATCCGTCGCTGTCGATCCAGTGGCCGCTGCCTGCGGCGGCCATCTCGGACCGTGACCTCAACCATCCCCTGCTCGATGCGGGTTTCACCGGACTACGGACATGAACTGCCGATCCTGCGGCGCGGCGCTCACCTGCGAGTTCCTGGACCTGGGCACGGCGCCACCGTCGAACGCGTTCCTGGCCGCCGCGGACCTGGCGAAACCCGAGGCGTGGTTCCCGCTGAAGCTGCACGCCTGCGGGCAGTGCCACCTGGTGCAGGTGGACGAGGTGCAGGCCCATGACCAGCTCTTTTCCCCGGACTACGTCTACTTCTCGTCGTATTCGCGCTCGTGGCTCGAGCACGCCGAACGATACGTTGCCATGGCCGTCGAACGCCTGCAGCTGGACGGTTCGAGCCTGGTGGTGGAGCTGGCGTCCAACGACGGCTACCTGCTGCAATACGTCGCTGCGCGCGGCATTCCCTGCCTGGGCATCGAGCCCACCGAAGGCACGGCAGTGGTCGCACGCTCGCGGGGCATCGAGACCATCGTTCGGTTCTTCGGGCGTGGCTTTGCCGAGGAACTGGCCGGCTCGCGCGGCGGTGCCGACCTGATCGTAGGCAACAACGTGCTGGCCCACGTCCCCGACATCAACGACTTCGTGGCAGGCATCGCCAGGCTGCTGTCGGAACAGGGCGTGGCCACGCTGGAGTTCCCGCACCTGCTCGAGCTGGTGGCCAACCGGCAGTTCGACACCGTCTACCACGAGCATTTCTCCTATCTCTCCTTCCACACCGTGCAGCGCCTCTTCGCTTCGCACGGGCTGAGGCTGTGGGATGTCGAGACGCTCCCCACCCACGGCGGCTCCCTGCGCGTGTGGGCGTGCCTGGACTCGGCGCAGCATGCGCAGACGCCGGCCGTGGCGGCCATGCTGTCGCGCGAAGAGGCGGCCGGCATGATGGACATGGCGTGGTACCAAGGCTTCCAGAAGGTGGCCGAGGACGTGAAGGATGATTTCCTCGCCTTCCTGCTGGAAAAAAAGCGCGCCGGCCAGCGGGTGGCGGCCTATGGCGCGGCGGCGAAAGGCAACACGCTGATCAACTTCGCGGGCATCCGCTCCGACCTCATCCAGTTCGTCGTGGATGCGTCGCCGCACAAGCAGGGCCGCTTCCTTCCGGGGTCGCGAATACCGGTGGTGGATGAATCGATGCTCAGGCAGGCCAAGCCCGACTTCGTCGTCATCCTTCCGTGGAACCTGCGCGACGAAATCAGCCATCAGCTGCGTTACGTCTCGCAGTGGCAGGGCAAGCTGGTGGTTGCGATTCCCCGCATCGAGGTGCTGGGTTCGTGAAGGTCGCCCTGACCGGGGCAACGGGATTCCTTGGCCGGCACGTGCAGGCTGCGCTGTGCGCACGCGGGCTGGACGTCACCGCCATGGTGCGCCCGGGCCCGAAGGCGCCGGTGCTGTCCACGGGAGTGCGGCCGGCGTCCATGGACATGGACGATGCGGGGCCGGACACCTTCGAGCGGCTGGGCCGTCCTGACGTACTCGTCCACCTGGCCTGGGGCGGACTTCCCAACTACGCGGCAACGACCCACCTGGACGTCGAGCTGCCGCGCCAGCTGCGTTTCCTGGAAGCCTGCGTGAAAGGCGGGCTGAAGAACCTGATCGTGACCGGCACCTGCCTGGAGTACGGCATGCGCGAGGGCGAACTGCACGAAGGCATGCCCGCGCAGCCCACCACGGCGTATGCGATCGCCAAGCACCGGCTCCACGAGCACGTCGACGGCTGGCGGGCCGAGCGCGGCCTGGCGCTGGCGTGGCTGCGGGTCTTCTACCTTCATGGCCCGGGCCAGGCGCCGTCGTCGCTGTATGCCCAGCTCAATGCCGCGATCGACCGCGGCGACGCCCGCTTCCCGATGTCCGCCGGCGACCAGGTCCGCGACTTCATGCCGGTGGAGAAGGCGGCGACAGCGATCGCCGCGCTGGCCCGGCTCAACGCCGACCCGGGCACGGTGAACCTGTGCAGCGGCGTGCCCATTCGCGTGGTCGACATCGCCCGGCGCTGGGTGGACGCCCGCGGCGCATCGATCGTGCTCGATACCGGCCACTTCCCCTACCCGGCCTACGAACCCTTTTCCTTCTGGGGCAACCGCTCCAGGCTCGACCACCTGATGGAGTCCCCATGAGCGGGCGCGAACTCATCCGGCTGTCGGGCCTGCCCGTCTACCAGAACAAGATGTTCCCGACGGCGCAAGCCGCCCGCGCCTGCGAGCGCGGCGACATGGTGCTGGTCCAGGACGACGCCACCGGGCTGGTGCACAACCAGGCCTTCGACCAGGCCCTGCTGTCCTACGACGAGAGCTACCAGAACGAGCAGGCCCATTCGACCGCGTTCAAGGCCCACCTCGACGAGGTGATGGCGTTGGTTGGCCGCCATTTCTCCGGTGGAAGCATCCTGGAGGTGGGCTGCGGCAAGGGCGACTTCCTGGACAGGATGCGCCAGCAGGGCCTGGAGGCCACCGGCATCGACCCGGCTTATGAAGGCGATTCACCCTACATCCTGCGCGCCGGCTTCGCGCCGGGCATCGGCGTGGGTGCCGATGCCGTGGTGATGCGGCACACGCTGGAACACATCCCCGACCCCATCGGGTTCCTGGACCTGATCCGTCGCGCCAACGATGGCCGTGGCCTGGTGTACATCGAAGTCCCTTGCCTGGACTGGATCCTCGATCACCACGCCTGGTTCGATATCTTTTACGAACACGTGAACTATTTCCGCCTGGCGGACTTCCACCGACTGTTCGGCCGGGTGCTGGCGTCGGGGCGGCTGTTCGGCGGGCAGTACCTCTATGCGGTCGCCGACCTGGCCTCGCTGCGGGCACCGGCCGAACTGGCCCCGGCCGAAGCGGTTTCGCTTCCCCCGGGTTTCTTCGCCGGCATCGACCGCTGCGTGGCGATGGCCAGCCGTCCGGGCCGGAAGGTGGTGTGGGGCGCCGCCGCGAAAGGCGTGATGTTCGCCCACCATGTGCTCGGGCGCGGAATGGCGCTGGATTTCGCCATCGACATCAATCCTGCCAAGCAGTCGGGCCACCTCGCCGGCACGGGACTTGAGGTATTGTCCCCCGAGGCCGGACTGGCGAGGCTTTCTGCCGGCGACCAAGTGTTCGTGATGAACTCCAATTACCTGGGCGAGATCGTCCGCGCCGGCGGCGATTCCCTCCAATACATAGCCTTGGACACTCCATGAAAAGTTTCGACGATGAGGTTCAAGAGCGCATCCACGGACTGCGCACCAACCAGGCACTCAAGGACGATGCGGCCGCCTTCATGCGCCGGTCCATCGACGCCAGGTACTCGTACAACTTCAGCTGGATGGGCCGCCCCATCATCCAGTACCCGCAGGACATGGTGGCGATGCAGGAAATCCTGTGGCGCGTGCAGCCTGACCTCATCATCGAGACCGGCATCGCCCACGGCGGCTCGCTGGTTTTCTACGCTTCCATCTGCGAGCTGATCGGTCGCGGCGAGGTGCTGGGCATCGACATCGACATCCGCGCCCACAATCGCACCGC
Organism: Arenimonas sp.; assembly: GCA_026398695.1. GTDB lineage: Bacteria > Pseudomonadota > Gammaproteobacteria > Xanthomonadales > Xanthomonadaceae > Arenimonas. The sequence continues at coordinate 19,722 of JAPLSJ010000075.1, forward strand.
CATCGAATCGCATCCGATGGCGCGGCGCATCCGCATGATCGAAGGCTCGAGCGTCGACCCCGGCATCGTCGCCCAGGTGGCGGCCGCCGCCGCGGGAAAGCGCACACTCGTGGTGCTGGACTCCAACCACACCCACGCCCACGTGCTCGCCGAACTGCAGGCGTATGCGCCGCTGGTGAGCGTTGGCAGCTACTGCGTGGTGTTCGACACCGTGGTCGAGGACCTGCCGCCCGGCCTGTACCCCGACCGCCCTTGGGACGTCGGCGACAACCCCAAGACCGCGGTCAAGGCCTACCTCGCGGGCAACGGCGACTTCAGCCTCGACGAAGACGTCGAGGCCAAGACCCTGATCACCGTGGCGCCCGGTGGTTACCTGCGGCGCATCCGCTGATCCGCGGCCCGCTCAGGGGTCGCGGCGGTAGGTGAGGTTGGTGATCTGCTCCGACACCAGCCCGATCAGGAACACGATCACCGCCGCGCTCAGCAGCAGCGCGCTCATGTTGGTGAAACGCCCCTGGGTCAGGAACGTGTAGCTGTAATAGCCAAGCCCCAAAAGGAAGAAGCCGGCGCCGGCCGGCGCGAACAGCTTCAGCGGCGAATACAGCGTGGCGATCTTGAAGATGATCAGCAGGAACCGCACGCCGTCCTTCAGCGGCCGGATATGGCTGGCCGTGCCCACCCGCTGGTCCACGCGGATCGGCACATAGGCCACCGGGTAGGCGCTGCGGAAAAAGGCCATGGTGCTGGTGGTCGGGTAGCTGAAGCCGTTGGGCAGCAGGTGGATGAACTCCCTGAACTTGTCCGTGCGGGCCACCCGGAAGCCCGAGGTGAGGTCTTTCACTTCGTGGCCGGTCATCCAGCTGGCCAGGCGGTTGTACAGGCCATTGGCCAGGCCCCGGCCCACGCTGGCCTGCCCGCTGCCGTCGCGCGCGCCGACCACCATGTCGTAGCCCTGGTCGAGCTTGGCCAGGAGTTCAGGGATCAGGGCCGGGTCGTGCTGGCCGTCGGCGTCCATGAAGACGATCACGTCCCCGGTGGCCGCGCGGGCGCCGCGCTTGATGGCCGCGCCGTTGCCCATGGAGTAGGGTGAACCCAGTACCCGGGCCCCGAAGCCGGCGGCCACCGCGGCGGTGTCGTCGGTGGAGCCGTCGTCCACCACGATGACCTCCGCGTCGGGCAGGCACAGGCGCAGGGCCGGCAGTGTCC
>JAPLSJ010000026.1 GCA_026398695.1 Arenimonas sp.
TGTTCGCCGAGCCGCGCTATCTCGAGAAATGGCGGGGTCCGCTCGATCCCGGCCCGCAGGCCATGCCGGCGCAGCCGGTGGTACAGGTAAGCTGGTTCGCCGCGCAGGCCTACTGCGAAGCGCGGGGCGCACGCCTGCCCACGTGGTCGGAGTGGGAATACGCCGCGGCCGCCGACGCCACCCGCGCCGATGCCCGCAGCGACCCGGCCTGGCGCGAACGCATCCTGGCCTGGTATTCGGTGCCGTCGGGCAGTGCTTTGCCCGAAGTCGGCCGATCGCCGGCCGACGTGCACGGCGTGCAGGACCTGCACGGCCTGGTGTGGGAATGGGTCGAGGACCACTCGGCCATGCTGGTCTCGGGCGACAACCGCAACCAGGGCGACCCGGACCAGATGCGCTTCTGCGGCGCCGGCGCCCTGTCCATGGACGACCGCGAAAACTACGCCGTCCTGATGCGCGTGGCGATGCTGTCGGCCCTGGAAGGCCGCGACACCACCCTCAACCTCGGGTTCCGCTGCGCGCGCGACCCGCAACCCGCAAAAGGGATGACCCCATGAAGTCGTTGAGCTGGCGCCTGCTGGCGCTGCTGATGCTGGCCCTGCCCCTGCCCTCCGTGGCCGCCGCCCTGCCCGGGGACTCCGTCTATCTGCTCGGCGATGCCTTCAGCGACCAGGCCGGCAAGCCCTTCACGCTTGCCGACCGCAGCGGAAAGCCGCAGCTGGTGGCGATGTTCTACACCTCGTGCCGGTATGTTTGCCCACTGATCGTGGACAGCGCCAAGGGCGTTGAGCACGCGCTCACGCCGGCCGAACGCGCCCGCCTGGGCGTGCTGCTGATCAGCATGGACCCGGCCCGCGACGACACCGCGGCACTGGCTTCGGTGGCGCGCAAGCGCAAGCTCGACCCGGCCCGCTGGGCACTGGCGCGCACAGATGCCGGCGGCGTGCGCCGCGTAGCCGCCCTGCTGGGCGTGCGCTACCGCGAACTGGCCGACGGCGAGTTCAACCACTCCAGCGCCCTGGTGCTGCTGGACTCCCAGGGCCGCGTGGTGGCCCGCACCGAGCGCCTGGGCCCGGTGCCCGACCCCGCCTTCCTGGCGGCGGTGAAGGCCGCGCTGGCCGCCGGCACTGCGCCGAAGGCAAACTAGTCACGGAAGGGCGGACCCCACTGCGGACCTGCGCCCGTCCGGGCCGCGGGGTCGGCCGCGTAATGTGAATTGACATCGGTCAAGCCGGCCCCCGGGCCCGCTGGCCATAATCGGGGGCATGCAACCAGGGGCGACATCAATGACGCTGGACAACAAGACGGAAACGTACAACGACAAGGTCGTACTGCAATTTGCAGTGATGACCGTAGTCTGGGGCGTGGTGGGCATGCTGGTGGGGGTCTTCATCGCCGCCCAGCTGTACTGGCCTTCCCTGAACTTCGACACCGCGTGGCTCAGCTTCGGCCGCCTGCGCCCCCTGCACACCAACGCCGTCATCTTCGCCTTCGGCGGGTGCGCGCTGATGTCCACCAGCCTCTACGTGGTGCAGCGCACCTGCCACGTGCGGCTGGTGTTCGACAAACTGGCCGCCTTCGTCTTCTGGGGCTGGCAGGCGGTGATCCTGGCCGCGGCCATCTCGCTGCCGCTGGGCTACACCCAGGGCAAGGAATACGCCGAACTGGCCTGGCCGATCGACATCCTGATCGCCGTGGTCTGGGTCGCCTACGGCGTGCTCTTCTTCGGCACCATCATGAAGCGCCGGGTGAAGCACATCTTCGTCGCCAACTGGTTCTACGGCGCCTTCATCATCGCCGTGGCCCTGCTGCACATCATCAACTCGCTGGCCATCCCGGCCGGCCTGATGCACAGCTACCCGATCTACTCGGGCGCGGTGGATGCGATGGTGCAGTGGTGGTACGGCCACAACGCGGTGGGCTTCTTCCTGACCGCCGGCTTCCTGGGAATGATGTATTACTTCGTCCCGCGCCGGGTCGGCCGCCCGATCTACTCCTACCGCCTGTCGATCGTGCACTTCTGGGCCCTGATCGCCATCTACATGTGGGCCGGCCCGCACCACCTGCACTACACCGCCCTGCCCGACTGGGTGCAGAGCGTGGGCATGGTGTTCTCGCTGATCCTGCTGGCGCCCTCGTGGGGCGGCGCGATCAACGGCGTGATGACGCTCTCGGGCGCCTGGCACAAGCTGCGCACCGACCCGATCATCAAGTTCATGATCGTCGCCATCTCGTTCTACATGATGAGCACGTTCGAAGGTCCGATGATGTCCATCAAGACCGTGAACGCGCTGAGCCACTACACCGACTGGACCATCGGCCACGTGCACTCCGGCGCGCTGGGCTGGGTGGCCATGATCTCCATCGGCGCCATCTACATGGTGATCCCGCGCTGCCTGGGCCTGAAGGACATGGCTTCCATGAAGCTGATCGACCTGCACTTCTGGGTGCACACCATCGGCGTGGTGCTGTATGCCGCCTCGATGTGGGTCGCCGGCATCGGCCAGGGCCTGATGGCCCGCGCCAGCAACGCCGACGGCACGCTCACCTACGCCTTCGCCGAGATCGTCAAGTTCAACTACCCCTATTACCTGATCCGCTTCGTCGGCGGCGTGCTGGTGATCGTGGGCATGGTGGTGATGGTGATCAACGTGGTGCGCACGTTCCAGCAGGCCAAGGGCCTGGTGGACACGCCGGTGCTGATCCCGGCCGACACCGCCGCCAGCCACGCCTGAGGACACAGACATGAGCCACGAGAAAATCGAAACCAACATCGGCTGGATGGCGCTGCTGATCGCGGTGGTCATCTCCTTCGGCGGCCTGGCCGAGATCGTCCCGCTGATGTACCAGGCGGAAACGGTGAAGCCGCTGCCGGGCGTGACGCCCTACCCCGCGCTGCAGCTGGCCGGCCGCGACGTCTACATCCGCGAAGGCTGCTACAACTGCCACTCGCAGATGGTGCGCACCCTGCGCCATGAAACCGAGCGCTACGGCCACTACTCGCTGGCCGGTGAATCGGTGTACGACCGTCCGTTCCAGTGGGGCAGCAAGCGCACCGGCCCGGACCTGGCGCGCATCGGCGGCCGCTACTCCGACGACTGGCACCGCGTGCACCTGATGAACCCGCGCGACGTGGTGCCGGTGTCGAACATGCCCGGCTACCCGTTCCTGGCCGAAGCGGCCGTGGACCCGGGTGCGGTGGCGCGCAACATGCGCGCCCTGCAGACCCTGGGCGACCCCTACACCGACGAAGAGATCGAAGGCGCCGCCGCCGCGGTGGCCGGCAAGTCCGAACTCGACGCGCTCATCGCCTACCTGCAGGCGCTGGGCAAGAACGCACCGAAGGGGTGAGGACATGAGCACCGGCATCTTCACCGTCATCGCACTCGTCGCCTTCATCGCCGGCGTGTCCTGGGCCTACAGCAAGCAGCGCAAGCCCGAGTTCGACGCCGCCTCCCGCATCCCCCTCGAAGACCAGAGCGAGAACATTCCATGACCACCGGCTGGTCCCTCTACGTCATCATCCTTGTCGTCCTGAACATCGTGGCCACGACGTGGCTGCTGTGGTGGACCGCGCGCAAGCGCAAGTCCGACGGCAGCACCGCCGAAACCACCGGCCACGTCTGGGACGGCGACCTCACCGAGTACAACAAGCCGCTGCCCAAGTGGTGGATCATCCTGTTCTACCTGACGATCTTCTACTCGATCGGCTACCTGGCCTGGTACCCGGGCATGGGCAACTTCGCCGGCACCTCGGGCTGGAGCTCGGCCAAGGAACACGACGCCGACAAGGCCGACGCCGACGCCCGCCTCGCCCAGGCCTACGGCAAGTTCGACGGCATGGCCATCGACCAGATCGCCAAGGACCCCGACGCGCTGGCCTTCGGTTCGCGGCTGTACGCCAACCACTGCGCCATGTGCCACGGCTCCGACGCGCGCGGCGCCAAGGGCTTCCCGAACCTGACCGACAACGACTGGCAGTGGGGCGGCTCGCCCGACGAGATCCTCACCACCATCCTGCACGGCCGCCAGGCGGCGATGCCGCCGCTGGAAGCGGTGCTGGGCGGCGACGTCGGCGTCACCGAAGTCTCGGCCTACGTGCAGAGCCTGTCGGGCATGAAGACCGACCCGGCCCTCGCCGCCGCCGGCCAGGCCCGCTTCGCGGTCTGCGCCGCCTGCCATGGCCCGGACGGCAAGGGCAACCCGGCCCTGGGCGCGCCCAACCTCACCGACGACATCTGGCTGTACGCCAGCGACTTCGACACCATCGGCACCGGCATCCGGATGGGCCGCAACGGCATGATGCCGGCGCACCTGCCGATCATCGGCGAGACCCGCACCCGCATCGCAGCCGCCTACGTCTGGTCGCTGTCGCACGGTGACAAGGCGGCGGCAACGGCGCCATGAGGGTCGAGGCCGAATCGCGCTTCGACCACCCGCCGCGCCCGATGGCGCAGCGGCTGGGCGCGATCCTCTGGCCGAGCTTCTTCGCGGCGGGCGTGGCGACGATGGTGTTCTTCGCCTTCGTCGACCCGCTGCTGCTGCGCGACCTGACCTTCACGACATGTTCTGGGCCTGCACGGCCAGCAGCAGCCTGTTCACCTGGATCCTCCTGCGGCCCGCGAGCCGTTTCAACAAGCCGCTGGCGAAGGATTGACCGCGGATGGCGGGCAAGATACCGGTTGAACTCGTCGAAGAGGTGGGCCTCTACGTTTCCGAACGCAAGGTCTACCCGCGCGAACAGGACGGACGCTTCCAGCGCCTGCGCAAGGCCGCGGTCTTCTGGCTGCTGGGCATGTACTACGGATTCGCCTGGCTGCAGTGGGACGACCGCCAGGCGGTGCTGTTCGACCTGCCGGCGCGCAAGTTCTACGTCTTCGGCCTGAGCTTCTGGCCGCAGGACTTCTTCTACCTGGCCCTGCTGCTGATCATGGCGGGCCTGTCGCTGTTCTTCTTCACCGCCCTGGCCGGGCGCCTGTGGTGCGGCTACGCCTGCCCGCAGACGGTGTGGACCGAAGTGTTCATCTGGATGGAGCGCTGGACCGAGGGCGACCGCAACAAGCGGATGAAGCTCGACGCCGGCCCGTGGAACCGCGACAAAGTGCAGCGCAAGATCGCCAAGCACTTCCTGTGGCTGGTGTTCGCGCTGTGGACGGGCTTCACCTTCGTCGGCTACTTCACCCCCATCCGCGACCTCGGCGCGCGCCTGGTGCCGTTCGAATGGGGCGGCTGGGAAGTGTTCTGGGTGCTGTTCTATTCGCTGGCCACCTGGGGCAACGCCGGCGTGCTGCGCGAACAGGTGTGCAAGTACATGTGCCCCTACGCGCGCTTCCAGAGCGCCATGTTCGACCGCAACACCCTGATCATCGCCTACGACCCGATGCGCGGCGAACCGCGCGGCGCGCGCAAGAAGAACCAGCTGGCCAGCGTGCTCGAGCGCGCCCGCGGCCTGCTGGGCATGGACGTGGCCACCAGCGCGGTGGTGAACGCCGCCCAGCACCGCAGCGCCGCCGACCTGAAGATGGGCGCCCGCGCCACCACCGGCCTGGTGGTGGATGCGCAGGAAGGCCTGCCGCCGCCGCCCGTCGTCAACTCGCCCGAGGACCTGGGCGACTGCATCGACTGCACCATCTGCGTGCAGGTGTGCCCCACCGGCATCGACATCCGCAACGGCCTGCAGTACGAGTGCATCGCCTGCGGCGCCTGCGTGGACGCCTGCGATTCGGTGATGGACAAGATGGGCTACCCGCGCGGCCTGATCCGCAACACCACCCAGAACGCACTCGACGGCAAGCCCTCGAAGGTCCTGCGGCCGCGCATCCTGGTGTACGGCACCCTGCTGCTGTGCCTGTTGCTTGGCTCGGCGCTGGGCATCGCCACCCGCACGCCGCTGCTGGTGGACGCCATGCGCGACCGCAACGCGCTCTACCGCGTGGCCCAGGACGGCAGCATCGAGAACGCCTACATGCTGCGCATCGTCAACAAGGACATGAAGCCGCACGTCTACAGCATCGGCGTGATCGGCCCCGAGGGCATCCGCCTGGTCGAGGCGGGCGCCACCCACGCCGCCGATGCCGAGCAGGTGCTCACGGTTGGCGTTACGCTGGCCGCACCGGCCGGCCTGGCCAAGGGCCGCATGGACGTGCGCTTCGTGGTGACCACGGAAGACGGCGAAATCAAGGTTGAAGAGGAGACGCGGTTCTTCGGACCGTTCTGATGACCCAGGAAAACACCCACAAGCCCTGGCGCCGCAACCCGGTGGCCTGGCTGATGATCATCATCCCCGCCGCCACCGTGGTCGCCGGGTTCTGGACGCTCTGGCTGGCCGCCAGCGAAAGCGGCGTGGACAGCAACCCCGACACCGTGCGCCGCACCGCGCAGATCCAGGTGACGTCGCTGGAACCCGACGAAAACGCCTCGCGCCTGGGCCTGAGCGGCCGCGTCTGGCTCGACGGCGAGGCCCTGCTGGTGCAAGTGCTGCCTTCGTCGGGCACGGTGGCGCCACAGCTGCAGCTGGTGCACCCGATCGAGAACAGCCTCGACCGCCACCTCGACCTTTCGCCCGACCCGCGCGGCTGGCGCGCCGACGGCACGCTGGTGGGCAAGCAGGCCTGGCACCTGCGCCTGGTGGCTGCCGACGGCAGCTGGCGCCTCGTGGGCCGCTACCGCCCCGGTGATACCGAAGTGCAGCTGGAGCCGTCGGTTTCCGTGCAATGAACGCCGCCGTGGACGCGACCTGCTTCCACTGCGGTGAAGCCCTGCCCGACCATCCGCCCACGGTGGACATCGAGGGCACCCCGCGCGCCGTGTGCTGCCTGGGCTGCGGCGCCGCCGCCCAGTGGATCCGCGACGCCGGGCTGGGCGACTACTACCGGCTGCGCAGCGCCGCCGACGGCGGGCGCGTGGATGCCGACGCCGGCGACTTCCTCAGCTGGGACCGCGCCGACGTGCAGGCCGGCCACGTGGTGGCCACGCCGCAGGGCAGCGAAATCACCGTGGTGGTGGAAGGCATGCGCTGCGCCGCCTGCGCCTGGCTGATCGACCGCGCGCTGGTGCGCGAACCGGGCGTCACCGAAGTGGGCGCCAACGCCGTCACGGGCCGCGTGCGCCTGGCCTGGGACCCGGCGCGCACGCCGCTGTCGCGCGTGCTGGTGCGGCTGGCCGCACTGGGCTACCGGCCGCACCTGGCGCAGGGCGAGGCCGCCGAGCGCGAACGCCGGCGCGAACGCAACCGGCTGATCGCCCGCCTGGGCGTGGCGGCGCTCGGCGCCACCCAGGCGATGATGTTCGCCGAGGCGCTTTACCTCGACACGGCCGGCGAGATGTCGGTGCCCACGCGCGATTTCTTCCGCTGGGTCACGTTCCTGGTGTCCACGCCGGTGGTGTTCTTCTCGGGCTGGCCGTTCATCGCCGGCATGGCCACCGAGCTGCGGCACCGGCGGCCGGGCATGGACACGCTGGTGGCCTCGTCGGTGCTGCTGGCCTATTTCGCCAGCCTGGTGGAGACGCTGCGCGGCGGCGTGCACGTGTGGTTCGACGCGGCGGTGATGTTCGTGCTGTTCCTGCTGGCGGCGCGCTTCCTGGAACAGATGGCGCGGCGCCAGGCCAGCGCGCGCCTGGACACGCTGGCGCGCGCGCAGCCGGCGCTGGCCTGGCGCGTGGGCGCCAACGGCCGCGAACAGGTGCCGGTGGCCGCGCTGGCCATCGGCGACGTGGTGGAAGTGGCCGCCGGTGACGTCGTGCCCGCCGACGGCGAACTGCTCGACGGCCCCGCCTCGTTCGACGAATCCCTGCTCACCGGTGAGTCCGAGCCGGTGGCGCGCCAGCCGGGCGACGCCCTTTACGCCGGCAGCGTCTGCCGCGAATCGGCCGCGCGGCTGCGGGTGCAGCGCATCGGCAGCGACACGCGGCTGTCGCAGCTCACCCGCGCGGTGGAAAAAGCCCAGGCCCAGCGCCCGCGCTTGGCGCGCCTGGCCGATGCGGTGGCCACGCGCTTCGTGTCGGCGCTGTTCGTGGCGGCGGCGGTGGTGTTCGCGGTGTGGTGGCAAGTGCAGCCCGAGCGCGCGTTCGAAGTGGCGCTGGCGGTGCTGGTGGTCAGCTGCCCCTGCGCGCTGTCGCTGGCGGTGCCCGCGGCGTTGGCCACGGCGCACGGCACGCTGGCGCGCATGGGCGTGCTGGCGCTGGGCGCCGACGCGCTGGAGTCCCTGGCTTGCGCAGACACGGTGCTGCTCGACAAGACCGGCACGCTCACCCTGGGCCGCCCGCAGCTGGTGGCCTCGCGGGCCACCGACGGCGGCGACGTCGCGCCCTGGCTGGCCGTGGCGGCCGCGCTGGAACAGGGCGCAGGCCACCCGATTGCGGCGGCGTTCGCACGCCGCGACATTCCCGCCGCCGAGCGCGTGCGCGCGTTCCCGGGCGAAGGCGTCGCCGGCGAAGTGGACGGGCGCGCCTGGCGCCTGGGCCGGGCCGGCTTCGCGATGCAGGGCGCCGACGACGGCGCGCTGTGGCTGGGCGACGGCGTGCGCGGCGTCGCGCGCTTCACCATCGCCGACGCGGTGCGCCCGGACGCCGCCCAGGCCATCGCCGCGCTGCGCGCGCTCGGGCTCACGCCGCGCATCCTCAGCGGCGACGGCGCCGACGCGGTGGCGGCCGTGGCCCAGGCCGTCGGCGTGGACGCTTTCCAGGCGCGCCAGTCGCCGGAAGACAAGCTGGCGGCCGTGCGTGCGCTGCAGGCCGACGGCCATCGCGTGCTGATGCTGGGCGACGGCATCAACGATGCACCGGTGCTGGCCGGTGCCAACGTCTCGATGGCCATGGCCGACGGCGCGCCGCTGGCGCACCGTTCGGCCGACCTGGTGCTCACCGGCTCGTCGCTGATGCGGGTGCCGCAGGCCGTGGTGCTGGCGCGGCGCAGCCAGCGCATCATCCGGCAGAACCTCGGCTGGGCCCTGGCCTACAATCTGGTGGCGCTGCCGTTCGCGGCGATGGGCTGGGTGACCCCGGGCCTGGCCGCGCTGGGCATGGCGATGTCGTCGCTGGTGGTCACCGCGAACGCGCTGCGCCTGGGCCGTATCGAAGGACACACCGAATGAACATCCTGCTGGCCCTCATCCCCGTCTCGCTGGCGCTGCTGGTGCTGGCGATCCTGGCGTTCCTGTGGGCGGTGAAGCGCGGCCAGTTCGACGACCTGGACACGCCCTCGCTCGACATCCTGGGCGACGACGAGCGCCCCGCCCCGCCGCCGGAAAAGCGCGACGCCCCCTGATGCCGGTCGACCTGCTCACGCTGGGGGCGGCGCTGCTGACCGGCCTGCTGGGCGGGCTGCACTGCGCGGCCATGTGCGGCGGCATCGCCACGGGCCTGTCGGCCACGGCGGCGCGGCCCGGGCTTGGCTCGGCGTTCGCGCTCAACGGCGGCCGCGTGCTTGGCTACACCCTGGCCGGCGTCATCGTCGGTGCATTCGGCGGCGGCCTGCTCACGCTGGCGCGATCGGACGGCCTGGCCACCGGCCTGCGGGTGGCGATGGGCGCGGTGCTGCTGATGGCGGCCATCCGCATCGTGTGGCCGGGGCAGCTGGGCTTCCTGTCGCGCGGTGCCGCGGGTTTCTGGCGGATCATCCGCCCGCTGCAGGCGCGCGTGGTGCCCGCGGCGGGCCCGCTGCGGCCGTGGGTGCTGGGAATGTTCTGGGGCTGGTTGCCCTGCGGACTGTCCACGACGGTGCTGGCCGCGGCCTGGCTGGAAGCCAGCGCGCTGCACGGCGGCCTGCTGATGCTGGCCTTCGGGCTGGGCACGATGGCCACGATGGTGCCGCTGACGTGGAGCGGCGCACGCCTGGCCGGCCTGGCCCGGCACCGCGGCTGGCGGATCACCGGCGCCGCGCTGATCGCCCTGGCGGGCATGGTGACGATGGCCGGCCCATGGATCGCGCAGCAGCCGGCGGTGCACGCCGTGCTGGTGGCGCTGGGCTGCCGCTCGCTCTAGCCGCGGCCCGCTCTAGATACGATGTTTCATGCCCGGCGCGGGCGGCTTCGCCGGGCCGTGCACCATCGCGTCCAGGCGCGCGGCGTCGAGCACCGTCACCTGGCGCCCGCGCACGGCGATCACGCCGTCTTCCTGCATCTTGGTCAGCGTGCGGCTGACGGTCTCGATCACCATGCCCAGGAAGCTGGCGATGTCCTCGCGGCTCATCGGCAGCACGAACATCTCGCCCGATCGGCCCAGCAGCCTGTAGCGCTCCGACAGGCCGTGCAGGAACAGCGCCACGCGCTCGGCGGCCTGGCGGCGGCCCAGCATTTCCATGTGCGCCTGGTCGCGGTTGATGCCCTGGCCGATGATGCGCAGCAGCTGGTGCTGCAGGCCCGGCAGCTTGGCGCAGATGCTTTCCAGCTGCGCCAGCGGCACCTCGCAGACCGAGGCGCGGGTGAGCGCCTCGGCGTCGCAGGCGTGGTGGCCACTGCCCAGCGCGTCCAGCCCCATCAGTTCGCCGGGCAGGTGGAAGCCGATCACCTGCGCCTCGCCCTCTTCGTTGGTGGCGATGGTCTTGAAGGCACCCTCGCGCGCCACGTAGAGCGAACTGAGGGCATGGCCGGCGCGGAACAGGCTTTCGCCCGGCTCCAGCGGCCGCCGGTTGCGCACGATCTCGTCAAGCTGCTGCAGGTCGGTGCCGCCGATGGCGGCCGGCAGGCACAGCACGTGCAGCGAGCACTGCGCGCAGCTGCGGCGCAGTTTCTCCAGGTCGACGACTTCAGCAGTCACGGTCGTGTCACTCCGCGGTCCAGCGCTTGAGCCAGGCGTTCACCGTGTCGTGCCACTGCACGCTGTTCTGCGGCTTGAGGATCCAGTGGTTTTCGTCGGGGAAGTACAGCAGCTGGCTTTCGACGCCGTTGCGCTGCGCGGCGCTGAAGCTGGCCAGGCCCTGTTCCACCAGCACGCGGTAGTCGAGCTGGCCGTGGATGACCAGCATCGGCGACTTCCACTTGCCGACGTGGTTGGCCGGGTTGAACTTCTCGTAGTTCTCCGGCACCTGCACCGGCGTGCCGCCGTTTTCCCACTCGCTGAACCACAGCTCTTCGGTGTTGGTGCCCATGATGCGGGTGTCGAACACGCCGGCGTGGTTCACCAGGCACTTGAAGCCATCGGGCCAGTTGCCGGCGATCCAGGCCACCATGTAGCCGCCGTAGCTGCCGCCCAGGGCGCAGGCGCGCTGGCCGTCGAGGAAGGAATATTTTTCCTGCGCGGCGGCGAAGCCCTTCTTCAGGTCTTCCAGCGGCTTGCCGCCCCAGTCCTGCGAGATCGAATCGGTGAAGGCCTGGCCGTAGCCGGTGGAGCCGTGGAAGTCGATCATCACCACCGCGAAGCCGGCGCCGGCGTAGGTCTGCGGGTTCCAGCGGTAGTGGAAGTTGTCGCCGAAGCTGCCCTGCGGGCCGCCGTGGATCAGGAAGGCCACCGGGTACTTCTTGCCCTCTTCGTAGCCCACCGGCTTGACCACGTAGCCGTGCACGGTTTCGTCGTTCCAGCCCTTGAAGCTGAACTGTTCGTAGTCGCCGAAGGTCAGGTTGGGCAGCACGTCGGCGTTGGCCTGGGTGATCTGCCGCTCGGCGCTGCCGTCGGCGCGGGCCACGAAGGCCTGCGCGGGCGACTTGAGGTTGTCGCGGGTGTAGGCCAGCGTGTCGCGCACCAGGTCGAAGCCGCCGATGGTGCCGCCGGCCAGCACCTTGGTGGCCGCGCCGGTGGCGATGTCCACCTTGAACAGCGGGTGCGTGCCCACGTCGTAGGCCTGGGTGTAGATGGCCTTGCCGTCGGCGGAGAGCTTGATGCCGTCGGCCGAACGGTCCCACTGCGGCGCGATTTCGCGGGTCTTGCCGCTGCGCAGGTCCATCGCCATCAGCGCAAGGCGGTCGGCCTCGAAGCCGGGGCGCTTCATCGCGCGGTAGTAGAGCGTCTTGCCGTCGGCGCTGAACTCGGGGCCGGTGTCCATGGCGGGGTTGCCGGCGGTGAGGTTGCGCGGCGCCATGCGCGCGCGCACGAAGCCACGGTAGAGGTCGAAGTTGGTGGACCAGGCCTCTTCGCGGCCGGCCACGCGCACGCTGAACACCAGCGACTGGCCGTCGGGTGCCCAGGCGTATTCGCTGGCGTCGCCGAAGGGCTTGGACGGCACGTCGCCGTCGATGCCGGTGCTGATGCGCACGGGTTCACCGGCGGCCAGGCCGTCGTCGCCGAACGGCGCGACGTAGAGCTGGTTGCGGCGGCCGTCGGCCCAAGTGTCCCAGTGGCGCACGAACAGCTGGCTGTAGAGCTGGCCGGTGGCCTTGGTGGCGGCCTTCTGGTCCAGGCGCGCTTTCGTGCAGGCCAGGTCGGTGCAGTCGATGAACACTTCAAAGCTCACGGCCACCGACTTGCCGTCGGGCGCGAGCTTGTAGCTGCCCACGTCCAGCGGGTAATTCGTGACCTGCACGGCGTCGCCGCCGGCCACGGCCTGTTTCCACAATTGCTGCGAACCGGACTTGGCGCTGAGGAAATAGACGCTGGCGCCGTCGGGCGAGAAGGCCGGGCTGTTGACGTTGAAGCCTTCGGCCGTGAAGCGCACCGGCGGCGCGGCGTCGCGCGCGAACAGGTCTTCGATCCACAGGCCGGTGCTGGCCTTGTTGGCCTCGAAGTCGGCCTCGCGCACCGCCACCACCAGCTTGCGGCCGTCGGGCGAGAGCGTGGGCGACGACACCCGGTCGAGCGTGACCAGGGCGCGGGCATCGAAGGGCTGGGGGGCGGCGAAGGCGGCGCCGGACAGGGCCGGCAGCAGCAGGGCGATCAGGACGGGACGCAGGGTCATGGCGGGCACCGAGGGAAACCAATCCCCATGTTAGGCCCCCGGCGGCCAGCCGCAAAGTCTGGGGCGGCCGTGGCTATACTCGGCCGTCCTGCCTCGGAGCCACCCCGTGACCCACACCGTTCCCCTGCCCGCCCCGGGCACCCAGCTTTTCGGCCATCCCAAGGGCCTGTTTGTCTGCTTCATGACCGAGATGTGGGAGCGCTTCGCCTTCTACGGCATGAAGGCGCTGCTGTTCCTCTACCTCACCCAGCACCACAAGTTCGACGACGCCAGCGGCTACCTGCTGCTGGGCACCTACGCCGGCCTGGCCTACGCGCTGCCGCTGCTGGGCGGCCTGCTGGCCGACCGCTACCTGGGCATGCGCAAGGCGGTGCTGTTCGGCGGCCTGCTGCTGGTGCTGGGCCAGCTGGGCATGGCCTACACCGGTGACATCGCGCAGGGTCTGCAGGGCCAGGCCACGCCGGACGCGTTCGCGCTGCAGGTGATGTACTTCTCCCTGGCGCTGATCGGCGTGGGCGTGGGCTTCCTGAAGCCCAACATCTCCACCATCGTCGGCCGCCTCTACCCCGACAACGACCCGCGCCGCGATTCGGGCTTCACCATCTTCTACATGGGCATCAACGTTGGCGCCGCGCTGTCGTCGCTCCTGGTGGGCTACGTGGGCGTCAAGTACGGCTGGGGCTACGGCTTCGGCCTGTCGGGCGTGATGATGGCGCTGGGCCTGGTGCAGTTCATCTACGGCCAGAAGCACCTGCTGGGCCAGGCCGAGCCGGCCGACCCGGTGGCGCTGCGCACCCCGGTGCTGGCGGGCCTGACGCGAGAGTGGGTGATCTACCTTGGCGGGCTGGTGACGGCCGTGATCGTCTGGCAGGTGCTGCAGACCCGCATCACCTTCGCCCCGCTCACCGCCCTGGCCGGTGGCCACGAAGTCACGCTGACCGAGGTGGTGGCCGTGGTGATGGGCGCCGCGCTGTTCATCTGGTTCATCCGCCTGATGCTCACCGACCTCACGCGCGTGGAGAAGGGCCGGATGATCGTGCTGATGGTGCTGATCACCATCAGCGCGCTGTTCTGGGGCCTGTACGAGCAGAGCTACGGACCGTGGGTGGCCATGGCCGACCGCGCGATGAACCTCACCACCTTTGGTGTCACGCTCAACGCGCCGCAGACCACCTTCCTGGGCGCCGCCTTTGTCATCCTGTTCTCGCTGCCCTTCGCCTGGCTGTGGCCCAAGCTCGAAAAGAAGGGCATGAACCCGAGCTACCCGGCCAAGTTCGCCTGGGGTCTGGTGTTCTGCGGCCTGGCGTTCGGCGTGCTCTCCTTCGCGGCGGGCAACCCCGGCGAAAGCGGCCTGGTCAGCATCTGGTGGCTCGTGCTGGCTTACGCCGTGCTGGTGCTGGGCGAAATGGTGCTCTCGCCGATCGGCCTGTCGGCGGTGACGTCGCTGTCCATCAAGAGCGCGGTCGGCCTGATGATGGGCGCGTGGTTCCTGTTCTCGGCCTTCGGCGAAATCATCGCCGGCCGCATGGGCACCTGGGCCTCGATCGAGCCCAACGCCGACGGCAGCTTCGACGTGGCGCGCTCGCTGCAGGTCTACTCCAGCGTGTTCTCGGACATGATGTGGATCGGCCTGGCGGCCGGCGTGCTGATGTTCGTGCTCACGCCGATGCTCAAGCGCCTGATGCGCGACTGAGAAACCCTGCTGCATAGCGGCCAAAAAAAACGGCGCCCTAGGGCGCCGTTTTCTTTTCCGCGATCTTGCGCGAGCGTCAGTGCGACGCGCCCGCCGCCTTGTCCTGCGCCGGCGTGCCGACCTCCACCGTGCCCTGGCCGCCGATGTGGCGGCCGAAGAAGGCGAGCATCTGGGTGTAGAGGTTGACGTTGTTCTCCAGCTTGTAATAGCCGTGGCCCTCGCCCGAGGCGATGATCATGCCCTCGGGCTTGTTGCCCGCCCGCTCCAGCGCCGCGAACATCTTCTCGGAATGCTCGGGCGGGCAGCGCGCGTCGCGGGCGCCGGCCGCCATGAACACCGGGAGGGTGATCTTGTCGACGTGGTTGATCGGCGACATCGCGTCCTGCTCGGCGCGGGTGGCGCCGAAGGCGCGCTGCAGGTAGCGGATGCCGTCGTTGCGGTCGCCGGTGTCGCTGAGCTTGAACTGGATCTGCGCGTCGTACAGGCCCACGTAGCCGAAGGCGCACTTGAACAGGCTCTGGTCGCGGGCGGGCGCCATCAGGGCCGAGTAGCCGCCGAAGCTGGCACCGTAGATGCAGATGCGCTCGGGATCGGCCACGCCGTCATTGATCGCCCACTTCGTGGCGTCGATCACGTCGTTCATGATGCCGGTGGCCCACTGGCCGTAGGCCATGTCCTGGAAGGCCTTGCCGAAGCCGCCCGAGCCGCGGAAGTTCACCTGCAGCACCGCGTAGCCGCGGCTGGCGAACAGCTGGGTTTCCGGGTTGTAGCGCCAGTTGTCGCGCGGGCCCATGGGGCCGCCGTGCGGGTTGACGATCAGCGGCAGGTTCTTGCCGTCCGAACCGGCCGGGATGGTGAGGTAGCCGTGGATCTTCAGGCCGTCGCGCGAAGTGAAGTTGAACGAGCGGATGCTCGCCGACTTCGCCGGATCCACCCACTCGCGGCCCTTGAGCAGGAAGCGGGCCTTGCCGGTGCTCCGGTCGTAGAGGTAGAGCTCGCCCGGGTTCTTGTCGCTGTAGGTCGAAACGATGATCTGCTTGCCGTCGCGGGTGGAGCTGGAGAAGTTGACCACCTGGCCCGGGAAGGCGCCGGCCAGCGAAGCATAAAGCTCGGTGTCGGGGTGTTCTTCGTTCACCAGGTTGATGCGCGGGGCGCCGGCTTCGGTCATCACCGCCAGCACCGTGTCGTCGGTCGGCGAACTGACCCAGCCCGAAACCTCGGTCACGCTGTCCTGGAACAGCTTCTTGAACTCACCCGTGGCGCGATCCACGGTGCCGAACGCGGCGGGCACCTTGCGGTCGTCCTGGAAGGCGTAGATGGTGCCGTCATCGGCGGTGCCCAGAACGTTGAGGTCCTTGCCGCCGCCGTCGGACTTGTTGAGCAACTGCCAGGTGCCGTCGTCTTCGCGCCGGTACAGCTCGGTGACGGTGTCGTACTCACCCTGCGCATTCTCGGTGTCGAAGCAAAGCGCGAAGCGGGTTTGCTTCTTCTCGTCCAGGGTCAGGCTGCAGTTCTCGCGCGGGGCGCGCGCCAGCGACTTGCGGGCACCGGTGAAGGTGTCCACCTGCACCATCTCGGTGCCGGCGCCGTCCTTGGAACGCGGGTAGTTCACTTCCATCAGCACGATGCGCGGATCATCGTCCATCGGATCGGCCAGCGAGAAACGTTCGTTGCCGACGGTCTTGCTGCGCTCGGCGGCGGAGCGGGTGCCGCGGAAGATGATCGGGCGCGCCTGGGTGCCGTCGGCGTTCACGGCGTACCACTCGCCGGTGTTGAACGGCGCGGCGAAGGCGCCGAACTTGCGCGAGGCGTTGAACATCACGCGGTCGTTGCCCACCCAGCGGAAGCTGGCGACGCTCTTTTCGTCGGGCAGCTGGTTGACCTTGAGGATGCTCAGGTCTTCCATATTGAGGATGGTGAGCACGTCCTGGTCGCCGCGGTCGACGATGATGCCCAGGTACTTGCCGTCGGGCGAGATCTGCGCGCTGCTGTAGGCCGAGGGACGGAAGAAGTCCTCGATCGGCGGCAAGTCGGCGGCCATGCTGGTACCGGCCGTGAGGCCGATCAAGACGATTGCGGTTTTCATTGCTCTCCCCGGAGTGTGCTCGCTGTGCCGTCGCTTGCATCGCCTCGGCAGGACGCCGGGCGCGGATGGCTGCAGCCGGCGGCACGTTTGCCCGTGCCGGCCGGAGTCCGAAGATTAGGGGGCGCGCGGAAGGCCCGCAAGGGTATCGAGCACCTCATCCATGCCTTCGCGCCAGTCACCGATGTGAAGGCCGAAGTCGCGCTGGAAGCGGGACGTGTCCAGGCGTGAATACGCCGGGCGCCGCGCCTTGGTCGGGAACCCGGCGGTGGTGATGGGCTCCACGGTCGGCGCCCGGGCCAGCAGGCCGCGTTCCACCGCGCCCTCGAAGATCGCCGTGGCGAAACCGTGCCAGCTGGTTTCACCCTCGGCCGACAGGTGCCAGGTGCCGCTGGGGCCGGGCTGGGCCGCCAGGGCCTGCGCCACGCCGTCGGCGATGCGCAGGGCCGAGGTGGGCGCGCCAACCTGGTCGGCCACCACGCGCAGGTGGTCGCGCTCGCGCCCCAGCCGCAGCATCGTCAGCAGGAAGTTGGCGCCGCGCGGGCCGTGCACCCAGCACAGGCGGAAGATCTTGTGCGCCGCGCCGCTGTCGCGCACGGCCTGTTCGCCGGCCCATTTGCTGGCGCCGTACACGCCGAGCGGAGCGGCGGCGTCGTCTTCGCGGTAAGGCCGCGTGCCGGAGCCGTCGAACACGTAATCGGTGGAAAAGTGCACCAGCGGCACGCCTGCGGCCGCGCAGGCCGCCGCCAGGGCGCGCGGCGCCGCGGCATTGATGAGATGGGCGAGTTCCGGCTCGTCCTCGGCGCGGTCCACCGCGGTGTAGGCGCTGGCGTTTATCACCACGTCCGCCGCGGCCCGCTGCACCAGCCCGGCGAGCGACCCGGTGTCGGCGACATCGGCCGCCAGGCAGGCGCGGCCGTCGGGCAGCCGGCCGGTGCGCGTGGTGGCCACCACCTCGCCCATCGGGGCCAGCCGGTCCAGCAGCGCGTGGCCGACCTGGCCGTTGCCGCCGATCACCAGGAACTTCATGCCGCGTAGACCGGCAGCCTGTCGGCGGGCACGTCGGCCAGGAAGGGCGCGGCGGCGTCCTTGTCCGACAGCAGCGGCGCGCTCACCGGCCAGTCGATGGCCAGGCTGGCGTCGTCCCAGCGGATGCCGGCGTCGGCGGCGCGGTCGTAGGGTGCGGTGACCAGGTAGCTGAAGAGCGCGCGCTCGGACAGCACCACGAAGCCATGGGCGAAGCCTTCGGGAATCCAGAGGTGGCGCTTGTTCTGCGCCGACAGCACCACCGCCGTGGAGCGGCCGAACGTGGGCGAGCCGCGGCGGATGTCCACCGCCACGTCGTACACCTCGCCTTCGAGCACGCTCACGTACTTGCCCTGCGGGTTGGGCCACTGGTAGTGCAGGCCGCGCAGCACGCCGCGCGACGAGGCCGAGACGTTGCTCTGCACGAACTCCGGCGCCAGGCCGTGTTCGGCGAAGCGCGCCTTGTTCCAGCCCTCGTAGAAGAAGCCGCGGGCGTCGCCGAACACCGCGGGCTCGACGATCACGCAGCCCGGCAGATCGGTGGCGACCACTTTCACCTGACCACCCCGCGCGACACCAGCGACATCAGGTACTGGCCGTAGCCGTTCTTGGCGAGCGGCTTGGCCAGCTCCTGCAGCTGGGCGTCGCTGATCCAGCCGTTGCCCCAGGCGATTTCCTCGGGGCAGCACACGCGCAGGCCCTGGCGGGCCTCGATGGTCTCGATGAAGTTGGACGCTTCCAGCAGCGACTGGTGCGTGCCCGTGTCGAGCCAGGCGTAGCCGCGGCCCAGCTGCTCCAGGTGGAGGTCGCCCTGGTCGAGGTAGCAGCGGTTGAGGTCGGTGATTTCCAGTTCGCCGCGGTGCGAGGGCTTGAGCGAGGCGGCGAAGTCGCTGGCGCGGCCGTCGTAGAAATACAGGCCCGTCACCGCGTAGTTGGACTTGGGCTGCGCCGGTTTTTCCTCCAGGCCGACCACCTTGCCGCTGGCGTCGAAGTCGGCGACGCCGTAGCGCTCCGGGTCGCGCACCCAGTAGCCGAACACGGTGGCGCCGGTGTCGCGGGCGTTGGCCCGCTGCAGCAGGTCGGTCAGGCCGGTGCCGTGGAAGATGTTGTCGCCCAGCACCAGGCAGCTGGGCTGGCCGGCCAGGAATTCGCGGCCGATCAGGAAGGCCTGCGCCAGCCCGTCGGGGCTGGGCTGCGCGGCGTACTGGATGTCCATGCCCCACTGCGAGCCGTCGCCCAGCAGGCGCTTGAACAGCTCCTGCTCGTGCGGGGTGTTGATGATCAGCACTTCGCGGATGCCGGCCAGCATCAGCACGCTGAGCGGGTAATAGATCATCGGCTTGTCGTACACGGGCAGCAGCTGCTTGCTCACCGACTGCGTGATCGGGTAAAGCCGGGTGCCAGAACCACCGGCGAGAACGATTCCCTTGCGTGCCATGTCAGGACTCCTGTCCGATGCGCTCGAGGCGATAGCTTCCGTCCAGCACGCGGCCGACCCAGTCGCGGTTGGCGAGGTACCAGTCCACCGTGGCGGCGATGCCCTGCTCGAAGCTGACCGTGGGCTGCCAGCCCAGCTCGGACTGGATCTTGCCGGCGTCGATGGCGTAGCGGCGGTCGTGGCCCGGGCGGTCCTTCACGTAGGTGATCTGGGACTCGCGCGGCTGGCCGTCGGCGCGCGGCATGCGGGCGTCGAGCAGGGCGCAGATGGTCTTCACCACGTGGATGTTCTCGCGCTCGGCGTCGCCGCCGACGTTGTAGGTTTCGCCCACGCGCCCGGCCTCCAGCACGCGGCGGATGGCCGCGCAGTGGTCGGTGACGTACAGCCAGTCGCGCACGTTGCGGCCGTCGCCGTAGACGGGCAGCGGATCACCGGCCGCGGCCTTCTGGATGATCAGCGGCACCAGCTTTTCCGGGAACTGGTACGGCCCGTAGTTGTTCGAGCAGTTGGTGGTGAGCACCGGCAGCCCGTAGGTGTGGTGGAAGGCGCGCACCAGGTGGTCGGACGCGGCCTTGGACGCCGAGTAGGGCGAATTGGGCGCGAACGGCGTGGTTTCGGTGAACTTGCCGGTGTCGCCCAGCGAGCCGTACACCTCGTCGGTGGAGACGTGCAGGAAGCGGAACGCCGCCTTGGCCTCGCCCTCCAGCGCGCGCCAGTAGTCGCGGGCGCACTCGAGCAGGGCCAGGGTGCCGACCACGTTGGTCTGCACGAACGCGGCCGGGCCGTCGATCGAACGATCGACGTGGCTTTCGGCCGCGAAATTCACCACCGCCGACGGCCGGTGCTCGGCCAGCAGCTTCGCCACCAGCGCGCTGTCGCCGATGTCGCCGTGCACGAACACGTGCGCGGGATTGCCCTCGAGGGTGGACAGCGTGTCGAGGTTGCCGGCGTAGGTCAGGGCGTCAAGGTTCACCACCTTGACGCCGCGACGCACGGCGTCGAGCACGAAATTGCCGCCTATGAAACCGGCACCGCCGGTGACAAGCCAAGTCTGCATTGCCGCTCCTGATGAGGTGCCCGGTGCCAGCTGCGCTGGGGGGAAGACGCGAACGGGAGGCACCGCGATCAGAACGGGATGTCGTCGTCCGGGAACGGGTCGTCGTTGCGCGACGGGGGCGCGGACGAGCCGCCGCCGGAGCGCGAACCGTAGTCGCCACCGCCGCCGCCGCGCGGGCCGCCGCGATCGCCGCCGCCACCACCACCGCCGCCGGACGGACGCGCCGGGCGCTCGCTGCGCTCGCCGCCGCCGCGCTGGCCACCGCCACCGCCTTCGCCCGGCATGCCGCCGAGCATCTGCATCTCGTCGGCGATGATGTCGGTGGAGTATTTCTCGACGCCGTTCTTGTCGGTGTACTTCTCGGTGCGCAGCGAACCTTCGATGTAGACCTGGCGGCCCTTCTTGAGGTATTCGCCCATGATCTCGGCCAGGCGGCCGAAGGCCTTCACGCGGTGCCACTCGGTGCGTTCCTGCTGGTTGCCGTCCTTGTCCTTCCAGCTTTCCGAGGTGGCCACGGAAAGGGTGGTGATGGCGCTGCCGGACTGGCTGTAGCGCACCTCGGGGTCGTTGCCGAGGTTTCCGACCAGGATCACTTTGTTGATGCCGCGGGCCATGGGACTTCCTTTTGCTGGACGTTTGCGCGAGAGGCCGATTATAGCCACCCCGGCCCGGGCGAGTCCGGCCCCGGGGGTCGGGAAAACCCCGGTCGGGGGCTCAGAGCCCCACCCGATGGGCGCCCGGGGGCCGCCGATGGCCGGCCTGCCGCATGGACTGGCCGCTATAATCACCCCATGTCAGCCCAGCCCCAAGCCGCCCGCCTGCCCGGCATCGCCGAAATCCAGTCGCTCGCCGCCGCCGAGATGGAGGCCGTGAACCAGCTCATCCGAAGCCGGCTGGCCTCGGATGTCGTGCTGATCAACCAGATTTCCGAGCACATCATCGCCGCCGGCGGCAAACGCCTGCGGCCGATGCTGGTGGTGCTGGCGGCGCGCGCGCTGGGCAACACGGGCACGGCGCCGCACCAGCTGGCCGCCATCGTCGAGTTCATCCACACCTCCACCCTGCTGCACGACGACGTGGTGGACGAATCGGACCTGCGCCGCGGCCGCAAGACCGCCAACGCGCTGTGGGGCAATGCGCCCAGCGTGCTGGTGGGCGATTTCCTGTACTCACGCAGCTTCCAGCTGATGGTGGAACTGGACTCGATGCCGGTGATGCGCGTGCTGGCCGACACCACCAACCAGATCGCCGAGGGCGAGGTGCTGCAGCTGCTGCACGTGCACAACCCCGACACCGACGAAGCCACCTACCTGCGCGTGATCGAGCGCAAGACCGCGGTGCTGTTCGCCGCCGCCACGCGCCTGGGCGCGCTGCAGGCCGGCACCAGCGAGGCGGTGCAGCAGCGCCTGCACGACTACGGCATGAACCTGGGCCTGGCCTTCCAGATCGCCGACGACGTGCTGGACTACACCGCCGACGCCGCCACCCTGGGCAAGAACCTGGGCGACGACCTGGCCGAGGGCAAGGCCACCCTGCCCCTGATCCACGCCATGGCGCACAGCAGCGACGCCGTGCGCGCGCGCCTGCGCGAAATCGTCGAAGCCGGCGACGCCTCGGCCATGCCCGAAGTGCTGGCCGCCATCGGCCACACCGGCGGCATCGGCTACAGCCAGCAGCGCGCGGCCCACTACGCCGCCCTCGCCGACCGCGCCCTGGACGGCCTGCCCGACAGCCCCTGGCTGCAGGCCCTGCGCGGCCTGGCCCACTACGCCACCACCCGCAACCACTGAAAGGAAAACATACCAGGTACATTTTCATGCGGCGTCCGGGCTTGGCCAGGCGCTCCACGAAAATGTACCTGGTATGTTTTCCTTTCAGCTGCGGCTGCGGGCGGCCTGCAGGGCGACCAGGCGCGAGATCACCAGGGCGATGTAGAGCACGCCCAGCATCTGCTGGATCATCACCAGCGACCGGGCATGGTTGCTCACCGGCGTGATCTCGCCGAAGCCCACGCTGCTCAGGCAGGTGAAGCTGAAATACAGCAGCTCCCACCAGCCCGTGGTCCCGTCGGGATTGTTCGACGGATTGATGTAGAACGAGCCCGGCGCGAAGGTCTCCACCAGCGCGTACAGGTAGGCGAACACGAACGCCATGAGCACGTACAGGCCGGCGGCGGCGAACAGCTCGTCGAGCGTCATCACCTCGTCGCTGAGCATGTAGCGCAGCAGGCACACCACCACGTAGGCATGGAACAGCGCCTGGGTGGCGAAGTTGGCCGGCAGCATCCAGGCGTTGGGGAAGAAGGCGGCGCCGATGTGCAGCGCAATGGCCGGCCACACCAGCACATAGCCGATGCGCGCCTCGGGGCCGCTGGCGCGGGCGGCGCGCAGGGCCAGCAGCAGCACCACCAGGTCGAACACGGCGATGGCCGCGCGGCCGCCTGCGAACGGCTCCAGGAACGGATACACCACCACCAGCACGATCAGCGAAAACAGCAGCCACGCATTGGGCAGCCGGGCGATCCGATGCAGGATGGCCGGCGGCATGTCAGCGCAGCAGGACCAGCGTGGCCAGGCCCAGGAACGAGAAGAAGCCCATCACGTCGGTGACCGTGGTGAGGATGACGCCGCCGGCCAGGGCCGGGTCCATGCGCATGCGCTTGAGCGTCAGCGGCACCAGCACGCCGGCCATCGCCGCCGACATCAGGTTGATGACCAGCGCCGCGAAGATCACCAGCGCCAGCTGCCAGTCGCCGAACCACAGCCACGTGGCCAGGCCGACGGTGCCGCCGATCAGCAGGCCGTTCATCAGCGCCACGCGCGCTTCCTTCCACAGCAGCGCATTGGCGTTCGACGCGCCCACCTGGCCCAGCGCCAGGCCGCGCACCATCAGCGCCAGCACCTGGGTGCCGGCGTTGCCGCCCATGCCGGCCACGATGGGCATCAGCACGGCCAGCGCCACCAGCTGGTCGATGGTGCCCTGGAACTGGCCCACCACGCTGGAGGCCAGGAAGGCCGTGGCCAGGTTGATGCCCAGCCACACCACGCGGCGCCGGAACGCGCGCACCACGGGGCTGAACAGGTCCTCGTCCTCGTCCACGCCGGCGGCGCTGAGCGCCTGGTGCTCGGCCTGGGCGCGGATGATGTCCACCACGTCGTCGATGGTGATGCGGCCGAGCAGGATGTTGTTTTCATCCACCACGGGCGCCGAGATCCAGTCGTGGTCGGAGAACTGGGTGGCCACTTCGGTGTCGGGCGTGTCCACCGGGATGGCGGGCTGCTCGTCGTCGATCAGTTCGTTGATGGGCGTGGACGCGTCGTGGATCAGCAGCGACGCAATGGCCACGCGGCCCAGGTACTGGTGCCGGCGGCTGACCACGAACAGGTGGTCGGTGTGCTCGGGGATCTCGCCGCGCAGGCGCAGGTAGCGCAGCACCACGTCCACGGTGACGTCGGTGCGCACCGTGATGACGTCCGGGTTCATCAGGCGGCCGGCGGTGTCTTCGCCGTAGCTCAGGACCTGTTCGAGGCGCTCGCGGTTCTCGCGGTCCATCGACTTCAGGACTTCCTCGATCACCGTGTCGGGGAGGTCTTCGGCCAGTTCGGCCAGGTCGTCGATGTCGAGGTCTTCGACCGCGGCGATGATTTCGTCCGGGTCCATCTCGGCCAGCAGGCTCTCGCGCACGTCGTCGCCGACGTGCACCAGCACCTCGCCGTCGTCCTCGGGATCGACCAGGCCCCAGACGATGTTGCGCTTGGCGGCGGGCAGGGACTCGAGCAGGTTGCCGATCTCGGCCGGCGACAGCGTGTTCACGAGGCGGCGCACCGGGCCCAGGCGGCCGGCGTCGAGCGCGTCCGACAGCATGCGCAGCTGGCGCGCGGTCTTGTCGTGGCGGACGGCTTCGGCCATCAGGTCGCTCCCGGGAATGCCGCCGTATTATGCGGGGCCTTGCGACGCCCGCCTACCGCCATGTGGCCGCGCTGGCCTCAGGCCTTGCCTTGTTCGACCAGCGTGAGCGCGACCTTGTCGCGCAGGTAGGCCGGTTCGAGCTGGTCGGGCGCCAAGGCTTCGCCGCGGGCGAAAGCCTCGGCCGCGAGCCAGGCGAGGTCGGCCGCGTGCGGCAGCGCGGCGGCGTCGAAGCCCGCCAGCGCGTCGCCCAGGCGCGCCACCAGTGCGCCCGATTCGGCGGAAAAGCCCGTGCCCACGCCGAACGCGGGCTGTGATGGCCGCGGCGCCGATGCGGGTGCGACGATGATTTCAGGGCCCACGGCCAGCACGCGGCCTTCGGCATCGCGGACGAACTCACCCAGGTAAACCTCGCCCATGCGCGCGTCGATGGCCGCCAGCACGCGGTCGCCCGGCGCCGGCCGGGCCAGCACGGCCAGCGTGGACACCGGCAGCACCGGACGGTCGAGCGCCAGCGCCAGGCCCTGCACCAGGGCGATGGCCAGGCGAACGCCGGTGAAGGCGCCCGGACCGCGGCCCACGGCGATGGCGTCGAGCTGCGACTTGCGCAGGCCCGCCTGCGCCAGCAGTTCGTCGGCCCAGGGCAGCACCAGCTGGGTGTGCCGGCGCGGCGCCAGCTCGTGGCGCGCAACCACTTCGCCGTCCACGTACACCGCCACCGAGCAGGCTTCGGTGCTGGTTTCGATGGCCAGCAGCTTCACGCGCGGCGCGGTCATGGCGGGTCGTCCTGGAGGGCGTGGGCAGGCGGTGATTGTGTCGCAAAGAAGTCCTGCACGTCCTCGATCATGCGCGTGCGCGGGAACGGCGGCAGGCTGTCCAGGAACAGGCGGCCGTAGGATTTGCCCAGCAGGCGCGGGTCGCACAGCACCAGCACGCCGCGGTCGAGGTGGCTGCGGATCAGGCGGCCCACGCCCTGCTTGAGGGCGATCACGGCCTGCGGCAGCTGTTCGTCGCGGAAGGGATTGCCGCCCTCGCGGCGCACGGCGTCGAGCTTGGCTTCCAGCACCGGGTCGTCGGGCGCGGCGAACGGCAGGCGGTCGATCACCACCACGCTCAGCGCTTCGCCGGCCACGTCCACGCCTTCCCAGAAGCTGGCGGCGCCCAGCAGCACGCCGTTGCCCGAGGCGCGGAACTGTTCGAGCAGCGTGTTGCGCGGCGCGGTGCCCTGCACGAACAGCGGCCAGGGGCAGTCGCGCAGCTGCTCGGCGGCTTCGCGCAGCGCGCGGTGCGAGGTGAACAGCAGGAAGGCGCGGCCCTTCGAGGCTTCCAGCACGGGCCACACGGCGTCGAGCATCGCGCCCAGGTAGTCGCGGCTGTTGGGCTCGGGCAGGCCGCGCGGCAGGTAACACAGCGCCTGGTTCGGCCAGTCGAAGGGGCTGGGCTGCAGCAGCTCGCGCGGTTCGTCCAGGCCCAGGCGCTTGGAGATGTGCGTGAAGTCGCCCGCCACCGCCAGCGTGGCCGAGGTGAAGATCCACGCGGCGCGGCTCTGCTCGCGATAGCGGCGCAGCGGCCCCGACACATCCAGCGGCGTGCGCTGCAGCACGAACCCCCGCTGCGTCAACTCATACCACCGCACCGAAAAACCGGGGTCAGAGCCCGATTTCGACGGCGGCATCCTGGCATCGTCATCGGCCTGCGGGTCGAAATCGGGCTCTGACCCCGGTTTTTCGCGCCAGGTGCGGAGGCGGTGGACGAGGTCGGCGGCGCGGTTGGCGCAGGTGCCGAAGCCGGGCGAGGCGTCGGCCAGGGGCGCGAGGCCGCGGGCGAGTTCCACCAGCGCGTGTTCGAGAAGGTCGAGCGCGGCCACGGCGGGTGCATGCGCCAGCATCCGCGACTGCGCCGCGCGCTGCGGCAGCGGCTCCATCGCCAGGCGCAGCTCGCGCATCGCGTGTTCGAGGTTGCGGGCGGGCGCCATCACGCTGGCCAGCGACGCGGTGACGTTCTTGCACTCGGCCAGGCTGTCGCGCGCGACGTCCATCAGCTGGCGCGAGCCCAGGCCTTCGCCGAAGAACTGCGCGGCCAGCTCGGGCAGCTGGTGCGCCTCGTCGAGCACGAAGGCGGCGGCGCCGGGCAGGATTTCACCGAAGCCCTCCTGCTTGATCGCCAGGTCGGCCAGCAGCAGGTGGTGGTTCACCACCACCAGGTCGGCGGCCTGCGCCTGCTGGCGCGCCTTGGCCACGAAGCACTCGCTCCAGAACGGGCACTCGCCGCCCAGGCAGTTTTCCGCCGTGGACGTGACCATCGGCCACAGCGGGGAATCCTCGGGCAGGTCGGCCAGCTCGGCCAGGTCGCCGCGCATCGTCCGTCCCGACCACGCCACCACGCGCTGGAACTGCGCCGAGACGTCGCGGGACGCAAACTTCTCGCCCTTGGCCTGCTCCATGCGGTACTGGCAAAGATAATTGGCGCGGCCCTTGAGCAGGGCCGTGCGCAGGCCCGCGCCCAGCGCCTCGCGCACGCGCGGCAGGTCGCGGTGGTAGAGCTGGTCCTGCAGCGCACGCGTGCCGGTGGAGATGATCACGCGCTGCCCGGACAGCAGCGCGGGCACCAGGTAGGCATAGGTCTTGCCGGTGCCGGTGCCCGCTTCGGCCACCAGGGTGGACTTCGCGTCCATCGCCTCGGCGATCGCCTCGGCCAGCTGCGCCTGCGCGGCGCGCGGTGAATAGCCTTCCAGGCCGACGTCCAGCGGCCCGCCTTCGGCGAGCGCCGCGCGGGTTCGATCGGCCAGGTCGTCCACTTACATGCGGACCGGCGGCGCCACCGTGCAGGAGGCCACCTGGCCGCGCGCCACCGTGGCGCCGGCGGCATCGCCGCGGCCCTGGCGGGCATAGGCGATCGTGGTCCAGTTGCGGCGGCACAGGCCGCCCAGCTTCGGACCCTTCTGGAACGAATCGTTGGCCAGCTGCTCGGCGGCCACCCAGGCGCGGCCCAGCAGCGCCAGCTCGGCCTTCCACTGCAGCAGGTCCGGATCACCCGGGCTCAGCACCAGCGCGCGGTCGAGCGTGGCGTTTGCCTTCTTCAATTCGCGCCGCGCCTCCTGCGCCTCGGCCTGCACGCGCAGGTCCTCGACCTGGGGGTCGCGCAGCGGCTGCACTTCCAGTTCGTTGCCATTGACGCCGGCGGCGCGCACGGCCGCCACCTGCGTGGCCACGTCGGGCCTGGCGGACGCACGGCCCTTGCCGGCCGGCGGCGAACCGCCGCTGCAGGCCACCAGGAGCAGGGCCATCGCACCCACCATCAAAAGCTTCATTGTTCGGTGTCCTCGTCTTCGCGCCGTTCCCGGCCATCCTCGCCGCCGAAGCGGAACCAGTCCAGCCAGCTGCGTTCGACGCAGCTCACATGTTCGGGCGGCAGGTAGCCCGCGACGAAGGCGTACTGGCGCGCGCCCTCGCAGTTTTCCTCGGTGGTGGCGAACGTGGCCGCATCCACCCAGCCATATTCCAGCCCCGCGCTGCCGACGTTGAGCGGCGCACTGGGCAGCTTGGTGAACAGCGCCGACCACACGCGCATGGCGCCGGTGGAACCGTACAGCCCCGTGGGTTCGTTCTGGTCGTTGCCCACCCAGACCACCGCCAGGTGGTCGCCGGTGTAGCCGGCGAACCAGCTGTCGCGGCTGTCGTTGCTGGTGCCGGTCTTGCCGGCCACGCGCAGCGGGCCCAGGCCCGCCGACAGCAGCGAGCGCCCGGTGCCGCGCGACACCGCGTCCTGCAGCTCCAGCGACACCAGGCGGGCGGCGATGGCGTCGCCTTCCTTGGCCGGCTCGGCGCTGAAATCGTAGCGGCTCACCGCCTTGCCCTTGGGATCGAGCACGCCGCGCACCGCGCGCAGCGGCTGGATCTCGCCGCCCGACGCGAGGAACTGGTAGACCTGCGCCATCGCGAACGGGCTCAGGTCCACCGAGCCCAGGATCAGCGACGGATTGGCCGGCGCGCGCAGGCCCGCCAGCACCTTGAGCAGCTCGGCCAGGCGCTCGGGGCCCACGTCCATGCCCACGCGCACCGTGGCCTGGTTGTACGACTGCGCCAGCGCATCGCCCAGGCTCACGCGGCCATGGCTGCGGCCGTCGGAATTTTCCGGGCGCCAGGCCTTGCCGTTGGGCAGCGTGATGTTCAACGGCGCATCGTCCACCTGGGTGGCCAGCGACCAGCGGTCGGGCTGGGCCAGCGCCAGCAGGTAGACCATCGGCTTGAGCAGCGAACCGACCGGCCGCTGCGCCTCGAGCGCACGGTTGAAGCCGGGCTGGTCGGTGGCGCGGTTGCCCACCATCGCCAGCACCTCGCCGGTGTGCGCGTCGGTCACCACCATGCCCGACTGCAGGGCCGGGCCGTCCTTGCGCTGCACCTGCGCGAGCGTGCCGCTGACGGCTTTTTCCGACAGCAGCTGCGCCGACGGCGACAGCGTGGTGAGCACGCTCAGGCCGGCGCCGCGCAGGGCGTCGGCCGGATAGTCGCGCGCCAGCTGGCGGCGCACCAGGTCCATGAAGGCGGGGTTGCGGTTGCTGGCCACGCCGGGCTTCGCGCTCACGCCCAGCGGCGCGGCCTTGGCTCGCGTGGCTTCGGCGGCGTCGATCAGCTCGAGCTCCTGCCACACCGACAGCACCAGGTCGCGGCGCGTCTTGGCGGCTTCGGGCTTGCGCCGCGGCTCGTAGATGGACGGGCCCTGGATCATGCCCACCAGCAGCGCCATGTCTTCCGTGCGCAGGCTGGCCAGCTCGCGCCCGAACCAGAATTCCGACGCCGCGGCCACGCCGTGCACCGACTGGTTGCCCTGCTGGCCCAGGTAGACCTGGTTGAGGTAGGCCTCGAGGATGCGGCGCTTGTCGTAGCGCGCCTCGATGATCACCGAATACGCGGCTTCATTGAGCTTGCGGGTGAAGCGCTTCTCGCGCGTGAGGAACAGGCTGCGCACCAGCTGCTGGGTGAGCGTGCTGGCGCCCTGCTCGAGTTCGCCCTCGCGCACGTTCACCCACATCGCGCGCATCACGCCCCAGGGGTCGATGCCGTGGTGGTGCTTGAAGTTGCGGTCTTCCACGGCCTGCAGGCCCATCACCAGCAGCGGCGGCACCTCGGTGAGCTGCACCAGGCGGCGCTCTTCCTGCACGTTGCCGCCATAGAGCGTGGCGATGCGCGCGGGGTCGATGCGGGCCGAAGCGAGCTTGCCGGCAACGCGGTCGGCCACCGACGAAACCTTGCCGCCGGACAGCACCACCTCGAGCTTGCTGGCCGGCACCGGGCCGTCGAGGTCGGTGAAGGCGCGGGTGCCGATGCGGAAACGGCCGCCGTCGCGCAGGTAGGTGCCGGGCACGTCGCCGCCACCATCCTTGCGGTAGCCGGCCGAGGCCAGCTCCAGTTCGAGGGTCGCGGCATCCAGCCTCAGGCCTGGCTTGAGCAGCAGCGGGCGGGCGTAGACGCGCGTGGGCACCTGCCAGGCAAGCTGGTCGAACTCCGCGCGCACCTGCTTGTCGAGCACCCACAGCACCGGCAGGCCCACCACCACCAGCAGCGCCAGCGCCACCAGGGCGCCACGCAGCAGCCATCGCCGCCAGCGTGGGCGAACGGAATCGGTGCCAGGTTTTCGGGGGGGAGCGCTACGATGCACGGACATGGATAATCCGAAGGTGTGGCGAGTCTATCAGGCAGCCGCGCCCGCACCCCTACCCGAGACTGAACAACGCGCATGGATGCCCACCCTCTTCCGGTCCTGAGCCTGTGGACTGCCGACGCCCTCGCGTCCGGCGGGCCGGCCGTGGGCGTGCCGGAAGGAATGCCGCGGGTGGCGGGCATGGCCGACGGCCCGGCATCGGCCCTGGCGCGCGCGACCTCGCAGTTCCCTGGCCGCGACGTGCTGCTGATGCGCGCGGATGCGGCACTGCCGCCGGGCTCCTGGCGTTCGATGGCTTCGGCGTGGGCAAGCGGCCAGTGGGACGTGCTGTCGCCACTGGACGGCGCTTGGCCCCTGTTCCCGGACTCGGCCGACACCGGCACCCGCCACGCCCTGGCCTGGGGCCTGGCCGAGCACGCCAGCTTCGCGCACGGGGAGTGGTCGGGCGTTTGTTCGCTGTGGCGTGCCGCCGCCGTGGCCAGGCGCGACGATGCCGCCACGCTGCGCTGCGCCCTGCTGCCCTGCGTCTACGCCGGCCCCGCGCTGGCGCCGCGCGAGGGCGAGCTGCCGCTGCCGCTGGCCAACCTGCACGCGCGCATCGCCGCGGCGGTGGCCACGGCCATGCCGGCCGCCGCGACGCCGGCGCTGCTGCACGTGCTGCACGACTGGAGCGGCGGCGTGGAGCGCTTCGCGCGCGACCTCGCCGCAGCCGACCACGGGCGCCAGCACCTGCTGCTGGTGGCGCGCGGCGACGAACATCGCCAGCCCTACGGCCGCCGCCTGCACCTGCACCTGGACCTGGACGCCCCGCCCGTGCGCACCTGGACGCTGGCCAACCCGATCGGCACCACGGCGCTGCAGTCGCCGGAAGTCGCGGACATCCTGGCCACGGTCATCGCCGAATGGGGCGTGGGTTCGATGCTGGTGTCGTCGCTGATCGGCCATTCGCTGGACGTGCTGCGCACCGGCCTGCCCACCGCGGTGTGCGTGCATGACAACTACCCGGCCTGGCCGCTGCTGCACGATGCGCGCGACCCGGCGACGCAACCCTTCGACGTGCCGGCGCTGGCGCAGGGCCTGGCCCAGGCCGGCCCCGGCTTCGTACTGGCGGGCGCCGGTGCCGAACAGTGGTGGACGCTGCGCGAGGCCTTCATCGCCGCGGTGGCCGATGCCAACGCCACCCTCGTGGCGCCGAGTGAATTCGCACGTCGCCGGCTGTGCGGCATCGCACCCGCCCTGGCGGCGCGCCCGTGGCGCGTGGTGCCGCACGGCCTCGCGCCGATCGCCGCGGTGCCCGGCAACGCATCGCCGCGTAGCGTCGCGCAGCCGCTGCGCGTGCTGGTGCCGGGCCGGCTGCAAGGCGGCAAGGGCGAGCGGCTGCTGGCGCCGATGCTGGCCACGCTGCCGGCCGGCGTCGAACTGCTGCTGTTGGGCAGCGGCAACGCCGGCGCGCGCTTCGAGGGCAAGCCATCGGTGACGGTGCATCGCGAATACGCGCGCGACGAACTGCCGCAGTGGATCGCCAAACTCGCGCCCGACCTGGTGCTGCTGCCGTCCACGGTGCCGGAAACCTTCAGCTACACGCTGTCGGAAATGCTGGCGCTGCGCCTGCCGGTGCTGTGCGCGTCGCCCGGCGCACCGGCCGAGCGCCTGCTGGCCAGCGGCGGCGGCTGGGTAGTCGAAGCCACGCCGGATGCCGTGAACCGCATGCTGGCGCACCTGGCCGCGCATCGCGACGAGATCGCCGCGGTGGCGGCCCTGCCGGCGCCGACGCAAACCACGCTGGAGGCCATGGCCGCCGGCTGGCGCGCGGTGCTGCCGCACGCCGAGGCGCCGCTCGCGCTGGCCGCCGCCACGCCCACGCTGCTGGCCAGCCTGGGCGTGCAGGCCGACGCCGCGCGCCTGCGGCAGCAAGCCACCCGCCTCGAAGCCGAACTGGCCGAGGCGTGGGCCGAACTCGACCGCCGCGCCGACTGGGCGCACGACCTGCAGCGCCAGCTGGCGCAGGCCCAGCACCGCGAGGTTGAAAGCAGCCGCGAAATAGCCCGGCTGGCCGAGGCGCCGGCACGCATGGAGCAGCAGATGCTCGACGTGCGCACGCGCCTCGAGCACGACCTGGCCGAGGCGCAAAGCGCCAGCGCGCGGCTGGAGGACTACCTCCACCAGCTCGACCACCAGCTGGCCGAGGCCCACGGCTACTACCAGCGCGACAGCAACGACCTGGCCCGCCAGCGCGACGTGGCCGTGCGCCAGCGCGACGAGGCCCAGGCGCTGCTGGCGGCCCTGCGCGGCAGCCTGGCCTGGCGCGCCACCGCGCTGCCCAGGCGCACCGGCCGCTGGCTGCGCAACCTCGGGCTGGCCAACGCCTACCACGTGCGCCACGCCAGCCAGCTCGCAGCGCGCGGGCTGGCAAGCCTGCGCAGCCGCGGCGTGGCGGAAACATGGCGCCGCTTCCTGGCCATGCGCAGCCGCAACCACGACCCGGCCCCGGCGCCGCCCGCGCCGCAGGTCGAAAGCACCGACAGCGCGCTGCGGCTGCCCAGGCCCAAGGCGCCGCGCGCCAGCATCATCGTCCCGGTCTACAACCAGCTGCACTACACGCTGGCCTGCCTGCGCGCCCTGAGCGACTGCGGCGACACCACCGCCTTCGAAGTGATCGTGGTGGACGACGCGTCCACCGACGCCTCCTCGCGCGTGCTGCCGAGCATCCCGGGCCTGCGCTACCACCGCAATCCGCAGAACCTGGGTTTCATCGGCGCCTGCAACGCGGGCGCCGAGCTGGCGACCGGCGAGTACGTGGTGTTCCTCAACAACGACACCACCGTCTCGCCCGGCTGGCTGGACGCACTGCTGGACACCTTCGTGCGCCATCCCGACACGGGGCTGGCGGGCAGCAAGCTGGTCTACCCCGACGGGCGCCTGCAGGAAGCGGGCGGCATCGTCTTCGCCGACGGCTCGGGCTGGAACTACGGCCGCTTCGAGGACCCGTCGCACCCGCGCTTCAACTTCGTGCGCGAGGTGGACTACTGCTCGGGCGCGTCGATCGCGCTGCGCCGCGACCTGTTCCTGGGGCTGGGCGGTTTCGACAGCCACTACGCGCCGGCCTACTACGAAGACACCGACCTGGCGATGCGCATCCGCGCCGGGGGCCTGAAGGTGCGCTACCAGCCCGCGTCGGTGGTGGTGCACCACGAGGGCATCAGCTCGGGCACCGACCTGGCCAGCGGCGTGAAGGCCTACCAGGTCAGCAACCACAAGAAGTTCCTGGAGCGCTGGCGCCAGGTGCTGGCCGACACGCACCAGCCCGCCGGCAGCGACCCGGAGGTGGCCAGCGAGCGCGGCCGCCGGCACCGCGTGCTGGTGATGGACGCCTGCACGCCGACGCCCGACCGCGATTCGGGCTCGGTGCGCATGCTGGCCCTGATGCGTGCCCTGCGAGACGAAGGCTGCTCGGTGGTGTTCTTCGCCGAGAACCGCGCGCACGACGGCGCCTACACGCAGGCCCTGCAGCAGATCGGCGTGGAGGCCTGGTGGCATCCCTTCCTCGCCGACGTGCCGACCTGGCTGGCGCGGCACGGCGCGCGCTTCGACCTGGTGGTGGGCAGCCGCCACTACGTGCTGTCGCCGGCGCTGCCGCTGCTGCGCACGCACGCACCCCAGGCCCACGTGGTGTTCGACACGGTGGACCTGCACCACCTGCGCGAGCTGCGCGAGGCCGAAATGAGCGGCGACGCCGCGCAGTTGCGCAAGGCCGCGCGCACGCGCCGCATCGAACTGGGGCTGATGGCGCAGTGCGACACCACCTGGGTGGTCAGCGGCGCC
Source organism: Arenimonas sp. (assembly GCA_026398695.1). GTDB lineage: Bacteria > Pseudomonadota > Gammaproteobacteria > Xanthomonadales > Xanthomonadaceae > Arenimonas. The sequence continues at coordinate 33,513 of JAPLSJ010000026.1, forward strand.
GAACAGACGCTGCTGGCCAGGGAACTGCCCGACGCGAAGGTGGACGTGGTGTCGAACATCCACGACGTGCACGGGCCGGGAAAACCCTGGGCCGAACGCCGCGACCTGCTGTTCGTGGGCGGCTACCGCCACCCGCCGAACGTGGACGCGGCGGTGTGGATGGCGCGCGACATCCTGCCGCAGGTGCGCGCCCGCCTGCCCGGCGCGGTGCTGCACCTGGTGGGCGCCGACGCGCCGCCCGACGTGGTGGCGCTGGGCGAGCTGCCCGGCGTGCAGCTGCATGGCTTCGTGCCCGACCTCACGCCGCTGCTGGAAGGCACGCGCGTGGGCGTGGCGCCGCTGCGCTACGGCGCGGGCGTGAAGGGCAAGGTGAACCAGAGCCTGGCGCACGGCCAGCCCATGGTGGCCACGCTGTGCGCGGTGGAAGGCATGCACCTGGTGGACGGCGTGGACGTCCTGGTGGCGGACGACACCGAAGCGTTCGCGGCGGCCGTGGTGCGGCTGCACGAAGACCGCGCCCTCTGGGAAAAACTGGCCGAAGGCGGCCTGGAAAACACCCGCCGCCACTTCTCGCCGGCCGCGGTGCGCGCGACCCTGCACACGCTGCTGGCGTCGCTGCCCGAACGCTAGCCGCCGGCGCGCGCCAGCCGCTCGGCCATGGCCACCAGGCCCGGATGCGCCGGGTCCAGCGCCTGCGCCGACGCCAGCGCGCGGCGCGCCAGCGCGAGTTCGTTGGCGCCCAGTCGCTCGTCGGCGAACGCGAGCCAGCGATCCGCCAGCCGCCGTCGGTCCGCCGCCAGGCCGGCGCTGCCGGCGTCGCGCGCCGCGCGGGCGTCCAGGCACGACTGCGCGCGCGACAGGCGGTTGCCCGCCAGTTCGTCTTCGAAACAGGCCAGCGCGCGGCGATCGTATTCGGCCAGGGCGGCGCGCACTTCGGGCGCGCCCGGTGCGAGGGACGAGGCCTGGCGCAGGAAGTCCCAGGCGGAGGCGCCCGGCGGTTCGATCAGGTCGCCCTGGCGCATCGCCGCGCGGGACTGTTCGATCAGGCCCGCCAGGCGCTCGGGATTGGCGGCGGGCAGCTGGCCCTGGGCCGCGCGCGCCTGCGCCAGCCGGCGCTCGGCGGCGGCGATCGCGGGTGATGCCGGCTGCCATTCGCGCGCGCGCTGCAGCGAGGCCTCGGCGGCGGCGAACTCGAAATCGGCGGCCTCGCGGCCCGCTCGCACCGCCATTGCCGCGGCCGTTGCGTCGAGCCCCTGGCGCGCCGGCGCAGACGCGGGGTCCGCGGCCAGCAGCGCCTGGAACGCCGTTGCCGCGGCTTCCAGGCGTCCCGCCCGCAGCTCACCGGTGGCGTGGGCCAGCGCGGCCTCGCGTTCCCGCTGGCGCTGCTGCTGCGCTTCGCCCAGCCCGGCCTTCAGGCTGGGCAATTCCAGGTGGCTGGGGTCGGCCTCGACCACGCGCGCGGCCAGCGCCTCGGCCTGTTCGAGTTCGCCGCGGGCGAGCGCCTGCCGCGCCTGCACGACCAGGCCGGACAGGATTTCACCGCGGCCGCCCAGGGCGATCGCGTTGTCGGGCTGCAGCTGCAGCACTTCCAGGTAAAGCGCCAGTGCGCCATCGGGCACCTGTTCCAGCCGGCCTTGCGCCTGCGCCGTGCGTGCGCGCTCGAGGCGGTCGGCGACGTCGGCGCCGGTGGTTTCGATGCGCTGCAGGTCCTGTTCCAGCCGCTGCAGCTCCGAGGCCGGCGCGGCCATGCCGCGCGCCATGTCGATGCGAGCACGGGCGGTGCCGCCGTCGCCCCTGGCGATCGCGGCGCGGGCCTGCGCCAGTGCGGCGTCGCGCACGGCGGCCATGCCGGCGCGCGCCGCGAGGTGGTCGGGGTCGCGGGCCAGCACGGCCTGGAAGCGCTCGCGCGCGCCGCTGCCGTCGGCGTTGCTGAGGTCGCCGCGGTCCAGCGCCTGCTGCGCCTGTTCGATCTGCACGTTGATGGCGGAATCGGGCACCAGCCGCTCGCCGATCTGCTCGCGCCACTGGCCCAGCAGCAGGGCCAGCCCGGCGAGCACCGCCAGCACCACCAGCGCCGGCACCCACGGCCAGGCGCGGCGCGGCGCAGCGGCGGGAACGGGCCGGCGCGCGGGGCGGGCCAGGTCGATGTGGTCGATCGGCCCCAGGCCGGGCGTGCCGCCGGGGTCGGTGCGTCGTTGCGTCATGGCGGCGAGGATACCAGCGCCGCCTGAACGCCGGCCGGCGCCGCTCAGCTGATCCGGCGCGCTTCCTGCACGCCCGGCACCGCGCCCAGGCGCCCCAGCAGGTCGCTGAGCTGGCCGAAATCCGCGACCCGCACCGCCAGCCGCAGCTCGGCGATGCCCTGCCCTTCGTCCACGCGCGACTGCACGCCCAGGATGTTCACGCCCATCTGCGCGATCACGTTGGTGAGGTCCTTGAGCAGCCACTTGCGGTCGAACGCGCGCAGGGTGATGTCCACTTCGTAACTCGAGGCATTCTTGCGCCCCCACTCCACCGGCAGCCGGCGGTCGGGCTCGCGCGCCAGCAGCCGCAGCGCGCTCGGGCACGTGGCGCGGTGGATGCTGACGCCGCGGCCGCGCGTGAGGTAGCCGACGATGTCGTCACCCGGCACCGGCTGGCAGCAGCGCGCGATCTGGCTGAGCAGGTTGCCCACGCCCTCCACCGTGAACGGCGCCTTCGACGGCGGCGCGTGCGGTCGCCGCGACACCATCGATGCCGCCTCGGTTGGCGCCTTCACCGCCTGCGCGTGGTCGTGCAGCGTGCGGCTGACCTGGCTCGGGCCAAGGTCGCCCAGGGCGATGGCCAGGTGCAGGTCGTCGATCGTTTCGAAGCGGAATTTCGCCAGCACCGGCGCCAGGTCGGCGTGCAGCAGCGCCACCTTGCGCAGCTCCTTTTCCAGCAGCTCGCGGCCGGCCTGCACGTTGCGGGCGCGGTCGATGCGATGGAACCAGGCGCGCACCTTGTCGCGCGCACGGCCGGTGGCCAGGAACCCGTTGCTGGCCAGCAGCCAGTCGCGGCGCGGCTCGGACGTCTTGGCGGTGAGGATTTCGATGCGGTCGCCGGTGGCCGGCCTGTGGTCGAGCGGCACGATGCGGCCGTTGACCTTGGCGCCGCGGCAGCGGTGCCCCACCTCGGTGTGCACGGCGTAGGCGAAGTCGAGCACGGTGCCGTCGCGCGGCAGGTCCACCACTTCACCGCGCGGGGTGAGCACGTAGACGCGGTCTTCCACCAGTTCGGTGGAGAAGCCGGCCATCAGCGCGTCCTCGCCCTCGTCGCGGGCCTCGAGCAGCTGGCGCATCCACGCCACCTTGCGCTCGAAGCTGGCGTCGGCGCCGCCGCCCTCCTTGTAGCGCCAGTGCGCGGCCACGCCCAGCTCGGCGTGCTCGTGCATCTGGTGGGTGCGGATCTGCACTTCCAGCGTCTGGCCGCCCGGCCCGATCACCGCGGTGTGCAGCGAACGGTAGTCGTTGCCCTTGGGATGGGCGATGTAGTCGTCGAACTCCGAAGGGATCGACGGGAACAGCTGGTGCACCAGGCCCAGCACCGAATAGCAGGCCGGGATGTCGTCCACCAGCACGCGCACGGCGCGGATGTCGTAGAGCTCGCTGAAGGGCACGCCCTTGCGCTGCATCTTCTTCCAGATGCTGTAGATGTGCTTGGGGCGCCCGGCCACCTCGGCGGTGATGCCGGCCTCGGCCAGGGCTTCGCGGATGCGCTGCATGGCCTGTTCGATCACGCGCTCGCGGTCGGCGCGCTTTTCGTCCAGCAGGCGGGCGATGCGCTGGTAGGTTTCGGGCTGCAGCCAGCGGAAAGCGAGGTCCTCGAGCTCCCACTTGAGCTGCCAGATACCCAGGCGGTTGGCCAGCGGGGCATGGATGTCGGCGGTGAGTTCGGCCAGGGCCCGGCGTTCGTCGGCCGGCAGGCTGGCGGCCTCGCGCAGCCGCACCAGCTGCACCGCCAGCAGCACCAGCACCGCGCGCAGGTCGCGCACCAGGGCCAGCAGCAGGCGGCGCAGCCCCTCGGCGCTGCCCTTGCCCTGGCGCTGGTGGTGCAGCGCGCTGACCTGCCCGGACGCGGCCAGGCCGTCGAGCAGCGGCGCCAGCCGAGGCGACCCGGCCAGGACCTCGGCCGGCAGGGCCGCGCGCAGGCCGGGCCACAGGTGCAGCGCGGCGGCGGCCAGCACTTCCGGGTCCGCGCGCAGCGGCTGCAGCGCGGCCAGCACCCGGACGGCCATCCTTTCCGGTTCGCAGGCCGGCAGCTCGGCGGCCGCGGCGGCCAGGTGCGACAGCAGGGGCGTGGCGGGCCCGTGGGCGGGCAGCCAATGGGCCAGGCGCGGTGGCGCGGTGTTGGGCATCAAGTGGCGCCTTCGTTCCCCGGGGATGTAGACTCGCACACGAATACTGGCCAGTTTAACCAGTCCGGAATGCCCGCCATGCGTCGATTGATCCTTGTTGCCCTGGTTGTCTTCACCCTGGTCGGCGGCAACGCCATCGCCCAGTCGTTCTCAACGCTCGAAGAGCGCATGACCTACGCCGAGTTCAAGGCGGCGGGCCTGGAGAAGCTCACGCCCGAGGAGCTGGCCGCACTCAACGCCTGGCTGGCCGGCAAGACGGCGAGCACCGTCGCCGCAAAGCCCGCCCAGGACATGCGCGGCTTCGAAGGTCGCGGCGGTGACAGCTCCGATCTGGTGTCGACCATTCCCGGCCCCTTCAGGGGCTGGAAGGGTGCGGGCGACCGCTTCACGCTCGCCAACGGCCAGGTTTGGGAAGTCACCAGCGGCACGTCGCGTTTCAGCGTTTCGATGCAGGATCCGAAGATCACCATCGAGAAGGGCCTGCTGAATTCCTGGTTCCTGCGCGTCGAGGGCTACAACGCGCGCGCCGGCGTCAGGCGCATCAAGTAAGGCCTTCCAACTGGCGCGCCAGGCGCTTGGCCGACACCTGGCGACGCGTACCGAGCTCCTGCGCGAACATTGAAACGCGCAGTTCCTCCAGGTCCCATCGCAACGCCTGCCAGGCCGGATCCATGATCCGGCCGCTCCGGCGTGCGCCGGCCAGTGCGTCGGTAAACGGCTTGAGCTCGAGCATGCGGGCCTGGTCGCGCACGGGGTCGCGCAGGGCGCGGTCGGCGCGCAGCGACAGCGCCTTGAGGTAGCGCGGGTACTCGGCCAGCACATCGGCCGGCGTGTCGCGCAGGAAGCCCGGCGGCACCAGGCCCGCCAGCTGCGCCTTGAGGTCGTCCAGGTTGCCGCTGGCCCAGCCCAGCAGCTTCGACTCAAGCCGTGGCTTGATGTCCGCCACCAGCCCCAGGATGGCTTCGGCCAGCTGCAGGCGCGCCATCGACTCGGCGAACAGCCGGCGTCCGGCTTCGTCCACGTGCTGCTGGAACGCCGCGGCGGTGCGCACCTGCGTGAACGACGGCGCGAGCACGGCGTTGAGCGCCGCCTGCGCCAGGTCGGTGCGCAGGTGCTCGTGCGCCGGCGTGGCGCCGGCTGACGATGTGAAGCCTTCGATGGCGGCGTAGAGCAGCGCCAGCTTGGGCAGCACCGGCAGCTGCTTGCGGGCCTGCCGCAGCTTGTCCGCCAGCGCGAGGGACGCCAGGCGGCGAACGCCGGCGTCGTGTTCGCGCGCGGCTTCGGCGGGGTCGGCGAATACGCTCAGCGCCACCGATTCGCCCTGGTCCACCAGCGCCGGATAGGCGGGCACGCCGGCGGCGCCGGCCACCTGCACCGGGACGGGCAGGTCAGGGAATTTCAGCAGCCCCTCGCGCGCGAGGTCTTCGCCGGCGCGTTCGGCGAAGGCGCGCTCGGCCTGCTCGCCGAAGCGGCGCCGCAATTCATCCAGGTCGCGCGACAGCGCCAGCACGCGGCCGTCGCGTTCGGCCAGCCGGAGGTTGATGCGCAGGTGCGGGTCGAGCGCGGCTTCGTCGAAATCCAGTGCCGTCACCGGCGAACCGGTGGCCTTGGTGAGGAATCGCGCCAGCGTGCCGGGCAGGCTGTCGGCCTCGGCCTTGGGGAAGGCTTCGGCGAACGCGCGCGCGAAGTCGGGCGCCGGCACGTAGTTGCGGCGCAGGGCCTTGGGCAGGCCGCGGATCAGCGCGGTGGCCTTTTCCTCCACCAGGCCCGGCACCAGCCAGCCCAGGCGCGCAGCGTCCAGCGCCTTGAGCAGGTGCAGCGGCACGTCCAGGGTGACGCCGTCCTCGGCGTGGCCGGGCTCGAAGCGGTAGTGCAGCGCCAGGCGGGTGTCGCCCAGCGGGAAGAACTTGGGGAAACGCTCGGCCTCGCTGCCCTCGCCCGGCAGCAGGTCGGCGAGCGACCACTCCAGCGCGCGCTTTTGTTCGGGCGGGGCCTTGGCGTAGCCGCTGTCGAGCGCGGCCACGCTGTTGGTCTCCGGCGGCAGGCGGTCGAGGTACCAGCGCGCCTGCCAGTCGTCGTCGGCCACCAGGCCGGCGCGGCGCAGCTTGGCTTCCTCTTCGCGCGCCTTTTCCAGCGTGGCGAGGTTGCGCTTGAGGAACGGGCTGCGGGTGTCCACTTCGCCGGGCACCAGGCCCTGGCGCACGAAGATCTCGCGCGCCTCGGCCGGATACAGGCCGCCGTAGTGCACCGGCTTCTTCGGCGCCAGCACCAGGCCGAACAGGCTGATCTGCTCGCTGCCGATCACCCGGCCCTGCGAGCGCGACCAGTGCGGGTCGAAGTGCTTGCGCGCCAGCAGGTGGTCGAGTTCGGCGATCACCCAGTCGGGCTCGATGCGCGCGGCCATCATGCCCCACACCTTCGCGGTGTCGATCAGCGTGGCCACCAGCACCCACGCAGGCGGCAGCTTGGCCAGCGACGAACCGGGGAAGAGCTGGAACTTGCGCTGGCGCGGCGCGTCGTAGCCACCCTTCTCGGTGCGGTGGCCGATCTGCGCGGGCAGGCCGGCGATGAGGGCGCGGTGCAGCGCGGCGTTGGCGGCGGCTTGCTGTTTCGAAGGCGGAGATGGCGTACCAGGTACATTTTTCCGGCCGGGGTCCTGGCCGGTGCCGAGACCTTGCCCGGAAAAATGTACCTGGTACGTGGCTCCGAGGGTGGGGTCCCAGCCGACTTCTTCGCACGACAGCAAAAGCTGGCGGTGCAGCTCGCGCCATTCGCGCATGCGCAGGAAGCCCAGGAAGCGGCGCTCGCACCAGTCGCGCAGCTTCGACTGCGTGAGGTCCTCGTGCGCGGTGCGGTACGCGGCCCACAGGTTCAGGATGCCGACGAACTCGGAGTTCGGGTCGGCGAATTCGGCGTGGGCGTTGTCGGCCTTTTCGCGCGCGTCGGCCGGGCGCTCACGCGGGTCCTGGATGCCCAGGAACGAGGTGATCACCGTCATTTCGGCCAGGCAGCCGTGGCCATGCGCGGCCACCAGCATGCGCGCCAGCTTCACGTCCACCGGCAGGCGCGACATCTGGCGGCCGATCGGCGTGAGGCGGCGCTCGGCGTCCACGGCGCCCAGCTCGGTGAGCGTCTGCCAGCCATCGGCGATCGCACGCGGATCGGGCGGATCGATGAAGGGGAAATCCTCCACACGCCCCAGGCCCAGCGTGAGCATGCGCAGGATGACGCCGGCCAGCGAGGCGCGCAGGATTTCCGGATCGGTGTAGCGCGGCCGCGCGTTGAAGTCGTCCTCGGAATACAGGCGGTAGCAGATGCCCGAGGAAATGCGGCCGCAGCGTCCCTTGCGCTGGTCGGCGCTGGCCTGGCTCACGGGTTCGATGTGCAGGCGGTCGAGCTTGCCGCGCGGGCTGTAGCGCTTTACGCGCGCCGAACCGGGGTCGATGACGTAGCGGATGCGCGGCACGGTCAGCGAGGTTTCCGCGACGTTGGTGGCCAGCACGATGCGCCGGCCCGGGCCGGGGTTGAACACCTTGTCCTGGTCGCGCACCGACAGCCGCGCGTACAGCGGGATCACTTCCGTGGAGCGGTACTTGCGGCGGTTGAGCGCGGCGTGGGCGTCGCGGATCTCGCGTTCGCCGGGCAGGAAGACCAGCACGTCGCCCTGGGGGTCTTCGCGCGTGATCTCGTCGGCCGCCGCCACGATGGCCTCGGCCATCGACGGCGGAGATGGCGTACCAGGTACATTTTTCCGGGCGGGCTTCCGGCCACTGCCGCGTCCGTCTCCGGAAAAATGTACCTGGTACGTGGCTTCGGACGTGGCTTCGGACGAGGCTTCGGCCTCGTCGCCGGGGCGGTAGCGGACTTCGACGGGGAAGCTGCGGCCTTCGACGCTCAGCAC
>JAPLSJ010000121.1 GCA_026398695.1 Arenimonas sp.
GGCGGCGGCCGGCGGCGGCGTGGTCACCGGCGCGGGCGTCGGCTGGGCAGCGACCGGGGCGGGCGTGGGCGCGGCGGCAGCGGCAGCGGCCTCGGCAGCGGCACGCTGGGCGGCGGCCTCGGCGTCACGGATGCGCTGCTCTTCGCGCGCGGCTTCCTGGGCCACGCGGTCGGCGGCGCCGGCCTGGCCCTTGGCGATGGCATCGGTGATGCGGGGCAGGGCGGGCGCCTGGGCGTCGGTCTTGGCGATCAGGGCACGCAGGCGCTCGGCTTCGGCGAAGTCCTCGCGGCCAATGGCCTGCTCGGCGGCGATGATGGCGTAGGGCATCAGGTCGATCAGGGCGCTTTCGGCCGAGGCGTCGGGCTTTTCGCTCTTGTCGCGCAGGGCCAGGTAGTACTCCATCGCGCTGTCGCCGGCGGGGGCGTACAGGCGCTGTTCGCGCAGGGCCTGGCTGCCGCGCGAGCGCAGCTCGTCGACGCTGAGGTTGGCCAGGGCGGCCTTGGCGGCTTCGGCCGCCTGCTGGGCCGCGAGCTCCTCGGCGCTGGGACCGGCGGCCTCGGCGGGCGCGGTCGCTGCGGGCTCGGCCGTGGCGGGCTCGTCCTTGGAACAGGCCGCCAGGGTCAGGCCCAGGGCCAGGGCAATGCCCCAGCGCAGGGCGCGGGGGGTGGAGGAGGTTGCAGCTTTCATGTCATTCCCCTGAAAAAATCACCAAATCATGACGTTCAGCACATAAGAGTTTGGCCGCTTTGTCAAGCGTGGTGCGTCTCGAAGCTTGATGTGGCGCACAGAACCCGACGCTTTGGGGCCGGGCCGGGCCTGGGCACCGCAGCCGCCGGGCACGACGCGGCGGCGTCGCCTGGAAACCACGCCGGCCTTGCGCCAGCTACTTGCCGATGCAGAAGTCGCCAAAGATGCGGCCCAGCAGCGCGTCGGCGTCCACCCGGCCGGTGATTTCGCCCAGCGCGTCCTGGGCCTGGCGCAGCTCTTCGGCGGCCAGTTCGCCCGCGCCGCGGTAAAGCTGGGCCGCGGCCCGCTCCAGCGCCGCGGCCGTGCGCGCCAGTGCGTCGAGGTGGCGGGCGCGGGCGCTGAAGCCACCCTCGCCACCCTCGCCCACGCCGGCGGCGCTGCGCAGCGCGGCACGCAGCGCATCGAGGCCTTCGCCGGTCTGCACCGACAGCCAGAGGTGGCGGCCGTCGGCCCGGTCCTCGGCGTGCGGCGGTTGCCCGGTGAGGTCGGCCTTGTTGTGCAGCCACAGCACCGGCGCCGCCACGTCGATCTCGGGCATCGGCAGCCCGGGCCGGCTGTCGTCGAGCACGGCCAGCACCAGGTCGGCCTTGGCCAGTTCGCCGTGCGCGCGGCGGATGCCCTCGCGCTCCACGGGCTCGGCGCTTTCGCGCAGTCCCGCCGTGTCCACCAGCGTGAGCGCGACGCCGTCGAGCCGGACGTTTTCGCGCAGCAGGTCGCGGGTGGTGCCGGCGATGTCGGTGACGATGGCGCGCTCCTCGCCCGCCAGCGCATTGAGCAGCGACGACTTGCCGACGTTGGGCGCACCCGCGATCACCACGTGCAGGCCGTCCACCAGGCGCTTGCCGCGCTCGGCGTCGGCGCGGAGTTTCGCCAGGTCGTTGGCGACCGCCTGCAGGCGCTGGCCCAGTTCGGGTACGGCGAGGAAATCGATTTCTTCGTCGGGGAAGTCGAGCGCGGCCTCGATCCACACCCGCAGCGCGGTGAGGCCTTCGAGCGTGGCGTCGACGCGGCGCGAGAATTCGCCCTCGAGCGAACGGCGCGCGGCGCGCGCGGCGGCTTCGCTGCCGGCGCTGATGAGGTCGGCCACGGCTTCGGCCTGCGCCAGGTCCAGGCGACCTTCCAGGAACGCGCGTTCGGTGAACTCGCCCGGGCGCGCCGGGCGCGCGCCCAGCGCCAGGCACCGGCGCAGCAGTTGGCCCAGCAGCACCGGGCTGCCGTGGCCCTGCAGCTCCAGCACGTCTTCGCCCGTGTACGACTGCGGGCCGGGGAAGAAGATCAACAGGCCGTCGTCGATGAGCGAGCGGTCGGCGTCGCGGAAACGAAGGTAGTGCGCGTAACGCGGCTCGGGCGGCCGGCCGAGCAGAGTCGCGCCGATGGCGCGGCAGCCGGGGCCACTCAGGCGCACGATGCCGACGCCGGCGGCGCCGGCGGCCGTCGCAATCGCGGCAATGGTGTCGCGTGGGCTCATGGGGGCATGGTCGCAGAAATGCGAAGGCCCGCCACCAGGGCGGGCCTTCGCGGGCGGATCGCCGCGCTTACTTGGCGTCGGCGACGACCGCCTTGTCGCCGTGGCGCTTGCCGATGACGTACTGCTGGGCCAGGCCCAGGATGCCGTTGGTGCACCAGTACAGCACCAGGCCCGACGGGAAGAAGGCCATCATCACGCCGAACACCAGCGGCATGAAGGTCATGATCTTCTTCTGCATCGGGTCCATGCCCGGCGTCGGCGTCATCTTCTGGGTCAGGTACATCACCGCCAGGTTGATGGCCGGCAGGATGAAGTACGGATCGGGCGCGGTGAGGTTCTGGATCCAGCCGATCCACGGCGCCTGGCGCATCTCGACGCTCTCGAGCAGCATCCAGTAGAGCGCGATGAAGATCGGGATGGTGATCAGGATCGGCAGGCAGCCGGCGGCCGGGTTCACCTTCTCCTTCTTGTACAGCTCCATCATCGCCATCTGGAACTTCTGCTTGTCCTCGCCGTAGCGCTCCTTGAGCGCTTCGATGCGCGGCTGGATGGCGCGCATCTTGGCGAAGCTCTCGTACTGCTTGGCCGACAGCGGGTACAGCAGCAGCTTGATGATCAGCACCGTCAGGATGATCGCCCAGCCCCAGTTGCCGGTGAGGTCGTGCAGCGGCTTGAGCACGTAGTCGAACATCGGCTGCGCGAGGAAAGTGAAGATGCCGTAGTCGAGCGTGAGCTTGAGGCCCGGCGCGATCGCCTCGAGCTGGCCCTGCAGCTTCGGGCCCACCCACAGCGTGGACTCGCGGGTGACCGACAGGCCGGGGCCGACTTCGATCTGGCCGCTGACGCCGCGCACCAGGTAGCGGGTGCTGCCGTCGAGCGCGGCCAGGGAGAAGCTCTGCGCTTCATTCTTGTTGGGCACCCAGGCCAGCACGAAGTGGTGCTGCAGCATGGAGATCCAGCCGCCGGTGACGTCGCGCGACTGCGGGCCGTCCTCGAAGATCTCGGCGACCTTGAACTTCTCGAACTTCTCGGTGGGGCTGTACCAGGCCGCGCCGACGAAGCTGTAGGCCTCGGGGTTGGTCAGGCCGGAGGTGCGCGGGGTCGGCGGCGGCGGCGAACGCAGCAGCTGCTCGTAGGCGGCGCCGCGCCAGGGCGCGGTGCCGTCGTTGCGGATTTCCAGGCGCTGGGCGATGGCGTACGAGCCGCGGGTGAAGACGTAGGTCTTGCGCACGGTGAGGCCGCTGCTGGCATCGGTCCAGATCAGCGGCACTTCCAGCTGGGTGGCGCCATCGGCCAGGCGGTAGTCGCCGCGGCCGTCTTCCGGGCGGAACACCGCCTCATGGCTGGGCGCGGTGCCGGCGCTGCCGGCCACGGCCACCAGGCCCGACTGCGCGACCGAGAAGTGGCGCGGGTCGCTGTCGAGCAGCTTCACCTTGATGTCGGGCTGGTCCTTGTTGACCGGGTAGGCCAGCAGTTCGGCGCCCACCAGGCTGCCGCCACGCGGATCGAGCTGCAGGCGCAGCACGTCGGTGGTGATGGTCAGCGGGGCGGCGGCGGGCGCTGCGGCAGCCGTGGGCAGGGCGGCGGCCGGGTCCACGGTGCCGGGGATGGCGGCGGCCGAGGGAATGGCGCTGGCGTCCGGAACCGCGGCGCCGGACGGGATGGCGGCCGTGGCGGCCGGTGCCGCTGCCGAGGCCGCCGGTGCGGCGGTCGCGGCAGTCGTGGCGGGATCCAGCGCCACCGGGGCCTTGTTCCACTCGAGGAACAGCAGGAAGGCGACGGCAAGCCAGGCAATCAGGAGGAACGAGCGGGTCTGGTTCATGGGCAGGCTGCTGGCGCCGGCGTGGGGCCGGGGGCCGGGCACAAGGTCTCGGTCAGGAATCGGAGGCGGGGCGTTCGGACGCGCCGGGGGAGGCCGGCATTGTGCCGGGCGGGGGCGCGGGCTTCAACGACCGTGCGCGCTCGAACAGCGGCACCAGCTGCCCGCGGATCTCTTCGTTGCTCAGGAGTTTGGCGCCGGGCTGCACCAGCAGCACGTAATCACCGGGCGGCAGGCTGGCTTTCTCGTGCCGGAAGAATTCCCGGGCGATGCGCTTGATGCGGTTGCGGCCGACGGCGCGCTTGTCCACTTTCTTGGACACGGTGACGCCGAGCCGTGGCTCGGTGGCCTCGGCCCGGACGTGGGCATGCAATCGCAGGTGTGGACTGCTCAGCCGCTTCGCCCCCTTGAACACCGCCTGGTACTCGGCGGAAGCGTGCAGACGCGCGCTGGGGGGGAACGAATGGGGCCTGGCGGGCGGGATCGTGGTCACGGCCCGCTGGGTCGCCGCCGGGGAACCGGCGGCAACACGTCAGACTGCCAGGCGGGAGCGACCCTTGGCACGACGACGCGACAGGATCTTGCGGCCGTCGGCGGTCTTCATGCGGGCACGGAAACCGTGGTCACGCTTACGCTTGAGGTTGCTGGGCTGGTACGTGCGCTTGGTCGCCATGATGGCACTCGATTGATTTTGGGGCGGAAAAGACCGTGGACTATAGCGGCTTCCCGGGCGGTCCGTCAAGCCAGATGCGCGTGGCGGCCCGGAGCCGGCGGCGCTATGCTTCACGCCCCGACCACTTATCCACAGCTGCGCCCTGGCGCCGCTGCTCCCCGGACTTTCGCTTGAACATGGATGCTGCCTGGCCCCGCTGCCTGGAACGACTGGAAGCCGAACTGCCGGCCGAAGAAATACACGCCTGGCTCCGCCCCCTGCAGGCGCAGGCCGGCGCCGACGGCTTGACCCTGTACGCGCCCAACGCCTTCGTGGTGGACCGCGTGCGTGAGCATTACCTGGCCCGCATCCGCGAGCTGATGGCGCATTACGTCGGTGGCCCTGCCCCGGTGGCGCTGGAAGTGGGCTCGATCAAGCGTGTCGACACGGCGGCCGCGGCCGCCGGGCCGGTGAGCGCCAGCCGCACCGGCAGCCTCGCGGCGCCCGTGGCGTTCGCCGGCAACCTCGACAGCCATTACACCTTCGACAACTTCGTCGAGGGCCGCAGCAACCAGCTGGGCCGCGCGGCGGCCCTGCAGGTGGCGCAGAACCCGGGCAAGGCCTACAACCCGCTGCTGCTTTACGGCGGTTCGGGCCTGGGCAAGACGCACCTGATGTACGCCGCCGGCAACCTGATGCGGCAGAACAACCCGGGCATGAAGGTGCTTTACCTGCGTTCGGAACAGTTCTTCAGCGCGATGATGAAGTCGCTGCAGGAGAAGTCGATGGACCAGTTCAAGCGCCAGTTCCAGCAGGTGGACGCGCTGCTGATCGACGACATCCAGTTCTTCGCCGGCAAGAACACCACCCAGGAAGAGTTCTTCCACACCTTCAACGCGCTGTTCGACGGCAAGCAGCAGATCATCCTGACCTGCGACCGCTACCCGCGCGAAGTGGAAAACCTCGAGACGCGGCTCAAGACGCGCCTCACCTGGGGCCTGTCGGTGGCGATCGAGCCGCCGGACTTCGAAACCCGGGCGGCCATCATCACCGCCAAGGCGGTGGAGCGCGGGGTGAAGCTGCCCGACGACGTGGCCTACCTGATCGCCAAGCGCATGCGTTCGAACGTGCGCGACCTCGAGGGCGCCCTGAACACGCTGGCGGCGCGCTCGAACTTCATGGCCAAGCCGATCACCGCCGAATTCGCCCAGGAAACGCTGCGTGATTTGCTGCGGGCGCAGCAGCAGGCGGTGTCCATCAGCAATATCCAGAAAACGGTGGCAGACTACTACCAGCTGCGCATGGCGGACCTTTTGTCGAAGCGGCGGACGCGCTCCCTGGCGCGGCCGCGGCAGATGGCGATGGCCCTGTCCAAGGAACTCACCGAGCACAGCCTGCCGGAAATCGGCGATGCCTTCGCGGGGCGCGACCACACGACCGTGATGCACGCCTGCAAGGTCATGCGCGAACTGCGCGAGACCGACGGCAAGCTGCGGGAAGACTGGGACAAGCTGCTGCGCAAGTTGAGCGAGTAAGGACGGCGCGAGGCCTGGGGATGGCCTGTGGACAAGTCGGGGGAAAGTTGGCGGCCCCGAAGTTATCCACAACTTGTGCCTCCCTGTCCCAAGCCTGGCGCACAGCCTTGTGAGCCGGTAGAAAGCGAACAAATTCAATGGGTTGTGTGTGTTATCCGGAGAAAATCCCGGCTCTACCACCACCACTTTTTTATATATCCACTCTTTGGAGCTTGGGGATCTGCATGCGTTTCAGCCTGACGCGAGAAGTCCTACTCAAACCCCTGCAGCAGGTCGTCAACGTGGTCGAGCGCCGGCAGACCCTGCCCGTGCTGGCCAACCTGCTGGTCAGCGTCGAAGGCAGCAAGCTGTCGATGACCGGTACCGACCTGGAAGTCGAGATGGTGGCGCGCACCGACGTGGACGACGCCCAATCGGGTGAAACCACCATCCCGGCGCGCAAGCTGTTCGAGATCGTGCGCGCCCTGCCCGACGGCAGCCGCGTCACCATCAGCCAGACCGGCGACAAGGTCACCGTGCAGGCCGGCCGCAGCCGTTTCACGCTGGCCACCCTGCCCGGCAACGATTTCCCGGCCGTGGAAGACCTCGACCTGGTCGAGCGCATCCGGGTGCCGGAAGCCGCCCTGAAGGAACTGATCGAACGCACCGCGTTCGCCATGGCCCAGCAGGACGTGCGCTATTACCTCAACGGCCTGCTGCTGGACCTGCGCGAAGATTCGCTGCGCTGCGTCGCCACCGACGGCCATCGCCTCGCCCTGTGCGAAGCGCCGCTGCCGGCCGGTGCCCAGACCCGCAAGCAGATCATCCTGCCGCGCAAGGGCGTGCTCGAGCTGCAGCGCCTGCTGGAAGGCGGCGACCGCGAGGTCGAGCTGGAAGTCGGCCGCAACCACCTGCGCATGCGCCGCGAGGACGTCACGTTCACCTCCAAGCTCATCGATGGTCGCTTCCCGGATTACGACGCCGTCATTCCGATCGGCGCCGACAAGGAAGTGAAGGTCGACCGCGAGGCCCTGCGCGCCGCGCTGCAGCGCGCCGCCATCCTTTCGAACGAGAAGTACCGCGGCGTGAAGCTGGAAATCAGCCCGGGCCAGCTGCGCATCGTGGCGCACAACCCCGAGCAGGAAGAGGCCCAGGAAGAAGTCGAGGCCGAGACCAAGGTGGACGGCCTGAGCATCGGCTTCAACGTCACCTACCTGCTCGACGCCCTGAGCGCGCTGCGCGAGGAGCACGTCATCATCAACCTGCGCGATGCCAACTCGTCGGCCCTGGTCCGCGAGGCCAGCCATGAGCGCAGCCGCCACGTGGTGATGCCGCTGCGCCTGTGACCGGCCCGGACCACGCAAGTCCACGCCGCCCGGCTTTTGCCGGGCGTCGTCGTTTTGACGGCCAGTGCCGCGGGTTGCCGGCGCCGGCGGCCGGGCCGCAGGGAGCCGCCCCATGCGCCTGACCCGCCTGGACGTCAGCCGCCTGCGCTGCCTGGAGCGGGCGGAGTTCCGCCCCGCCCCGGGCCTGAACCTGATCACCGGCGGCAACGGCGCGGGCAAGACCAGCCTGATCGAAGCCGTGCATCTGCTGGGCTACGGCCGTTCGTTCCGTGGCCGGGTGCGCGATGGCCTGATCCGCAGCGGCAGCCCGAACCTGGAGCTTTACGCCGAGTGGCTGGACGGCCAGGGCCGTGCCCGCCGTGCCGGCCTGCGGCACTCAGGCAACGACTGGGAAGCCCGGCTGGACGGCGCCCCGGCCCCCAGCCTCACCGAACTGTGCGCCGAGCTGGCGGTGGTCACCTTCGAGCCGGGCAGCCACGAACTGATCGCCGGCGGCGCGGAGCACCGTCGCCGCTTCCTGGATTGGGCCCTGTTCCACGTGGAACCGACCTTCCTGCCCGTTTGGCGGCGCTACGCCCGTGCGCTGAAGCAGCGCAACGCCCTGCTCAAGCGCAACCCTGCCCCGGCCGCCCTGGCGCCCTGGGACCGGGAGCTGGCGGAAGCGGGCGAACTGCTGAGCAGCCTGCGCAGCGACTACCTGTCCCGGCTTGAACCGGTGCTGGCCGCCACCGCCGGCGAGTTCCTGCCGGAGCTGGGGCAGGCGGGCCTGCGCTTCCTGCCGGGCTGGCGCCGGGAGGAAAGCCCGCTCGAGGACGCGCTGCTGCTGTCGCGCGAACGCGACCTGGCCTTTGGCTACACCAGCCAGGGCCCGCACCGCGCCGACTGGCGCGTTGATTACCTGGGCCTGCCGGGCCGGGAAGCCCTTTCCCGGGGCCAGGAAAAGCTCACGGCCCTGGCCTGCATCCTCGCCCAGGCCCGCGCGTTCGCCGCCGACCGCGGGGAATGGCCCCTGGTTTGCCTGGACGACCTGGCGTCGGAGCTCGACAGGGCGCACCAGCACCAGGCCCTGGCGTCCGTGCTGGCCTCGGGCGCCCAGGTGCTGCTGACGGCAACCGAGGCCCCCGCGGCGCTGCCGGGCGGCATCTTGCCGGCGGCAAGGTTCCACGTGGAACGCGGAATTCTCTCGGACGCCTGAAGCAGGCTTCCCACGGGCACGCGGGCGGGGTACGTACGCCCTCGCGGCCCTCACGCGCTATACTGGGAATTCATTATTAATAGGCGCGCTGTGGCCTTCCGGGCTGCTTCCGCGCCGGTGTGGCCCAACGCGAGACAGCGCCAGCGATGACCGACGAAACGATTCCGCCGCAGATCCCGACCAACACCTACGATTCGAGCAAGATCACCGTCCTGCGTGGCCTGGAGGCCGTCCGCAAGCGGCCCGGCATGTACATCGGCGACGTGCACGACGGCACCGGCCTGCACCACATGGTGTTCGAGGTGGTGGACAACGGCATCGACGAAGCCCTGGCCGGGCACTGCGACCACCTGGTCGTGACCCTGCACAACGACGGCTCCTGTTCGGTGTCGGACAACGGTCGCGGTATCCCGACCGACATCCACAAGGAAGAGGGCGTGTCCGCGGCCGAGGTCATCATGACCGTGCTGCACGCCGGCGGTAAGTTCGACGACAACAGCTACAAGGTGTCCGGCGGCCTGCACGGCGTGGGCGTTTCCGTGGTCAACGCGCTGTCCTCGAAGCTGTGGCTCGACATCTGGCGCGACGGCCAGCACCACCAGCAGGAATACGCGGTGGGTGAACCGGTGTACCCGCTCAAGGCGGTGGGTCCTTCGGCCAAGCGCGGCACCGAGCTGCGCTTCCTGCCCAACGCCGAGATCTTCACCGACACCGAATTCCACTACGACATCCTGGCCAAGCGCCTGCGCGAACTGAGCTTCCTCAACTCCGGCGTCAAGATCGAACTGATCGACGAGCGGGGCGAGGGCAAGCGCGACCTGTTCGAGTACGAAGGCGGCATCAAGAGCTTCGTTGAACACCTGGCGGCGCTAAAAACCCCGCTGCATCAATCGGTTATCTCCGCCTCGGGCGAGAAGGACGGCATTGTCGTCGACATCGCCGTGCAGTGGACCGACGCCTACCAGGAAACGATGTTCTGCTTCACCAACAACATCCCGCAGAAGGACGGCGGTACCCACCTCATCGGTTTCCGCGCGGCCCTGACGCGCACGCTCAGCAACTACATCGAGCAGAACGGCATCGCCAAGCAGGCCAAGATCACCCTGTCGGGCGACGACATGCGCGAAGGCATGATCGCCGTGCTGTCGGTGAAGGTGCCCGACCCGAGCTTCAGTTCGCAGACCAAGGAAAAGCTGGTTTCGTCCGAAGTGCGTCCGGCCGTGGAAGCGGTGATCGGCGCCAAGCTCGAGGAGTTCCTGCAGGAGCGTCCGAACGAAGCGCGCGCCATCGCCGGCAAGATCGTCGACGCCGCGCGTGCGCGCGAAGCGGCGCGCAAGGCGCGCGACCTCACCCGCCGCAAGGGTGCGCTCGACATTGCCGGCCTGCCGGGCAAGCTCGCCGACTGCCAGGAAAAAGATCCTGCGCTGTCCGAACTCTTCATCGTCGAGGGTGACTCGGCCGGTGGCTCCGCCAAGCAGGGCCGCAACCGCAAGACCCAGGCCATCCTGCCGCTCAAGGGCAAGATCCTCAACGTCGAGCGCGCGCGCTTCGACCGCATGCTGGCCTCCGCGGAAGTCGGCACGCTGATCACCGCGCTGGGCTGCGGCATCGGCAAGGACGAGTACAACCCGGACAAGCTGCGCTACCACCGCATCATCCTGATGACCGACGCCGACGTCGACGGCTCGCACATCCGCACGCTGCTGCTGACCTTCTTCTACCGCCAGATGCCGGAACTGATCGAGCGCGGCCACGTCTACATCGGCCTGCCGCCGCTGTACAAGATCAAGCAGGGCAAGAACGAGATGTACCTCAAGGACGACGGTGCGCTCAACGCCTACCTCGTCAACAACGCGGTCGAGAACGCCGAGCTGCGCATCAACGAAGGTGCGCCGCCGATCGCCGGCGCGCAGCTCGAGAAGCTGCTGCTCGACTTCGTCGCCACGCGTGAAACCATCGCCCGCTTCGCCCATCGCGTGGACACGCCGGTGCTGGAGGCGATGCTGGAAATGCCGCCGCTCAAGGCCGAGGATTTCGCCGACGCCGCGACGCTGGCGCCGTGGTGCCGCACGCTCGAAAACCGCCTCAACGCCACCGGCCTGGGCCGTGCGCGCTACGTCTTCAGCATCCAGCCGGCCAGCATCGAAGGCCACGCCGGCGCGCTGGTGATCGGCAAGCAGCACCACGGCCTGGTGGCCACCCAGGTGCTGGCCGCGCCGCAGCTGCTGGGCGGCGAACTGCGCCAGGTCAACGAAATGGCCGGCACCCTCCAGGGCCTGCTGCAGCCGGGCGCCACCGTGGCGCGCGGCGGCAAGAGCAGCGCCGTCGCCACCTTCCTGCAGGCGCAGGAATGGCTGCTGGAAGAAGCCAAGAAGGGCCGCACCATCCAGCGCTTCAAGGGCCTGGGCGAAATGAATCCCGAGCAGCTGTGGGAGACCACGGTGAATCCGGAAACGCGCCGCCTGCTCAAGGTGCGCATCGAGGACGCCGTCGCCGCCGACCAGATCTTCGCCACGCTGATGGGCGACGTGGTGGAACCGCGCCGCGATTTCATCCGCGAAAACGCACTGAGTGTCGCAAACCTCGACGTGTGATGCGCAAGCAAGGCTGATCAGCTTGCCGCCCCTCCCGGGGCGCATCAGGCGCGTGCGCCTTGATCTTCGCCTGCTTAACCGGTTGTTAGAACTCGGCCTCTAACATCAGAATTGCGGAAGGTGGGCTATCAAGGCCCGCAGGCATGTAGCCGCCGCACAGATCGCCAGCAATCCTCCGTTCCTTCCAGGACTCTTCGCAAGTCTCGCGCAGGGTTGC
>JAPLSJ010000047.1 GCA_026398695.1 Arenimonas sp.
CCGCGCGCTGTCGGAGCTGGGCGAGTACGCCGCCGACGTGAAAGTGCTCGGTTCCTATCCGGTGGCCCTGCTCTGACCATGGAAGCCCCGGATTTCGTCGCGCTGGCCCAGCCGGGCATCCGCGCGCTGCGCGCCTACGACCCGGGCCTCGATCTGGTGGCCCTGCGGCGCGCCGATGCGGCCGGCGTGCTGGTGGAGCTGGGCTCGAACGAAAACAGCCACGGACCCAGTCCGGCCGCACGCGCGGCGATCCTCGACAGCCTGCACGCGCTGCATCGCTACCCCGACCCGCTGGGCGGCGACCTCAAGCGCGCGCTCGCCGCGCGCCATGGCGTCGACGTCGCGCGCATCGCCCTGGGCAACGGCTCGCACGAGCTGCTGATGATGCTGGCCCAGGTGTTCGCCGGCCCGGGCTTGGACGTGGTTGCGTCGCGCTACGGGTTCGCCGTGTACGCGCTGGCGGCGCAGGCCGCCGGGGCGACGCTGCAGCTGGCCGCGCCACTGCCGGCCGGCGACCCGATGGCCCGCGGCCACGACCTGCAGGCGCTGCGCGCGGCCATCGGCCCCGCCTCCCGCCTGGTCTATCTGGCCAACCCCAACAATCCCACCGGCACCTGGTTCCCGACCGCTGCGCTGGAGGCCTTCCTGGCCAGCGTGCCCCCGGGCGTGATCGTGGTGGTGGACGAGGCCTACCTCGAATACGCCACCGATCCGGCGCTGGTGTCGGCCGTCTCGCTGCTGGACCGGTTCCCGAACCTGGTGGTCACCCGCACCTTCTCGAAGGGCTATGCGCTGGCCGCCCTGCGGGTGGGCTACCTGCTGGCCGCGCCCGGGCTGGTGGCCGTGCTCGAGCGGGTGCGCGAATCCTTCAACGTCAATGGCCCGGGCCTAGCGGCCTGCGAGGCCGCGCTGGCGGACGCCGACCACCTGGCCTGGGTGCGCGCGAAGAACGCCGCCGAGCGCGAGGCCCTGCAGGACGCGCTGCGCGCCCGCGCGCTGGCGGTGTCGCCGTCGCAGACCAATTTCCTGCTGGTGGACTTCGGCCGCGACGCGGCGGCCATCGAGGCCGGGCTGGTCGCCCGCGGCGTGGTGCCGCGCCCGATGGGGGGCTACGGCCTGCCCACCTGCCTGCGCATCACCGTCGGCACCCGCGATGAAAACCGCCGCTTCCTGCAGGCCCTGGACGAGGTGCTGGCATGAGCGGCGGCACGCTGGACTGGCTGGCCGGGCAGGGCGGTCCGCTGACCGGCGAACTCGACATCCCCGGGGACAAGTCGGTGTCGCACCGTGCCGTGATGCTGGCCGCCATCGCCGACGGCACGTCGCGCGTGCAGGGCTTCCTGGAGGGCGAGGACACCCGGTCCACGGCCGCCATCTTCAGCCAGCTGGGCGTGCGCATCGAAGCCCCCAGCGCCAGCGTGCGCATCGTGCACGGCGTGGGGCTGCACGGCCTGCAGCCGCCGGCGGGCGACCTGGACTGCGGCAACGCCGGCACCGGCATGCGCCTGCTGGCCGGGCTGCTGGCGGGGCAGGCGTTTGACAGCGTGCTGGTGGGCGACGCCTCGCTGTCGCGCCGGCCGATGGCTCGCGTGACCGATCCGCTGCGGCGCATGGGTGCCCGCATCGACACCGCCGGAGGCGGGTTGCCGCCAATCAGAATTCACGGCAACAATGTTCTACAAGGCATTGATTTTGAACTACCTGTTGCCAGCGCGCAGGTGAAGTCAGCGGTCCTGCTGGCCGGCCTGTACGCCTCCGGCGAGACCCGCGTCCGCGAGCCGCACCCGACCCGTGACTACACCGAGCGCATGCTCTCGGCCTTCGGCTGGCCCATCGACTTTTCGCCCGGCGAAGCCCGGCTGACGGGCGGGCATCGCCTGCGCGCCACCGACGTGGACGTGCCCGCCGATTT
>JAPLSJ010000078.1 GCA_026398695.1 Arenimonas sp.
CCGCGTGCAGGGCGGCCACGGCCGGGCCAATGTCCTTGCTGCGCTTGATCCGGTCGATGATGGCCAGCAGCGGCTGCACGGGCTTGAGGCCAGCGGCCTCGATGGCGGCCTCGTCCTGGGCGCTGGCGAACAGGTCGGCCAGGCGGATCGAGACGGTGGCGCCGGCGGGCGCCGTGGTGGCGCCCCGCACCTGGTCGCGCTGGGACCGGCCCCGGGCGTTGAGCTGGTCCCGGCGGGGCGGCGCGGTCTTGCCGGCCGGCAGCGGGTTCTGGCGCAGCCAGGCCGCATTGGTGTGGCCGTAGAAGTCGGTGCAGGCGGCGGGCACGGCCGGGGCGCGCTGGGCGGCGGCAGGGCCGGCGGCCAGGGTGACCAGAAGGCCGGCGAGCAGGGGAGAGAACAGCGTGCGCATGCGGGTAGGCATCGCGGACTCCTGGAAGGGGGACCGGGATTCTACCGCCGCGACGCCCCCAGCCCCAATCAAAACCGCCAAAAAAGAAAACGGCCCGGGCTGGGCCGGGCCGTTTTCCTGGCTGAACAACGCCGTTGGACGATTACCAGATGGCGATCTTGGCGTCGCCCGAGCGGACCATCGGATCGCCTTCCTTGCAGCCGAAGGCCTGGGCGAAGGCCGGCATGTTCGAGGGCGCGCCGATGGCGCGGAAGTTCGCCGGGGCGTGCGAATCGGTCTGCAGGCGGACCTTGAGCGCTTCGGGCTTGAAGTTCACGCGCCACACGGTGGCCCAGTTCATGAAGAAGCGCTGGTCGGGCGTGTAGCCGTCGATCTCGCCGACGCGCTTGTTCGCCAGTTCGCTCTGCAGGGCGTCGTAGGCCACGGACAGGCCGCCCAGGTCGGCGATGTTCTCGCCCAGGGTCAGCTTGCCGTTGACCATGATGCCTTCGATGGACTCATAGCCGTTGAACTGGTCCACCAGCTTGGACGTGAGCGCTTCGAAGCCGGTCTTGTCCTTGTCGCTCCACCAGTTCTGGAAGTTGCCCTTGGCGTCGAAGCGGCTGCCCTGGTCGTCGTAGCCGTGGATCATCTCGTGGCCGATCACCGCGCCGATGCCGCCGTAGTTCACCGCGTCGTCGGCGTTGGGGTCGAAGAACGGCGGCTGCAGGATCGCGGCCGGGAACACGATCTCGTTGGCCAGCGGGTTGTAGTAGGCGTTCACCGTCTGCGGGCTCATGCCCCATTCGGTCTTGTCCACGGGCTGGCCGATCTTGGCCAGGTTGAACTTGTGGTTGAACTCGGCGGCGGCCATCAGGTTGCCGACGTAGGTGTCGCGGCTGGTGGCCAGGCCGCTCCAGTCGCGCCACTTGTCCGGGTAGCCGATCTTGGGGGTGAAGGCGGCCCACTTCTCGAGCGCCTTGGCCTTGGTCTCGTCGCCCATCCAGGCCAGGTTCTCGATGCGCGCCTTGAGCGCGGTGCCGAGGTTGGCCACCAGGGTCTGCATGCGCTCCTTGGCTTCGGGCGAGAACGCCACTTCCACGTATTCCTTGCCCAGCGCCTCGCCCATCTGGCCGTTGATGGTGTTGAGCACGCGCTTCCAGCGCGGCTGCATTTCAGCCTGGCCGTTGAGGGTCTTGCCGTAGAAGTTGAAGTTCTCTTCGGCGAACGCCTGCGACAGGAACGGCGAGAGGTTGTCCACCGTCTGGTAGCGCAGGTAGGCCTGCCAGGTGGCGGCCGGCACGTCGGCCAGCATCGCGTTCACTTCCTTGTGGAAGTCGGGCTGGGCCAGCGAGAACATCGCCGGCGAATCCAGGCCCTGCGCGGCGAAGAAGGCCGACCACTTGAAGTTCGGGGTCAGGGCGTCGGCGTCGGCGACGCTCACCGGGTTGTAGTACAGCTCCACGTCGCGCGAGAGCTGCTCGCTGGACATGGACACCTTGGCCAGGCGGGTCTCGAACGCCATCACGTCCTTGGCCTGGGCCGCGGCGGTGGCTTCGTCGGCACCGGCGAGCTTGAGCACGTTGGCCACGTGGGCCTGGTAGGCCTCGCGCACGCCGGCGTGCTTTTCATCGAAGTAGTAGTCGCGGTCGGGCAGGCCCAGGCCGGCCTGGCTGGCGTAGGCGATGTTGACGCTGGAGTCCTTGAAGTCGGCGCTCGGGCCGAAGCCGAACACGTAGCCCTGGCCCTTGGCGTAGCTGGCGGCCAGGAAGGCGGCGATCGACTCGGGCGTCTGCAGCGCGGCGACCTGGTCCAGGATCGGCTGGATCGGCGCGATGCCGGCGGCGTTGATGGTGGCTTCGTCCATGCCAGTGGCCCAGACGTCGCCGATGAGCTTGGCGGTGCCGGTGGCGTTGGCCTGCGCGGCGAGGTTTTCAACGAGCTTCTGCTGGATTTCCAGCGAGCGCTCGGACAGCACCACGAACGGGCCCCACGTGCTGCGGTCGGCCGGCACCGGGTTGGCGTTGAGCCACTTGGAGTTCACGAAGGCGTTGAAGTCCTGGCAGGCGGCGATGCCGGTGTCGAGGTCGCTGGCCTGCATGGAGATGGTGGTGGTCTTGAGCGTGCCCAGGTCGACCAGCGGCTTGGGCGCTTCGGGCGCGGCGGCGGTTTCGACCGGCGCTTCGGTCTTCTGGCAGGCGGCGAGGGCCACCGTGACCGCGAGGGCCAGGGCGAGGGGTTTGAGGGAACGAAGGGTCACGTAAGACTCCAGGCCCGGAGGGGCTCAATGGGAGGGAAGGGGAATGGGCGGCCGTCGACAACGCGGCGGGCGCCCGATTCTGGACCTTCCCCCGCCCCACGGCATAGGTCGAAGGTCACGCCCCGTCCCGTGGCCCGGAAAGAGTGTGGGAGGGACTTCAGTCCCGACGCGCCTGGCCAGGAGCGTCGGGACTGAAGTCCCTCCCACAAGGTATGGCGGCGCGGGGGTTTACCAGATGACGACGCGGTCTTCGCCTGAACGGACCATCTTGTCGCCGGGCTTGCAGGAGAAGGCCTCGGCGAACGCCGGCAGGTTCGACGGCGCGCCGATGGCGCGGAACATGCCCGGCGAATGCGGCCCCACCGTGATCTGCTGCTTGAGCTGCGCCTCGGTGAAGGCGATGCGCCACACCGTGGCCCAGTTCATGAAGAAGCGCTGGTCCTGCGTGTAGCCGTCGACGTTCGGGTCGGTGAATCCTTCGCCCTGCGCGGCCTTGAGTGCATCGAAGGCCACGGTGACGCCGCCCAGGTCGGCGATGTTCTCGCCCAGGCCCAGCTGGCCGTTGACGAACAGGCCCGGCAGCGCCTCGTAGGCGCTGTACTGCGCGGCCAGCTTGCCGGTGCGGGCGTTGAAGTTCTCGCGGTCGGCGTCGGTCCACCAGTTGGCCATGTTGCCCACGGCGTCGAACTTGCTGCCCTGGTCGTCGAAGCCGTGCAGCATTTCGTGGCCGATCACCGCGCCGATGCCGCCGTAGTTGAGCGCGTCGTCGGCGTTGGCGTCGAAGAACGGCGGCTGCAGGATCGCGGCCGGGAACACGATTTCATTGGCGGTGGAACGGTAATACGCATTCACCGTCTGCGGGCTCATGCCCCACTCGGTGCGGTCCACCGGCTGGCCGATCTTGTCGAGGTTGAAGCGCGTGTTGAACTGCGCCGCCGCCATCACGTTGGCGGCGTAGCCGTCCTTGGCCACGTCCAGGCCGGTCCAGTCGCGCCACTTGTCCGGGTAGCCGATCTTGGGCGTGAAGCTGGACCACTTCTCCAGCGCCTTGGCCTTGGTCTGCTCGCTCATCCAGTCGAGGTTTTCCAGGCGGCCCTTGAGCGCCTGCATCAGGTTCTTCACCAGCGCTTCCATCTTGGCCTTGGACTCGGGCGGGAAGGCCTGGGCCACGTAGAGTTGGCCGAAGCCTTCGCCGATGCTGCCGTTCAGCGCGCCCAGCACGCGCTTCCAGCGCGGCGGCATTTCCTTCTGGCCCGCCAGCGTCTGCCGGTAGAACTCGAAGTTCGCGGTTTCGAACGCGCTCGACAGGTAGGGCGAGGCGCTGTCGAGGGTGCGGAAGCGCAGCCAGGCCTGCCACTGCGCCAGCGGCACGTCGGCCAGCATGGCGTCGAATTCCTTGAAGAAGCCCGGCTGCGCCAGCGAGAAGGTCTTGGGCGCCGGCACGTCCAGCGCGGCGAAGAAGGCCGTCCAGGACAGATTGGGCGTGCTGGCGTCCGCGGCGTCCAGCGCCACCGGGTTGTAGCGCGACGCCGGATCGCGCAGCTCCACGCGGCCCATCGAGGCCTTCGCCAGCCGGGTTTCGAAGTCCAGCACCTGCTGCGCCTGGGCCTTTGCGGTGGCGGCGTCGGCGCCGGCCAGCGTCATCAGCTTTTCGACGTGCAGCAGGAAGGCGGCGCGCGCGGCCTGGTAGTCCTCGCGGTCTTCCAGGTAGTAGGCGCGCTCGGGCAGCGACAGGCCGCCCTGGCTGGCATAGGCGATGTTCGTGCGCGAATCGAGGTAGTCGGCGCCGGCGCCGAAGTTGAACGCCATGCCCATGCCCTTGGCGTAGGACTCACCCAGGAAGGCCGGCAGTTCGGCGTTGCTGGCCAGTGCGGCGATGCGGTCGAGCTGCGGCTGGATCGGCGCGATGCCCGCGGCCTCGATGGCCGCTTCGTCCATGCCGGCGCTGAAGAAGTCGCCGACCTTGCGCTCCATCGTGCCCGCCGGGTGCGCGGAGGCCGCGGCGGCCTTGGCGATTTCGTGCTGGATGTGCAGCGAGCGCTCGCCCAGCGCCGGGAAGGCGCCCCAGGTGGTGCGGTCGGCGGGCACGGGGTTGGCGGCCAGCCATTTGGAATTCACGAAGCCGTTGAAGTCCTGGCAGGCGGCGATGCTGGGGTCGATGTCCGAGGCATGCAGCGAAATCGCCGGGGAGTCGACCTTGGAGAGGTCCACCTGGAGCGGCGCCACTTCCACCGGGGCGGCCGCCACCGGCGCTTCGGCCTTCTGGCAGGCGGCCAGCGCGACGGTGATGGAGAAGGCGAGGGCGAGCGGCTTGAGCGGGCGCAGGGTCATGGCAATCCAGGGGCGTGCGGGTGGTGTCCAGAGCCTAGGGCATCGGGTGTGCACGCCGTGTAGGCCAAAAGTCACGGGGATTGGCTTTGCCGGCGCGTGGGCGGGCGTTAACATCACGGCCTTGCCTGGAGTGAAACGAATGAAAGTGCTGTTGGCGCGTCACGGAGAAACCCCCTGGAATGCCGAGGGCCGCTACCAGGGCAAGCGTGACATCGCGCTGTCGGACAACGGCGAACGCCAGGCGCGGCTGCTGGGCGGCCGGCTGGCGGACGTGGAAATCACCCACGCCGTCGCCTCGCCGCTGGGCCGCGCCCGGCGCACGGCCGAACTGGCGCTGGGCGAGGGCAGGGTGCCCCTGCTGCGCCTGGACGAGGGCCTGATGGAAATCGGCCACGGTGACTGGGAAGGCCTGCTGGCCTCGGAAATCCGCGAGCGCGACCCGGCGCTGCTGCAGGCCTGGCGCGATGCGCCCGAGTCGGTGCAGATGCCGGGCCTCGGCGGCGAATCGATCACCGAAGTGCTGGACCGCAGCTGGCCGGCCTTCGAGCGCGCGTGCGCGGGGCTGGGTGCGCAGGACACGCTGCTGGTGGTGGCCCACGACGCGGTGAACCGCGTGATCCTGTGCCGGATCCTGGGCCTGCCGCTGTCGCGGATGTGGAGCTTCCGCCAGGCGCCGACCACGCTCAACCTGCTGGAAGGCGAATCGGCGGCGTCGCTGGACGTGGTGCGCTTGAACGATTGCCACCACCACACCGCGCTGTTTGGCGAAGCGGTGCATCGGGCGCTGTAGGACTTTCCAGGCCAGGGCCTGGCGGCCACGCGCCGGGCGCGTGGCCGAACGGCTTACTCCGCCGCGGGCTCGGCCGGCTCGGCGCCGTCCTCGTCGGAGTCACCGGCCTGCGCCGGTTCGCCGGCGCGCTTGCGGGCGGCCTTCTCGGCGTCCTTCTCGGCCTTCTTCTTCTGCTTGGCGAGCTCGCGCTGGCGCTTTTCGAACGAATAATTTGGCTTGGCCATGGGCGGGCTCGTGGGTGGAATGGCGGCAGTTTAACCTGTCGGCGCGGTGAAGCTCAGGAAAAAAAGCGCCGCCGCGATGCGTCTGGCCCGGCCCGGGCGATAATGGCGCCATGACCCGAACGCTCGCCCAGTGGCTCGACTACCAGCAGACCGTCCATCCCCGCGACATCTCGCTGGGCCTGGAGCGGGTGGCCGAAGTGTCGCGATCGCTCGGCCTCGGGCGGCCCGGGCACCGGGTCATCACGGTGGGCGGCACCAACGGCAAGGGCTCCACGGTCGCCTTCATCGAGGCCATCGCCCGCGCGGCGGGCCTGCGGGTGGGGGCCTTCACGTCGCCGCACCTGCTTCGCTACAACGAGCGCATCCGCATCGACGGCCAGGACGTTGGCGACGATGCGCTGGTGGCGGCCTTCGAGCGCATCGAGGCGGCGCGCGGCGACACCGCGCTCACCTTCTTCGAATTCGGCACCCTGGCGGCGCTGCTGCTGATGGAAGCTGCCGGCCTGGACCTGGCGATCCTGGAAGTGGGTCTGGGCGGCCGGCTGGACGCGGTGAACATCGTCGACCCCGACGTGGCCGTCATCACCACCGTCGACCTCGACCACCAGGCCTACCTGGGCGACAACCGCGAGGCGATCGGCGCCGAGAAGGCCGGCATCCTGCGCGCGGGCAAGCCCTGCGTGCTGGGCGAAAAGGACCCGCCGTCGTCGGTGCTGCGGCGCGCCTACGCCATCGGTGCATTCGCGATCCGTGGCCACTCCGATTACCTCGTGGACGTGCTGGACGAGGGCTGGCGCTGGCGCGAGCCCGGCTACGAAGTGGACCTGCCCGATCCGGGCATGGAAGCCCCGGCCCAGCGCGACAACGCCGCGGCCGCGATCGCCGCGCTGCGGGCGCTGGACCTGGCCATTCCGGACGCCGCGCTGCGGGCCGGCGTGGCCGCCGCGAGGGCGCCGGGGCGGCTGCAGCGCCTGCCGGCCCTGCCCGGTGCGCCCGAGCGCGTGCTCGACGTCGCCCACAACCCGCAGGGCGCGCGCCAGCTGGCGGCCTGGCTGGCGGCAAACCCGAAAACCACCGTGGCGGTGTTCGGCGCGCTGGCCGACAAGGACCTGGCGGGCATCGTCGCGCCGGTGGCGCCCTACCTGAAGGCCTGGCACCTGGGCCCGATCACCGACGCCGGCCCGCGCGGCCTCGCGGTGGACGAATTGGCCCGTCGCCTGGCCGAGCAGCTTCCGGCCGGCATCCTGCACCCGCATCGCCGCCTCGCCGACGCCCTGGCCGCCGCGATGAAGGACGTGGGGCCCGATGGCCGCGTGCTGGTGTTCGGCTCATTCCACACCGTGGCTGAAGCGATGGCACCGGACTGAGCCGGGCGGCCCGGCATCCCGGCTATAATTCGCGCCACTCCCCGGCCGGACCGCCCTCCATGGATTCAGCCCTGAAACAGCGACTGATCGGCGCCGCCGTGCTGGTGGCGCTGGCGATGATCTTCCTGCCCATGCTGCTCAAGGGCCCCGACACCGCCGAGCCGGACGCCGCGCGCGTACCGCTGGAGATGCCGTCGGCGCCCGACCAGGAGTTCGAAACCCGCGAGCTGCCGCTCACCGCGCCCACACCGGTGACCGCCGACGGTGGCGTGCTCGGCATGACCCCGCGCCCGGCCGCCAGCGACGACCCCAACGCCGTGGCCACCGTGGACCAGACCGGCCAGCCCGCTGCGCGCGTGGAGTTCGACCCCGCCGCCGAGCCCGCGCCTGCGCCGGACACCGGCACCGTGCAGGCCGTGGACGCCGCCACCGGCATGGCACCGGCCGAAGCGACGCCCGCACCCGCACCCGCTTCCGCGCCGGCGGCCACGCCCGCCCCGGTCGCCGCACCGGTGGTCGCGGCGCCCGCCGCCCCGCTGCCCGCCAGCGCCGCCGGTGGCCGCTACGCGGTGAATGTCGGCAGCTTCTCCAACCTCGACAACGCGCGCGCCCTGGCCGACCGCCTGCGCGCGGCCGGTCTTCCGCTCACCAGTGAATCGGTGGACGTGGCCGGCAAGCCCGCCATGCGCCTGCGCGTAGGCCCCTACGGCGACCGCACGGCCGCCGAAGCGGCGCGCCTGCGGGTGGAAAGCGCCACCGGCGGTGCCGCCACCGTGGTGGCCCTGGACGGCAGCGCGCGCGCGCCCGCCACGACCACCGCCGCCACCCGGCCTGCCGCACCGGCGCCCGCGCCCAGCGCCGCCACGGCCAGCCGCGTCGGCTTCGCCGTGCAGCTGGGCGCGCTGAGTTCGGAGGCCGACGCCAACGCACTGCGCGATCGCGCCCGCGCCGCCGGCTTCGTCGCCTTCCACCAGCGCGTGGACACCGATCGCGGTGCCGTCTGGCGCGTGCGCGTGGGCCCGGAGGCCGACCGCGCCTCGGCCGACCGCCTGCGTGAATCGGTGGTGGCCAAGCTGGGCACGAAGGACGCGATCGTCGTGTCGCACCCGTGACCCGCGCCTGCCGCCAACCCCGATGCTGACCTGGGCTGATTTCGCGCTGCTGCTGATCCTGGCGGTGTCGATGGGCATCGGCCTGTGGCGCGGCTTCGTGGTGGAGGTGCTGTCGCTGACGGTGTGGATCGCCGCGTTCTGGCTGTCGATGGGCTTTGGCGCCGACGTCGCCGGGCGCCTCACCGCCGTTGAACAGCCGTCCGCGCGGCTGCTGCTGGGCTACGCCGGCGTGTTCATCGCGGTGCTGCTGACGGGCGGCCTGCTGACCTGGCTGCTCGGCAAGCTGATCGCCAACACCGGCCTTTCCGGCACC
This sequence comes from Arenimonas sp., assembly GCA_026398695.1. Lineage (GTDB taxonomy): Bacteria > Pseudomonadota > Gammaproteobacteria > Xanthomonadales > Xanthomonadaceae > Arenimonas. The sequence goes on from JAPLSJ010000078.1 coordinate 8,786, forward strand.
GACCGCGTGCTGGGCCTGGGCTTCGGCCTGATGCGCGGCCTGGTGCTGGCCTGCGTGGCGGTGCTGCTGATGGGCTTCACGCCGCTGCCGCGCGACGCGTGGTGGCAGCAGTCGCGGCTGCTGCCCACGGTGCAGCGCGGCGCCGAGTGGATGATCCATTTCCTGCCGCCGGCCGCGGCTGGCGAAATCAGTTTCGACGCGGCGCCTGCCGACGCGTCACCCCTTGACCCTGGCGTGCCGCCCGACGCGGCCGCCGTTCCTGTTTCGGAGACCTGACCCATGTGCGGCATCATCGGAATCGCCGGCGCCACCGACGTGGCGGCGGCCCTGTACGACGGCTTGACCGTGCTCCAGCACCGGGGCCAGGACGCCGCCGGCATCGCCACCATGGACGGCAGCAAGGTGCGCCTGCACAAGGGCAACGGCCTGGTGAAGGAAGTGTTCGACGAGGACGCGATGGCGCTGCTCACCGGCCGCGTCGGCATCGGCCACTGCCGCTATCCGACCGCGGGCTCCGAGGGTTCGGACGAGGCGCAGCCGTTCTACGTGAACTCGCCCTACGGCATCGCGCTGGCGCACAACGGCAACCTGATCAACACCGATGCGCTGCGCCGGCTGGTGTTCGAGGAAGACAAGCGCAACGTCAACACCGACTCCGATTCCGAAGTGCTGCTCAACGTGTTCGCGCACGAGCTGGCGCAGCAGGGCGCGCTGACGCCGCAGGCCGCGGTGGCCGCGGTGGCCGGCGTGCACCGCCGCTGCACCGGTGGCTACGCGGTGGTGAGCATGGTGCTGGGCCTGGGCCTGGTGGCGTTCCGCGACCCGCACGGCATCCGCCCGCTGGTGCTGGGCAAGCGCGAGGGCGCCAGCGGCACCGAATACGCCATCGCCTCGGAAAGCGTGGCCCTGGATATCCTGGGCTTCGTGCGCGAGCGCGACATCCAGCCGGGCGAAGCGGTGGTGGTCACCGTGGACGGCCAGCTGCATGCGGAAGTCTGCGCCGAGCCGCGCCAGCATGCGCCCTGCATCTTCGAGTACGTGTACTTCGCGCGCCCCGACTCGATGATCGAGAACATCTCGGTGCACAAGGCGCGCATGCGCATGGGCGTCACCCTGGGCGAGAAGATCCTGCGCCTGCGGCCCGGCCACGGCATCGACACCGTGATCCCGATCCCCGACACGTCGCGCGACGCGGCGCTTGAAATCGCCAACGTGCTGGGCGTGAAGTACCGCGAAGGCTTCATCAAGAACCGCTACGTCGGCCGCACCTTCATCATGCCGGGGCAGGGCGAGCGGGTGAAGTCGGTGCGCCGCAAGCTCAACCCCATCCCGCTGGAGTTCAAGGACCGCGTGGTGCTGCTGGTGGACGATTCGATCGTGCGCGGCACCACCAGCCAGCAGATCGTGCAGATGGCGCGCGACGCCGGTGCGCGCAAGGTCTACCTGGCCTCGGCGGCGCCGCCGGTGCGCTACCCGAACATCTACGGCATCGACATGCCGTCGGCCGACGAACTGGTGGCGCACAACCGCACCGAGGCGCAGATCGAAAAGCTGCTGGGCTGCGACTGGCTGATCTACCAGGACCTGGCCGATCTGGAGGCCGCGGTGTCGGGCCCCAAGTTCCCCGGCAAGCATTTCGACAGCTCCTGCTTCAGCGGCGAGTACGTCACGTGCATCGAGCCGGGCTACTTCGAACGCATCCAGCAGCTGCGCTCCGACGACGCCAAGCGCAAGCGCCGCGCTCCCTGAGCGATGCCTTGAGCCTGTTCGACGCCGCCAGCGAGTGCCTGCGCGAAGCCGATCCGGCGCGCAAGATGGCGCTCACGCACGCCGCCGCCGCGGCGTTC
>JAPLSJ010000063.1 GCA_026398695.1 Arenimonas sp.
AAGGGAACGGTTTTCATCAACGACCAGCCCCAGCCGGTGCCGCCCGGCACTTCGCCCACCCTCGGCCCGGGCCCGGGCCGCGACCTGGAGACGCAGGTCGTGCCCGCCGGGGCCGTCTTCGTCATGGGCGACAACCGTGACCACTCCCTGGACAGCCGGTACTTCGGCACCGTGCCGCGGGAAAGCATCGTCGGCCGGATGGCACGCGTGGTTCGCCAACCGTGACACCGGCCGGGCCGGCTGCGCCGGGGCTGCGCCGCCCCCCGGGGCGCGACCAGGGGGGGGCTATTGACCCGGGAAGGCCCGGATGCTCTGCTCGCGGTTGATGCGTTCTGGCGGTTCAGGGGCATGCCAAGGGCCTGGGGAGGCACCTGGCAGAGTCGGCCGGCGGAGGCGTCATCACATCCATCGACAGACTCAGGGGACACTGATGAACCATCGCCGAAACCGTTACTCCTTGCTCACCCAGGCCGTGCTTCTCGCCCTGGCCGGATTGGCTCCCATCAACGCAGCAATGGCCCAGGAGCCAGGCAGCGACGAGGAAAAAGTCACCACCCTCAGCGAGATCATCGTCACCGCGCAGAAGCGCGAGGAAGCGCTGCAGGACGTGCCGATCGTGGTCACCGCGCTTTCCGAGGAAACGCTCGACAACGCCGGCGTGCGCGACATCAAGGACCTGCAGCAGGTGGTGAGCGGCCTCACCGTCACCAGCACCCAGAGCGAATCGCTGACCACGGCCCGCATCCGCGGCGTGGGCACCGTCGGCGACAACGCCGGCCTGGAGTCCTCGGTCGGCGTGGTGATCGACGGCGTTTACCGGCCGCGCAACGGCGTGGGCTTCGGCGACCTGGGCGACCTGGAGCGCATCGAAGTACTGAAGGGCCCGCAGGGCACGCTGTTCGGCAAGAACACCTCCGCCGGCGTCATCAACGTCGTCACCAAGCGGCCCGACTACGAGCGCTCCGCCGAGGTCGAGCTCACCGCCGGCAACTACGACGCCCTTGGCGTCTCGGCTTCCTACAACGGCGGCATCACCGAGAACTCGGCGTTCCGCGTCTATGCCGCCAAGCGCAAGCGCGACGGCTTCCTCGACGTCACCACCGGTGCCGGCCCGCGTACCGAAAACCAGGACCAGGACCAGAATTTCCATACCCTGCGCGGCCAGCTGCTGATCGAGCCCAGCGACACGGTGGACATCCTGCTGAGCGGTGACTTCACCTCGCGCGACGAGAACTGCTGCACCAGCGTCACCATCATCCGCGGCCCGACCGCGGCGATCCTGGACGCACTGTCGGTGGATTCGGGCGTGATCCCGGTGGCCGACCCGTTCGGGCGCAACGCCTTCACCAACCGCAGCACCGCGCAGTACATGGAAGACAAGGGCGGCAGCGTCCAGGTCGACTGGATGACCCCGTGGTTCCAGGGCGCCACGTTCACCTCGCTCACGGGGATGCGCGACTGGCAGTCCATCAACGGCCTGGACTTCGACTACAGCACGGCCGACCTGCTGTATCGCAACCCGGAAGAGTCCGACAACTTCAGCCGGTTCGAAACCTTCAGCCAGGAATTCCGCCTCAGCGGCAGCACCGACAAAGTGGACTGGCTGTTCGGCGTCTTCTACTCCGACGAACAGCTCGAGCGCAACGAAGCCTACCGGGTCGGCGCAGCTTACGAGCCCTATCTGTCCATCGCGCTGCTGTCGCGCATCAACCCCGCCCTCGCCGCCAGCCCCACGGCGCCGCTGTTCCTGTCGCAGGCTTCGGGCAGGCCGTTCGGCACCGTGTTCGCCGGCCATGCCGCGTCCGACCAGTACGACCAGGACTCCAAGAGCCTGGGCCTGTTCACCAACAACACCTGGCACGCCACCGACGCGCTCGACCTGACGCTGGGCCTGCGCTACACCAGCGAGGACAAGGAGCTCGAGTCCCGCTACAGCAACCCCAACGGAGGCCTGGGCTGCGGCGCCATGCTGACCAACCCGGCACAGGTGGTGGCGGCGCTGGTGGCCCGCGGCCTCACGGTGGCGCAGGCGTCGGCGGCGGCGCCGCAGGTGGTGGGCTTCGCCTGCCTGCCGTGGACCAACGTCCGCCACAACGGCCGCAGCACCGACCAGGACCGCAGCGAGTCGGAATGGTCGGGCACGCTGAAGGCGGCCTACCGCTTCAACGAGCACGTCATGGGCTACGCGTCGGCGGCACGCGGCTACAAGGCCGGCGGTTTCAACCTCGACCGCGTCCAGTCCAACAACGGCCTGTCCAGCGGCACGTCGGGCATCGTGCCGGTGGACGACACCTCGTTCGACGGCGAGTTCGTCGACAGCTACGAGCTGGGCATGAAGACCACGTGGCAGGGCGGCAACCTGCTGCTGAACGCCACGTACTTCCACCAGGAATACTCCGACTTCCAGCTCAACAGCTTCCTGGGCACCAGCTTCGTGGTGCGGTCGATCCCGAAGGTCACTTCCGAGGGCATCGACGCCGAGCTGCTGTGGAAGAACGACGGGCTGATGCTGCAGGCCGGCCTGACCTACGCCAACACCGAATACGGCAACGACCTGTTGCCCGACGCCGACCTGGTGCTGCTGCCCGGCAGCCGCACGAGTTTCGCGCCGGAGTGGTCGTTCACCGCTTCGATCGGCTATGAGTGGCCGGTGGGCGCCAACCTCGAAGCCAGCGCCTACCTGGGCGCGAAGTACATGTCCGAGTACAACACCGGCTCCGACCTCGACCCGCAGAAGCTGCAGGATGACTACAGCGTGCTCAATGCGCGCGTGGTGCTTGGCCGCGACGACGGGCGCTGGGCGGTGGAGCTGTGGGCGCAGAACCTGACCGACGCCGAGTACTACCAGGTCGCGTTCGACGCCCCGCTGCAGTCCGGCACCTGGAATGCCTTCCTCGGTGCCCCGCGCACCTACGGCGCGACGTTCCGGCTGCGCTTCTGATCCACGCCGCCAGCGGAAGTGGCCACGCGGTGCGTATGCACGCACCGCGTGGCACGACCCTCGGTTACACCCGCGCGGGGCCCGTACCAACGGGCCCCGCGCTTTTTTTCAGAACCCGCGGCTGAAGCTCGCGAACACGCTGGCGTCGTTGCCGCCGCCCTGCGAATTGCTGAAGTTCACGCCGAAGTTGGCGTCAACGCCGAACAGCTTCGTGCGCGCACCCAGCTGGAGCTTCGCGAAGGAGTCGTCCAGTTCCAATCCCGGCACCGCGTACGGCAGGCTGCCGACGATGGACTGGGAGCGGGCGAAGGCTTCTTCGGGAGCGTCCTTGAGCTCGTGGTTGTAGCTGATGCGGCCATAGGGCTTGAAGTTCTCGCTGGCGACGTACTCGAACTGCCAGCCCAGCCCCGCCACGATCGAGTCGAAGCTCTGGCTCGGGTAGGCCAGCGAGGTGGACAGGGTGGCCTGGTCCTCGGCATAGCCGTCCACGTCGATCTGCTGCGAAAGCACGGTGAGCACCGGGCCGTGGGTAACGGATGCGCCGCGGAACAGGTAACCCGCTTCGGCGCCCAGGCTCAGGTTGCTGCCTTCGGTGGAGCCGGAATGGATGCGGGTGGCCGGTCCCAGACGCACGTGGCGGTCGATGTCGTAGTCCAGCCAGGTGTAGCTCAGCTGGACCTTGGCCCAGGTGGTTTCGCCGCGCCAGTCGTAGAAGGCGCCCAGGCTGGCGTCGCTCTGGTCGAAGCTGCCGTAATCACCGGCGAAGTCCATGTCCTGGCGGCCGAACCCGGCAAACACGCCGAAGCTGGTGTTGCCGGTGTGCCAGTCGATGCCGCCGGCGAGCGCCGGGCCGTTGCCGTCGTGGCCGGTGTCGCTGCCGGCGTGCTTGGAGTCGCCGCGGACATCGATCCACCAGGTATTGCCGTCGTCCGGGGGCGTGCCCAAGTGCGTGAAGACGGTGTCGGCGCGGGAGCGGCCGATGCTGGCCGCCGAGCGCGGCAGCACCGCGATCTGGCGCGGGGCCTCGAGGATGGAGATGGCGTAGTCGGCCAACACCCGGTGGCCGCCGGCGGTGGGATGCACGCCGTCGGCGAACAGATAGGTGCTGGGCGCATCCGGGGTGATGTAGCTGGTCGGGTTGCACGTCAGCGAGTTGGCGGTGATCTGCGGCTGGCAGGCGGTGCCGGTGATGTTGGTGAAGCCGTAGGTGCCCGGCGAGGCGACGATCTCGCGGATCAGGTTGAAGCTGTCGAGCGGGATGACCCGCAGGCCGCTGGTGGCCAGGCCGGCGAACAGCGCGTTGTTGTACTGGATGGTCAGCGCGGTGCCGTTGGCCTGGGCGGCCGGACCCAGCGCGCGGAACGCCGGGCTGACGCCGAGATCAGGAATGTTCGACACCAGGATGTAGCGCGCGCCGGCATTGGTGAGCTGCGAGACGATGCCGACCTGGGACGTCACGGCGTTGGTGATGGTGGTGCCCGCCGGAGCGCCGGCGTTGGTGATGGCGAAGAGGTCATTGGCGCCGCCCCACACGGTGTACAGGGCGCGGGAGTCGGCGACGCCGCCGTTCGCGGCCAGGTAGTTCGAGGTCTGGGTGGCCAGCGACGGGATGGGACCCAGGGCGCCGGTGGTGTTGATGCCGACGCGGGCGCCACCGGCCGCGTAGTTGGTGCCCGTCTGGCCGTTCCCGTTCGGGTCGGCCGTGGTGCCGTAGAACCCCGCCAGGTGCTGGGACCACACGAAACCGGGATTGGTGGTGAACTGGCCGGTGACCGGCCGCACGCTGGCCGGCAGCAGCGGCCGGAAGAAGCCGGAGTCGGTCAGGCTGTCGCCGAAGAAGATGGTCTGCGAATAGGGTCCGTCGGCGAGGGCGGGGGTAGCCGCCAAGGCCATCGCGAGAGCCAACAGGGTACGGGCCGGCCTGCGGCCCCGGGGTTGCTCAGCCATGATTTCCACTCCTGGGTTGCGTGGTGAAACGAAGAGCCCCGCGCGGGTATTCGCCGGTGCACCCTGCAATACTAGGCACCGGGGATCGCCCCTTACAACCATGGCGCGTGGGGAACCACATGGACACCCGATTGGCCAAACGTGGCCTGATGGCCGCCGGATTCATGAATATCTTCGGCGTGCTGGTGTTTTCTCGCCTGTTCACCAACCAGGCCATCAACGACGCCGACCCGGTGGTGATGTCCAACTTCGGGCTGCTGATGATCGTGGTGTGGGGGCTGGCCTATCTCGCGGCCGCCGCCAGCGGCGCGCACCTGAAGTGGCTGGCAGGCGTCTTCGCCCTGGAGAAACTGGTCTACGTCGTGGTGTGGATGCTGTGGCATTCGCACAACAGCCTGGCGCCGCTGTATGCCGCCGACGCCTTCGCCGGCATCTTCTACGCCATCTACGGACTGAACGATCTGGCCTTCATGGTCTTCTTTGCCTGGATGTTCCTGGCGCGGACCACCGCACGACCGGGATGAGCCCGGTCGAGCCTTTCTTCTTCAATACGCTCGACGGCTGAATCGGCGGCGCGCACGCGGCTGCCGCACCCACAAGGATCAGGCATGCAAAAATCCATGGTCACCACCGCCTTCACCCTGCCCGGCTACCGGGTCACCCGCAGCCTGGGCGTGGTGCGCGGCCTGACGGTGCGTTCGCGCTCGGTCATCGGCAACTTCGCCGGCGCCATCCAGACGCTGTTCGGCGGCAACATCACCATCTACACGCAGCTGTGCGAACAGGCCCGCGCCGAAACCTTCGCGATGATGTGCAAGCACGCCGACGGCCTGGCGGCGAACGCCATCATCGGCATGCACTACGACGCCACCGAGCTGATGGCCGGGCTGACCGAGGTGCTGTGCTACGGCACCGCAGTGGTGGTGGTGCCGGATCCCGAGCCCTGAACCTGCACGAGGCCACCGCATGATCGACTGGCTCGCCAAAGGCGTGGTGCTGGCCGCCGGCCTGTACCTGGCCGGCCTGGGCGTGGCGCTGCTCGCCCGGCCGAAGTCAGCCTCGCGCTTCCTGATGGGCCACGCCACGTCCGGGCCGCTGCATTACCTCGAGTTGTCCGTGCGCATCGGCGTCGGCCTGGCGTTCGTGCACAACGCAACGGCCATGCCGTTTTCCAGTTTGTTCCGCGCCTTCGGCTGGGTGCTGGTCGGCACTTCGGCCGTCCTGCTGCTGGTGCCCTGGCACTGGCACCGCCGCATCGCCGAACGCGCGGTGCCGCTGGCGCTGCGCTTCACTCCGCTGCTGGGCCTGGCCTCGCTGCTGATGGGCGCGGGCCTGCTGCTGGCCGCCGTCCTCGGGGCCCGGTAGGCTTTTTCCGTGCGGCAAGATCATCCGGCGGCGCTGAGCGCCCGTCAGACGGACGGCCGCGGCAGGAACGCCGACGGCGGCTTCGACTCCCAGCGCCTGAAGGCGCGGCGGAAGTTGGCTGTGTCGGTGTAGCCAAGCGCGTAGGCGATCTCTTCCACCGTGAAGCGGCCCTGGCGCAGGTGCGCCAGCGCCAGCGTGTGGCGCACGCCTTCGAGCAGGGCCTTGAACGAGGTGCCCTCCTCTTCCAGCCGCCGGTGCAGGGTGCGCGGTGCCAGGTGCAGCGAACGCGCCGTGACCGCCAGCGACGGGAAGCCGGTCTGTTTCTCCAGCATCAGCCGCTGCACGCGCGCGGCCAGCGTGGTGTTGGCCGTGAGCTTGTCCAGTTCGCGCTGGCACACGGCGGCGGCCTCGCGAAACGCCACCGGGTCGGCGGCGCGCAGCGGCGCGTCCAGCAGCGCCAGCGGCAGGCTGAAGCCGGTCCAGGCCTGGCCGTAGCGCACCGGACAGCGCAGCACCTCGCGCGCCAGCGCGGCGTAGCCGGGCGCCTCGAAGGCGAAGGCCACGGCGCCGATGCGGCTGGCGCCCAGCGAGATCACTTCCAGCGCGTTCTTCAGGCTCAGCAGCACCGCTTCCACCACGGGCCGGCGGATCTCGCCCAGCGGGCAGGTTTCGGTGAAGCGCAGCCGCGCCTCGCTGGCGCTGCATTCCAGCGCCACCGAAACCAGCGGCAGCCGCAGCGGGATGTAGCGCTCGAACAGGCTGATGGCCTCGCGCACGCTGCCGCTGCTGAGCACGGCGTCGCCCACCACGCCGTGGGTGGCGGGCGCCAGCTGCTCGCCGACGAACAGGCCCAGCGCCGGCTCGCGCGACAGCCGCAGCGCGTCGAGCACCAACTGCTCGAAGTCGGCGAAGGGCACGCGCAGCGCCGGGTCGGCCAGCGCGGCCTCGGCCAGCCCCGCCGACGCCAGCCACTGCCCGGGCGCCACGCCGCGGCGCTGCAGCTGCGCCGCCGCGTGCTGAAGGTAGTAGCCGGGCAGTTCGGGCCGGGGGTCGGTCATGCGGTTTCAACACTTGGCGAGCAATGACCCAGTGTTGGCGATAAATGACCTGACATCCAGTGCCCCAGGCTCCTAAATTCAGCACAGGCAGCAAGCCGGGCAGCGGGACGGACAGCTATGGCATCGCAAATCCAGGGCACGTCGGCATGGATCAACGGGCAGCGCATCGAGGTGGCGCCCGGGGAAACGCTGCTGCTGGCCGCGCTGCGCCAGGGCGTCGACTTCCCGAACCGCTGCCGGGTGGGCGGCTGCGGCACCTGCCGCTGCCGGCTGGCCGAGGGCCAGGTGCACGAGCGCACGGAAACGGCCTACCTGCTCAGCGAAGACGAGATCAAGCGCGGCTTTATCCTGGCCTGCCAGAGCGTGCCGGCCACCGACGTCAGCGTGGAGGTCGCGCTGGGCGCCGCGGCCACGGGCCGCGGCCGGGCGAAGGCCGCCGAAGCGGCGCGTGAGCCGGCCACCCTGCTGGACTACGCCAAGTACTTCGGCTTCCACGCCGTGGGCCTGTCGAGCGTGGTGGCGCTGATGGCGGGCGGCGGCTGGATCACCGCCGGGCTGCTGGCCATCGTGATGTTCTACATCCTGGGCGACGCGGTGTCGGGCAACGACACCCGCACGCCGAAGTTCGCGCGACCGGGCGTGCTGACCGCGCAGCTCTGGCTGGCGCTGCCGCTGGTCACGCTGATCGCGTTCTGCGCCGTGTGGGGCGTGAGCGCGGGCGACCCGCTGGGCTGGGGCGCGCTGCTCACGCACTGGACCGGCTATGACGTGGTCGCCGCGCGGGACGCCACCCCCTTCGGGCACCACGTGTCGGCCGTCATCCTCACCGGGCTGATGATCGGCATGATCGGCACCATCACCGCGCACGAACTGATGCACCGCACCTGGGACAAGGGCGCGCTGTCGATTTCCCGCTGGCTGATGGCCTTCAGCTTCGACACCGCGTTCACCATCGAACACGTCTACGGCCACCACCGCTACGTCGCGACACCACAGGATCCGGCCACGGCGCCGCGCGGGCGCAACGTCTATTCGCACATCCTGCGCTCCACGCTGGCGGGCAACGCCAGCGCCTGGCGCATCGAGTGCAAGCGCCTGCGCACCCTGCAGCTGTCCACCTGGTCGCCGCGCAACGTGGTGCTGCGCGGCTACCTGATGAGCGCCGTGCTGCTGGCCCTGGCCTGGGCGGTCGGCGGCATCACCGGCGCCCTGTTATTCGCCGCCTGCGGGCTGGCCGCCAAGGCGCTGCTGGAGGTGGTGAACTACATGGAGCACTACGGCATCGTGCGCGACCCGGCGCGGCCGGTGCAGCCGCGGCACTCATGGAACACCAACCGCCGCATCAGTTCGTGGACGCTGTTCAACCTCACCCGGCACTCGCACCACCACGCGCAGGGCGAAGTGCCGTTCCAGGACCTGCGGCCAATGGCCGACGCACCGATGATGATCGGCGGTTACCTCACGGTGATGGTGGTGGCGCTGATGCCGCCGCTGTGGCACGCGCTGATGACGCCGAAGCTGCTGGCCTGGGACCGCGACTTCGCCGACGCCGGCGAGTGGCACCTGGCGCGCGCCGCCAATGCCGCCAGCGGCATCGCCCTGCTGGAGCGTGCGGCGCGGGACGCGGGCCGGACCGCCATGGGTCCGACCGGTGCGCCCTGTTCGGCCCTGCCTCAGTCGAGACGTGGCCAGTCCGAGGCGTCCAGCGTCTCGCGGTAGGCGTGCCAGGCCGAATAGGCCAGCCAGGGCATCACCACCACCAGGCCGAGGTAGGCGGTGAGGAAACCCACCGCCGTCAGCAGCGCGATCAGCAGCGCCCACTGCACCATCACCGCCTTGTTGCGCAGCACGGCGTTGGCGCTCGACACGCCGGCGGTCACCATGTCCACGTCGCGGTCGGCGATCATCGGCAGCGAGAACGCCGCCGTGGCGAAGGTGAAAATCGCGAACACCGAGCCCGCCGCCGAGCCGATCAGCAGGAACTCGATGAGCGTGGCCAGTTCCCCATCCTCGATCGGCACGAACGCGTTCACCATCATGCCCGCGCGCGACCACAGCATCAGCACCACCAGCTGCACCAGCGCGAACACGCCCGCCTGCCCCGCCACGCGCCGCGCCAGCACGAACGATTCGCGCAGCGAGGGCGTGCGCCCGGCTTCCAGCGCGCGGCTGACGCAGTAAAGCCCGACCGCGATCAGCGGCGCCACGAACACGAAGCCCGACAGCAGCGCCGCCAGCAGCGCGAACCGCCCCAGCGCCCACGCCAGCGCGGACACCGCCACGCTCACCACCAGGATCACCGCGCCGAACAGCAGGCTCAGCCCGGGCGCGCGGCGGAAATCAGCCCAGCCCAGGCGCAGCCAGCGCAGCGGCGCGCAGCGGCCGAGTTCGACGCACGGCACCGCGAACGGGCGCACCGGTTCGGGCGAAGGTTCGTTGGTTTGTTCCGGCGTCATGTGGCCTCCCCAGGCGACGCCTGGATACTATCAGCGCCACCCCGGACCGGAGCAGCGCCATGGCCGAGAACAAGACCCAGCCCACCGACGAACCGGTGGCCGAATTCCTGGCCCGCGTCGCCGACCCCAAGCGGCGCGCCGACTGCGAGGTGGTGCTGGAAATGATGCGCCGCGCGTCCGGCGTCGAGCCGGTGATGTGGGGCGCCGGCATCGTGGGCTTCGGCCGTTACCAGTACCGCTACGCCAGCGGGCGCAGCGGCGACTGGCCGGTGATCGGCTTTTCGCCCCGCAAGAGCGACCTCACCCTGTACCTGATGCCGGACCTCGCGGGCCAGGAGGCCCTGCTGGCGAAGCTGGGCAAGTACAAGTCCGGCGCCAGCTGCCTGTACCTCAAGCGGCTGTCCGACGTGGACCTGCCGACGCTGGAGGCGATGGTGGAGCTGGCGCTGCGGCGCATGGCGCCGCAGCGGGTTTCCTGAGCCCTAGACGTCCACTTCCATGCCGGGCCGGGCCAGCATCACGTCCGTCTTGTGCTGCTTGCGGATGACGCCGGCCAGGGCATCGCGGGCATCGTCCTCGCCGTGCACCAGCACCACGGGCGGGTGGTTGCCGACCTGGGCGTACCAGTCCGCCAGGGCCGGCTGGTCGGCGTGCGCCGACAGGCCGCCCACGGTGTGCAGCTGGGCATTCACGTGCACGCTTTCGCCGAACAGCTTCACTTCGCGCGCGCCGTCCACCAGGCGCCGGCCGAGGGTGCCGTTGGCCTGGTAGCCGACGAACATCACGTGCGTTTCCCTGCGGCCCAGGTTCTGCCGCAGGTGGTGGCGGATGCGGCCGCCGTTGCACATGCCCGAGCCGGCGATGATGATGGCGCCGCCGCGGTGGTCGTTGATGGCGCGCGATTCCTCCACTTCGACGCTGAAATTGAGGTTGGGCAGGCGGAACGGATGCGGCCGGCCGCGCCACACTTCCTGCGCGGCCTCGTCGAACAGCGATTCGTGTTCGTCGTAGACGCCGACCACCTTGGTGGCCATCGGGCTGTCGAGGAAGATCTTCCAGCGCGACATGTTCCACTCGTCCCAGTTGCGCGCGAACCAGTACAGCAGCTCCTGGCTGCGGCCCACCGCGAACGCCGGGATCAGCACGTTGCCGCCGGCGTTCCAGGCCGACTCGAGCACGTCGGAGATTTCCGCCAGCGTGGATTCGCGGTCGCGATGGGCGCGGCCGCCGTAGGTGGATTCCAGCAGCACCAGGTCGGCGTAGGGCACCGGCTCGGCGTCGCGCAGGATGGGCGTGCCCTTGGGGCCCAGGTCGCCTGAGAACGCCAGCACGCGTTCGCCCCCGCCTTCGCGCGCGCGCAG
>JAPLSJ010000069.1 GCA_026398695.1 Arenimonas sp.
GCCCGGCCTCGACGGCCGGAAGATGAGCAAGAGCTACGACAACACCATCCCGCTGTTCGCGCCGCCGGCCGAGCTCAGGAAGCTGATCTTCTCGATCGTCACCGACTCGCGCGCGCCCGGCGAACCCAAGGACACCGAGGGTTCGGCGCTGTTCCAGCTCTACCAGGCCTTCGCCACGCCGGCGCAGACCGAAGAGTTCGCCAAGGCGTTCGCCGCCGGCATCGGCTGGGGCGACGCCAAGCAGGCGCTGTTCGAACGCATCGACGCCGAGGTGGCGCCGATGCGCGCGCGCTACGACGAGCTGGTCGCCAAGCCGGTGGAAATCGAAGCCATCCTGCGCGAAGGCGCGATCAAGGCGCGCAAGGTCGCCACGCCGCTGCTGCTGGCGCTGCGCGAAGCGGTCGGCCTGCGGGACCTGCGCACGCAGGACGTCGCGAAGGCGGGCGCGAAGGCGAAATCGGCGCTGCCGCAGTTCAAGCAGTACCGCGAGAAGGACGGCCAGTTCTACTTCAAGCTGCAGGCGGCCGACGGCAGCGAGCTGATGCAGAGCGTGGCCCACGCCTCGCCGCGTGACGCCGGCGAGCGCATCGCCGCGCTCAAGCGCGATGGCGCCGGGGCGCTGCGCCAGGTCGAGGGCGCCGGCCTTGAGCTGCACGGGCAGGCCGTGGGCGCGCTGGCGGCGGGGGCCAACCTGGACGCGTTGGCCTTGGCGCTGGCGGCCTTCAGTGAAGAGGGCGCCTGATGTCGGACGTCGCCGATCTTGCGCTGATCCTGTTCCTGCCCTGGTTCGCCATCCTGGGCGCGCTGTACTGGTTCTACCCGCGCACGCTGGAGCGATCACCCGCGCGCCGGCGCTTCGACGTCGCGGCGCTGTGCCTGGCCTTCCTCGCCAGCTTCGTGGCGGGCAGGTGGGGCTTCGCCATCGCCAGCACCACCATCGAGGCCGGCCCGATCTGGCGCCAGGTGCTGGCCAGCCTGCTGGCCTACAAGGCTTTCCTGGTGGTGATGGCGGGCGCGTGGGCCTGGCGCGGCATGAAGTTCCGCAGCGCCTGAGAAAAACCGGGGTCAGAGCCCGATTTCCGCCCAGCTGCCCGGCTTTGCCAGGCGCATGGACGGAAATCGGGCTCTGACCCCGGTTTTTAGTTCGGGCGCTGCAGGTCGTCGAGCAGGGCGCGCAGGAAGCGCGCGGCCTCGCCGCCGGTGGCGGCGCGGTGGTCGAAGGTGAGCGAAATCGGCATCTGCCGATGCGTCTCCAGCCCGCCCAGCACCGGCACCACCGCGTGGTACAGGCGGCCGGCGCCGACGATGCACACGCACGGCGGCACCACTACGGGCGTGGCGTACTTGCCGGCGAACACGCCGAAATTCGACAGCATCAGCGTGTAGTCGCGCAGGTCCTCGGGCGGCAGGCTGCGGGCCTTGACGCCGTCGCGGATGCGGTTGAGTTCGCCGCGGATCTGCCAGGCGTCGAGTTTCTCCGCGCCGCGCAGGTTGGCCACGAACAGGCCGTCGGGCGAATCGATGGCGATGCCCACGTCCACGCGCGAATGCCGGCGCAGCGTGCCTTCCTTGGCGTTGAACCAGCTGTTGAGCGCGGGCACGGCCTGCGCCGCCGCGCCGAGGGCGCGGATGAGGCGCGCCATGATGTCCTCGCCCGGCGACCAGGCGTGGATGTCGGCGTCGTCCATCAGCGAGGTGGGCACCACTTCGGCGTGGGCCAGCGACATGGTGCGGATCATGTTGCGGCGCACGCCGCGGATCGGGTCGTCCACGTCGAGCTTGCTGTCGGCGTCGCGCGTGACCGGTGCCCGTGTGGGAGGGATTTCAGCCCCGAGGCTCCTGGCAGTCGGGACTGAAGTCCCTCCCACAAGAGGCCTGGGAACGGAGGGCCGCGCCGCAGCGACCGCCGGTGCCGCCGCAGCGCGCTTCACGTCGGCCAGCGTGACGTCGCCGCTGGCGCCGGTGGCCTGGACGTACGCCAGGTCCACCTTGAGCTTGCGGGCCAGCGCGCGCACGGCGGGCATGGCCTTGATGCCGCCGATGGCGACGGCCTGTTCAACGCGCACGGCGTTGGAGCTTTGCATCGCGCCCACGACCGTTCCCGCGTCGCCCTCCTCCTCAGCCTCTGTGGGAGGGACTTCAGTTCCGACGCTCTCCGCCAAGGCGGTCGGGCCTGAAGGCCCTCCTACAGGGGATTGGGCGGCGGGCTTTGGCGCGCCATGCGAGTGCCCGGTGTCCTGCGCATCGGCGCGCTGGGGCAGGCCAGGGTCGAGTTCGACCTCGGCCAGCCAGTGGCCGGTTTCGATCACGTCGCCTGCCGCGCCGGCCAGGCGGGTGACCGTGCCGGAGAACGGCGAGGGCACCTCGACCACGGCCTTGGCGGTTTCCATCGACACCAGCGGCTCGTCGAGCCGCACGACGTCGCCGACCTTCACCAGCCACTCGACGATCTCGGCGTCGGGCAGGCCTTCGCCCAGGTCGGGCAGCAGGAACAGCTTTTTCTCGCTCATGTCGTCACTTGATCCCGGGTTCGATGGACAGCGCGTGCTCGGGCAGCCAGCCCTTTTCGCCGATTTCATTCTCGGCCCACCACCAGCCGCCGAGTAGTTCGATCAGGCGCACCGAATCGCCGGTGTTGCCTTCGATCTCGCGGGCGTCGTAGTCGCGCGACACGACGTCCCCGTTGAGCAGGGACTGGTGGATCCAGCCGCTGCGGCCGCGGCTGTCGGTGGCCCAGATGAACTCGGGCCAGTCCACGTCGCGGATGCCCAGGGTGACCTTTTCACCGGCGGCGACGGCGAGAGGGTTGCGGTAGCGGGCGTGGTGGTTGCTGGAGAGACGTGCGTACATGGCTCAGCCTCCTGCGGCAGCGGCGCGGCGGCATGCCGCGACGATCTTCTCCACGCTCGGCAGGTATTTCATTTCCAGCCTGAAGAGCGGGATATGGGTGTCGTAGCCGGTGACGCGCTCCACCGGCGCCACCAGGTCGTACATGGATTCTTCGGCCAGGCGCGCGGCGATCTCGGCGCCGAAGCCGGCGGTCTTGGCGGCTTCGTGCACGATCACGCAGCGGCCGGTCTTGGCCACCGATTCGCGGATGGTATCGAAGTCCAGCGGCTTGAGCGTGGCGACGTCGATGACTTCGGCGCTGATGCCCTCGGCGGCCAGCGCTTCGGCGGCCTCGAGCGATTCCTTCACCTGCGCGCCCCAGGTCACCAGGGTGACGTCGCTGCCGTCGCGCAGCACGAAGCACACGTCCAGCGGCAGCGCCTCGCCGTCGTCGGGCACTTCTTCCTTGTACTGGCGGTAGATGCGCTTGGGCTCGAAGAAGATCACCGGGTCGGGATCGCGGATGGCGGCCAGCAGCAGCCCATAGGCGCGCTGCGGCGACGACGGCATCACCACGCGCAGGCCCGGCACGTTGGTGAAGATGGCCTCGTTGGCCTCGCTGTGGTGCTCGGGCGCGCGGATGCCGCCGCCCCAGGGCACGCGCAGCACCATCGGGCAGGTGAGGCGGCCGCGCGTGCGGTAGCGGAAGCGCGCGGCGTGGCAGACGATGTGGTCCACCATCGGGTACATGAAGCCGTCGAACTGCGCTTCGGCCACGGGCTTCATGCCCTGGGTGGCGAGGCCGACGGTGAGCCCGGCGATGGTGGTTTCGTCCAGCGGGGTGTCGAGCACGCGCTGGTCGCCGAACTGCTGCTGCAGGCCGGCGGTGGCGCGGAACACGCCGCCGTTCACGCCCACGTCCTCGCCCAGCACCAGCACGGTTTCGTCATGCTTCATCTCCCAGGCCAGCGCCTGGGTGATCGCTTCAATGAGGGTGATGGCGGCCATCTCAGCGACCCTCCCACTTGAGCAGGTCGGCGCGCTGCGCCTGCAGGTCGGCCGGCAGTTCGGCGTAGAGGTAGTCGAACATCACCTCCGCCGGCTGCACCTTGGTTTCCAGGTAGGCGTTCACCTCTTCGTCGACGAGCTTGCCGCACTCCTCCTTCCAGGCCGCCTCCTCGGTCTCGCTCCACACGCCCTCGGAAATCAGGAAGGTGCGCAGGCGCGACATCGGTTCGCGTTCCCACGCCTCCTTGACCTCGGCGTCGTCGCGGTAGCGGCGCGCGTCGTCGGCGGTGGTGTGGTCGGCCAGGCGGTAGGTCACCAGTTCGAGCACGCTGCCGCCGTGGCCGTTGCGGGCGCGCTTGATGGCGTGGTCCATGGCCGCGCGCACGGCGATGATGTCGTTGCCGTCCACCTGCACGCAGTCCAGGCCGCCGGCCAGGCCCTTCTGGGCGAGCGTCTTGGCGCCGGTCTGCGACTTGCGCGGCACCGAGATGGCCCACTGGTTGTTGATGATGCACAGCACGAACGGCAGCGAGTACGCGCCGGCGGAATTGATGGCGGCGTAGGTGTCGGTCTTGGAACTGCCGCCGTCGCCGACGCAGGTGACCGCCACGCGCGGTTCGCCGCGCAGCTTGAACGCCAGCGCCGCGCCCGCGGCGTGCAGGCACTGGGTGGCGATGGGCACGCACCAGGGGTAGTCGTGCGGCGGGCCGGAGAAGTCGTTGCCGCGCTCGTCGCCGCCCCAGTACATCAGGATGTCGCGCGGCTTCACGCCGCGGACGATCTGCGCGCCGTATTCGCGGTAGGACGGCGCGAACACGTCGTCGTACTGCATCGCGCTGCCGATGCCGATGTGCGCGGCCTCGTGGCCCAGGCAGCTGGCATACGTGCCCAGCTTGCCGGTGCGCTGCAGCGCCACCGCCTTGGTGTCGAAGGTGCGCACGTACAGCATCTGCTTGAACAGCTCGACCAGGTTGCGCCGGTCGAGCGCGAACTCGGGCAGGTCCTCGCGGACCAGGCGGCCGTCCTGGCCCAGGTACTGCAGGTATTCGATCTCGAAGGTTGCAACGATCGCCATCACGGGCCCTCCCAGGCAGACCCGTGTGATAGCAGCCCCGGCCCCGGCGTTGCAAGGGCGGGCTTTTCACCGTACGCCGGCGTGCGTACCGGCGGCGTGCCGCAGCGCGTCAAACCAGCGCGGCGCCGCCTCACTCTCTCGGCGGTTTGCTGCCGCGAATCAGGGCCGTATGGCGCCTGGAATCGAAGTTGTTGGAGGGTTGCGATTCACCCGGAGGCGAGTTGGCCCCCGCCGAGACCACGACCAGCGCGCTGCGATGGCTGTAGAGGCCCATGCCCAGCGTGTCGATGCGGCCGGAGGCAAACTCGCCGGCGAAGCGACAGACCACGGACGTGCGCTCGCCGTCGTAGGTCCTGTCTTCGCAGGTCCAGCCGGCCGGGACGATCGGCGTGAGCTTGGTCGACGCGCTGATCAGGCTCATGACCACGCGGACCGATTCAGCGGCGTCGCGCCCGGAATTGGCCACGATGAAGTCGACGCGGTCAACGGCGTTGAGGATGGCCGAGTCTGGCCGCACGAACCCGACTCCGATGTTGACGTCCGGCGGGGCGATCAGCGTGCCTATGAAGGACAGGTTGTCGTCGGGCAGGTTGTCGGGAGTGTCCGACACCACGTTGGAAGAGAAGGTCACGCTGGTTCCGGCCATCGCCGTGGTGGTCTGCGCCGACACCACCAGCTCGAACGACTGCCTCACCACCATCGCCGGCGCCGTGCAGTCGATCACCGTTTCGCCGCCGCCCACCACGGCGGCACCGCAATCAAGGCCGGCGGGTGCCGTGGCGACGAGCGTGGGCAGTTCGAAATTGGCCCGCAGCCGCAGCCTCACGTTGCGGGCCGTGTCCGGCCCGTTGTTCTCCACGAAGACCGGCCACTGCACCGGCTTGCCGGCGGTGACGGCGCTGGTGCCGCCCGTCAGCGTCCGCATCCGTGCGATGCCGAAGCTGGCCACCGGCAGGTACAGCTGCACCGGGTCATGGTCGGACACGCGGATCGGGAGCGGGTAGTCGCCGAAATTGTCGACGCCGAAGTCGGCGTTGATGCGCGCGTGCTCGACGCGCGCGCCGGGCAACGCCGCCAGCAGCGCGGCGTTGACCACCATGTGGTCGAGCGCCTGCGCGCTGCCTTCGAATACGAACGAATAGCGGTCCTGCGGGGCCGCCAGCGTGGTCATGTTGGTGAGCGGCGTGGTGATCGGGCTGTCGACGTAGTGGAGCACCTGGCTGGCTGGCGCTTCGCGGCCGGTCACGATGCCCATCGAGTCGACGAAACCGTCGTTGAACTCGAAGGCGTTGAAGTCGCCGAGCAGCACCAGGTGCTCGGCCGGGTTGGCGACCTGGCGCGCGTGCACCAGGTCGGCCAGGAAGCGCGCCTGCGACGCACGCTTGGCGCGGATTCGGGCGCCTTCGCTGGACCAGCCGTTGGGGCCCGGGGCAGTGGAGTTGACGCCGCTCAGCGAGCGCAGGTGGTTGGCGATCACGGTGAGCGGGTAGGTGCCGCCGTTGGCCTGGTTGACGATGGCGCGCAGCATCAGCGGCGGGCGGTCATTGAGCACGCTGGTGCTGCCGTTGGGGTTGGTGTCCACGTCGGCTTTGCCGAACTGCACCACTTCCTGGACCTGCACGCGCGGCCTGCCGGCGGCCACGTCGGCGGTGCGCACCAGGAAGCCGAGGTTGAGGTTGCCCGCGTCGTTGCCCGGCTGCAGGTAGGGCACGTAGCGGGTGCCGCGCTGGCAGCCGCTGCCGTCGTTGATGACCGTCGCCAGCCGCGTCAGGACATTGAGGTTTTCGACCTCCACCACGCCCAGGACGTCGGGCGCGTGCAGGTACAGGCAGACCGCAAGGGCCGTCTTGACCAGCCGGCGCTGGAAGGCATCTGCGGTCAACACCACGTCGCTGCCCGGATCGTCCACGTCGTCGTACAGACGCAGCAGGTTGAAGCTGGCGATGGTGACCTCGTCGGTCATAGGGACGGCCACGGGCGTCGGGTCCTGGCCGCCGGTGACCTGCGGTGACTGGCCGGGGTCCGGAAGCACCGTGTACGTGCCGAAGGCATAGTCGAGCACGCCGTTGAAACCGGCCACGGTGGCGCCGGCGTCGGGCGCGATGATGATGGCACCGGCCTGGCCGAGGCTCTGCACGCGGATACGCTCGGGGTTGGTGTCGAAGCGCGGCGGGCTGACGCCCCCCGGGACCGGCGTGACGTCCAGCGCCCCGATGCCCGGCTCCCGGAAGGGACGCGGGTTGGCGGCCAGCACGCCGTAGAAATTGCCGTTGGCGGTCGAGGTGACGTCGGTTTCGCTGATGGAGCCTTCGGTGGCCGCGGTCACGGTGAGCCCGGGCACGCTCACGCGCATGCCCTCGTAGCGCTCGAGGTTGTCCACTTCGCTGGCAGGGTTGGATTGGGCGGCGGTGAGCGCCACCGGCGCGGGCAGGGCATTGCCTGCGGTGAGCACCATCACCGACGGCGCGACGATCTCGGTGACCGACAGCTGGTGGGGATTGCTGGTGGGCGTGTATTCGTCGACACGGCCGGTGACCTCGACGCGATTGCCCACCGCGGCCGCGGCCAGCGAAACGCCGCCGGTGAAAACGAGGATGCCCTGCGACGTGGCGGGATTGGCGTCGACTTCGGCCGCAGCCGTCTGCAGGAAGAAGCCGTTGCCCGTCACCGCCGTGACGACGCCCTCGGTGACCACGTCCGCGCCATCCAGCGGCGATACGCGGCCGCTGCCCTGGATGTCGTGGATGCCCACGCGTACGACCGCCGACGGTCGGATTTTTCGGTTTCCCGTCCGGCTTTCGCCAACGGCGACGGTCAGGGCGGTGGCGTCGGTGGCGGACGGGCCGACCCGCCGGGTGCCGGTGGCGTGGGGTCGCGCGATGCCGTGGAGCCGTGCGGTGCCTTGGAGCCGTGCGGTGCCGCGGTTCGGCGATTCGACGTCGCTCGGGGTATAGGCCACGCCACTGTTGCCGCCGCCATGGTCATGGCGGGTAGGCACCTGGTTGGTGGCCGGGCCCGCGGACAGGGCCAGGCCCGAGCACAACAGGAGGGCGAACGGACGCATGGGGGATGGCCTTGGTGGGTGCTGGAAGGTCGCTGGCCACGGCGACCCAGACGTTCCCTTGCCGTGCGCCTGGACGCAAGCGGGCCTTTATATCGGAAATTGCACCGTCCGCGTGACAAACACCTGCAGCTCGACACCCTGCTGGCCGCCCAGAAGCCGCTGTCCAGCCCGCCGCACCACGACGAGATGCTGTTCATCGTCCAGCACCACGTGGCCGAGCTGTGGATGAAGCTGGTGATCCACGAGCTGCGCGCGGCCATCCGCTGCCTGCAGGAAGACCACCTGGACCCGCTGCAGAAGATCCTGGCCCGGGTGAAGCAGGTGCAGCGCCAGCTCACCGAACAGTGGTCGGTGCTCGAGACCCTCACCCCGGCCGACTACCTGCAGTTCCGCGACGTGCTGGGCCCGGCCTCGGGCTTCCAGTCGCTGCAGTACCGGCTGCTGGAGTTCCTGCTGGGCAACAAGAACGCCGACATGGTGAAGGTGTTCAGCCACGACCCGGCCGCCGAGGCCCAGCTGCAGGCCGCCCTGCAGGCCCCGAGCCTGTACGACGAATTCCTGCGCCACCTGCACCGCCGCGGGCACGCCATCCCGGCGTCCTGCATCGAGCGCGACTGGTCGCTGTCGCACGCGCGCGAGCCCGGGCTGATCCCGGTCTTCAAGCGCATCTACGAAGACACCGACACCCACTGGGAGGCCTACGCCACCTGCGAGCAGATGGTGGACGTGGAGGTCAGCTTCCAGCTCTGGCGGTTCAGGCACATGAAGACCGTCGAGCGGATCATCGGCTTCCGGCGGGGCACGGGCGGCAGTTCGGGCGTGGGTTTCCTGAAGCAGGCGCTGGAGCTGACCTTCTTCCCGGAGCTGTTCGAGGTGCGCACGGTGCTGGGCCAGCCGGACTGAGCCAAGGGGGCGGGACGGCTGCTAGGATTCGGGGCTTCCGAGGATCTCGACAGGAGCCCGCATGACCCCGGCCACCCCCGACACTGCCGCGCCGCGCGGCTTCATCGTTCGTTCGCTCGACGTGGTCGAGCGCATCGGCAACCGATTGCCCGACCCCGCGGTGCTGTTCCTGCTGCTGATGCTGTTGGTCTGGGCAGTGTCCTGGGCGCTGTCGGGCGTGAGCTTCGAGGCCATCGATCCGCGCAGCGGCAGCCCGATCGTGGTGAACAACCTGCTGTCGGGCGCCAGCTTCACGGCCTTCATGTCGCAGATGGTGCCGACCTTCGTTTCGTTCCCGCCATTGGGCGTGGTGCTGGTGGCGATGCTGGGGCTGGGCGTGGCCGAGCACACCGGCTTCATCAGCGCCGGCCTTCGCTCGGCGCTGGCCGTCACGCCGAAGGTGCTGCTGACGCCGGCGGTGATCTTCGTGGGCATCTTCAGCCACATCGCGGTGGACGCCGGCTACGTGCTGGTGATCCCGCTGGGCGGCGTGATCTTCTACGCCGCGGGCCGGCATCCGCTGGCCGGCATCGCGGCCGCGTTCGCCGGCGTGTCGGGCGGCTTCTCCGCCACCGTGCTGCCGTCCAGCCTGGACCCCCTGCTGTCGGGGCTGAGCCAGGCGGCGGCGCAGCTCACCGACCCCACCGTGATGGTCAGCCCGCTCAACAACTACTACTTCACCACCAGCTCCACGGCGCTGATCGTGCTGGTGGGCTGGTTCCTTACCGACCGCGTGATCGAGCCGCGCCTGCGCCGCGTGGCCGTGGACGGCGACCGGGCGCAGATGCCCACGCTCGATCCGCTCACCGCCGCCGAGAGTCGCGGGCTGCTGATGGCCGTCCTGGCGATGGTGATCACCGCGGTGCTTTTTGCGCTGAGCATGCTGCCCGAAACCTCGGCCTGGCGCGCGCCGGCGGCGGACGTGCCCGAGGGCGGCAACTCCCTGCTGGTCGGCACCGCGCCGCTGATGCGTTCGATCGTGCCGCTGATCTTCATCTTCTTCCTGGTGCCGGGCGTGGTGTACGGCGTGGCCGCCGGCACGGTGAAGACCCATCGCGACGTCGTGCAGGGCATGGCCAAGGCCATGAGCGGCATGGGCTACTACATCGTGATGGCGTTCTTCTGCGCGCAGTTCATCTACGCGTTCGGGCAGTCCAACCTGGGCGCGCTGCTGGCCATCGAGGGCGCCACGGGGCTGCGTGCGCTGGGCCTGCCGATCGAGCTGACCCTGGTGGGCATGATCGTGCTGACGGCCTGCGTGAACCTGCTGATCGGCTCGGCTTCGGCCAAGTGGGCGCTGATCGGCGCCATCATGGTGCCGATGCTGATGGAGCTGGGCGTGTCGCCCGACCTCACCCAGGCCGCCTATCGCGTCGGCGACTCCTCGAGCAACATCATCACGCCGCTGATGCCGTATTTCCCGCTGATCGTGGTGTTCTGCCAGCGCTACGTGAAGTCCAGCGGCATCGGCACCCTGATCGCGCTGATGCTGCCCTACACGATCACCCTGCTGGTGGTCTGGACCGCGTACCTGCTGGGCTACTGGGCGCTGGGCATCCCGCTGGGCGTGGGCGCCACCTATGAGTACGTGCCGGGCGGCTGAGGCGTTTCGCCGACGCTCCGCGCCACCTGAACGGCCCCGGCAAAACCGGGGCCGTTTGACGCCCGGGGGCCAAACCGGTACACCTTCACGGCCTTCCGGTCCGGCCTCGGTGCCCCCGGGGCCCGGCCTGCCGGAACCATAACCACAAGAATCACCAGGGGAGAGACCGCATGAGCGGCGCCGTCAGCAACAAGCCCGAAGAGTTCCAACCGCCGCCGGCCGGGGAATTCCTCGGCCATCCCAAAGCACTCTGGAACCTGTTCGCCAGCGAGTTCTGGGAACGCTTCATGTACTACGGCATGCGCGCCATGCTGGCGGTGCACGTGGCGGCCGCCTTCTTCGCGCACCTGGGCGACGGTGCCCGGGCACAGGCCAGCCTGACTTACGGCGGCTTCACTTCGCTGGTCTACATGACCGGCATCGCCGGCGGCTTCGTCGCCGACCGCATCCTGGGCTACCAGCGTTCGATCATGCTCGGCGGCGCGCTGATGGCCGTGGGCAGCTTCATGCTGATGGCGCCCGACCTGCCCACCTTCGTGCTGGGCCTGGCCGTGATCGTGGTCGGCAACGGCCTGTTCAAGCCCAACATCTCCACGATGGTCGGCAAGCTGTACGCGCCGGGCGACGTGCGCCGCGACTCGGGCTTCACGATCTTCTACATGGGCATCAACGCCGGCGCCTTCGTCGCGCCGTTCGTGTGCGCTTCGTGGATCGGCCAGACCTATGGCTACCGCTGGGGCTTCCTGTCGGCGGGCATCGGCATGATCCTGGGCCTGATGGTGTTCCAGGCGCTCAAGGGCTGGCTGGGCCACGTCGGTACCGCGCCCGAGGGCAAGAAAGGCTTTGCACCGGTGGTGCAGGTGCTGGTGGCCGCGGCCCTGCTGGTCGTGCCGGTGTACTACCTGCTCAGCAAGAGCGACGTGCTGGGCGTGCTGCTGATCATCATGATGCTGTCGCTGGTGGTCTACTTCATCTACAGCGGCGTGCGCAGCGGCGACAAGGTGCAGCTGCACCGCTACATCGCCATGCTGATCCTGTTCCTGGCCAACATCCTGTTCTGGTCGCTGTTCGAGCAGGCGGGTTCGTCGCTGAACTTCCTGGCGCAGGACTTCGTGAAGATGCCCGAGGTGTCCATCTTCGGCTGGACCCCGACGTTCGAGGTGTTCCAGTCGGTGAACCCGGTGTTCATCATCCTGCTGGCGCCTATCTTCGCCACGATGTGGATCAAGCTCGACAAGGCCGACTGGAACCCGTCCATCCCGCGCAAGTTCGCCTACGGCATGGCCGGCGCGGCGCTGGGCTTCTACGTGCTGGTGTTCGCCATCCAGAACTTCGTGGACGCCGGCGGCAAGATCAGCTGGTTCTGGCTGGCCCTGACCTACCTGATCCACACGATGGGCGAGCTGTGCCTGTCGCCGATCGGCCTGGCCATGGTGACCAAGCTGGCCATGCCCAAGGAAACGGGCCTGGCCATGGGCGGCTGGTTCCTGTCGATCGCGATGGCGAACTTCGTCGCCGGCCGCATCGCCGCGATCGCCTCGGGCGGCAACGCCGAGGGCGAAACCGCCAGCTCGCTGCTGCAGTACGCCAGCACGTTCAACCAGCTGTTCATCCTGGGCATCGTGATCGCCATCCTGTTCTTCCTGGCGGCGCCGCTGATCAACAAGCTGATGCACGGCGTGAAGTAAGCGCGCCTCGCAACTGAAGCCACAACGCGGCCCGGGATTCCGGGCCGCGTCATTTCAAGAACCGGGAAACACGACATGGCCGCACCTGCGACGTCCAACGCTCCTTTCGTGCCGCCGCCGGGCGGCGACACCTTTGGCCATCCGACCGCGCTGTGGCAGCTGGTGCACTCGGAGTTCTGGGAGCGCTTCGCCTACTACGGCATGCGCGCGCTGCTGGCGGTGTACGTGGCCAGCACCTTCTTCGGCATGTTGCCCGAGGGCGAGGCCAAGGCCGAGGCGGCGCTCACCTATGGCGCGTACACGGCGCTGATCTACGCCACGGGCATCTTCGGCGGCTTCATCGCCGACCGCTACATCGGCTACCGGCGCGCGATCGTGATCGGCGGCCTGCTGATGGCGGCTGGTTTGTTCCTGCTGCTGATCAAGGACCTGCGCTGGTTCCTGCTGGGGCTGTCGCTGATCGTGGTGGGCAACGGGCTGTTCAAGCCCAACATCTCGACGATGGTGGGGCGACTGTACGCGCCCGAGGACGTGCGCCGCGATTCGGGCTTCACCTGGTTCTACATGGGCATCAATGCCGGCGGCGCGCTGGCGCCGCTGGTCTGCGGCTGGCTGGTGGGCTCGCGCTTCGGCTACGAGTGGGGCTTCTTCACGGCGGGCATCGGCATGCTGATCGGCCTGGCGGTGTTCCAGTGGCGCATCGCGCGCATGGGCACGATCGGCCAGGCGCCGGCGGACGGCAACGGCGCCGCGCGGGTGCTGGTGGTGGTGCTGGGCGCGCTGGTGGCGGTGCCGCTGGTGTACCTGCTGCTGAGCCAGAAGTCGCTGGTGGCGTGGCTGCTGGGCGGCATGTTCCTGGCGCTTACCGTGTACTTCATCGTGGCCGGCGTGCGCAGCGGCGACAAGGTGCAGCTGCACCGGTACATCGCGATGCTGCTGCTGTTCCTGGCCAAGATCCTGTTCTGGGGCATGTTCGAACAGGCGGGTTCGTCGCTGAACTTCTTCGCCAAGGACCACGTCAACACGCCCTTCGACTTCACGCTGTTCCAGTCGGCCAACCCGGTGTTCATCATCCTGCTGGCGCCGCTGTTCGCCTGGGCCTGGCCCAAGCTGGAGGCGCGCGGCATGAACCCGTCGATCCCGCGCAAGTTCGGCATCGCTGTGCTGTTCGTGGCGGTGGGCTTCAGCGTGCTGGTGTGGAGCATCGGCGCGCTGGTGGACGGCAACGGCCGCATCCCGTGGGAGATCCTGGCCCTGGCCTACATGATCAACACGATGGGCGAGCTGTGCCTGTCGCCGATCGGCCTGTCGATGGTGAGCAAGCTGGCCGCGGTGCGCGACACCGGCCTGGCCATGGGTGCGTGGTTCCTGTGCACGGCCATCGGCAACTACGTGGCGGGCGCCGTGGCGGCGCTGGCCGCGGGTGGCGGCGGCGTGGGCGGCATCGAGCAGTACGCGGCCACCTACACCCAGATCGCAGTCGTCGGCTTCGCCTTCGGCGCCGCCTTCCTGCTCTTCGCCCCCCTCATCAACAAACTCATGCACGGCGTGAAGTAAGAAAATGTACCAGGTACATTTTCTTTTACCTTGAGACGCTGTCTCACCGACGCTGAAAATGTACCTGGTACATTTTCACGAGGTTTTTTGTTCGGCGTCGGCTAGTTGCTGGAGGAGGCGGGAGAGGGCGGCCTGGTCTTCGGGGCTGAGGCAGGAGAGGAGGCGGCGCTCGTAGGCGATCGCGGCGGGGGCCACTTCGGCGTACACGCGCTGGCCCTCGGCCGACAGCTCCAGCACCGAGCGGCGGCGGTCGTCGCCGTGGGTGTCGCGGGTCAGGCGGCCGGCGGCCAGGAGGCTGGCCACGGCGCGGCTCACGGCCACCTTGTCCATCGCAGTGCGCTCGGCCAGCTGGCTGGCCGACAGGCCCGGGTAGCGGCCCAGCACCGCCAGCACGCGCCACTCGGTGATGCCCAGCTCGAAGCGGTCGGCGTACAGCCGGGCGATGTCCTGGCTGATGCGGTTGGACAGCACCGACAGCCGGTAGGGCAGGAAATGTTCCAGGTCCAGGAGGTTCCGCTCGGGCATGTCGCGCCGCGCCTTGCAAATGGTTTCAGATGAAACTATAACGTCGGGACCCTCGGCGCAAGCCGAAACCCCCTTCCGGAGACCGCCATGAGCGCTCAGCCCCAGACCCACGCGCCGAACCTCGGCATGCAGCCCACCACCTTCGCCAACCCGATGGGCATCAACGGCTTCGAGTTCGTCGAGTTCGCCGCGCCGGCCGGGCAGGGCCCCATGCTGCATGCGTTCTTCCGCCAGATGGGCTTCGCCCCGACGCTCAGGCACAAGACCCGCGAGATCACCGTCTACCGCCAGGGCGGCGTCAACTTCCTGGTGAACGAGGAGCCGGACGGCTTCGCGGCCGATTTCGCCCTCGCCCACGGCCCCTGCGCCAGCGGCTTCGCGATCCGCTTCGACAAGCCGGTCGCCGAGGTGTACGACACCGTGATCGGAAACGGCGGCGAAGCCATCGGCCACAAGGCCGACAGCCGCGCCGTGGCGGCGCCGGTGGTGAAGGGCATCGGCGACTGCATGCTGTACCTGGTGCCGTCGGGCGAAGACCTCTACGCCGCCGACTACGCGCCGATCCCGGGCGCGGACCCCAACCCGGTCGGCTTCGGCCTGACCTTCATCGACCACCTCACGCACAACCTCTACTTCGGCAACATGCAGAAGTGGAGCGACTACTACGAGCGCCTGTTCAACTTCCGCGAGATCCGCTACTTCGACATCAAGGGCGCCAAGACCGGCCTGGTGAGCAAGGCCATGACCGCGCCGGACGGCATCGTGCGCATCCCGCTGAATGAATCCAACGACCCGAAGTCGCAGATCAACGAATACCTCGACGCCTACCACGGCGAAGGCATCCAGCACATCGCCTGCTTCACCGACGACATCTACGCCACCGTGGAAGCGATGCGCGAGCAGGGCGTGGCCTTCCTCGACACGCCCGACACCTACTTCGACGTGATCGACGTGCGCGTGCCCAACCACGGCGAAGACGTGGCCCGCCTGCGCGCCAACAAGATCCTGATCGACGCCGACCTGGAGACCAAGCAGCGCAAGCTGCTGCAGATCTTCACCCAGAACGCGATCGGCCCGATCTTCTTCGAGATCATCCAGCGCAAGGGCAACGAGGGCTTCGGCGAGGGCAATTTCCAGGCCCTGTTCGAGTCCATCGAGCGCGACCAGATGCGTCGCGGCGTGCTCTGAGGGCCCTGGCCATGGCCCTGAACTACCAGTCTGGTTTTGGCAACGAGTTCGCGACGGAAGCACTGCCCGGCGCGCTGCCGGTGGGCCGCAATTCGCCGCAGCGCGCGCCGTACGGGCTCTACGCCGAGCAGGTGTCGGGCACGGCGTTCACCGCGCCGCGCGCGGTGAACCGGCGCAGCTGGCTGTACCGCATCCGTCCGGCGGCGCTGCACGGCAAGTTCGAGGCGCTGGCGCACGCGCGCTTCCACAACGATTTCGGCCACGGCCCGGTCACGCCCGAGCAGCTGCGCTGGAAACCGCTGCCGATGCCGGCGGCGCCCACCGATTTCCTCGACGGCCTGTACACGATGGCCGGCAACGGCGGCCCCGAGGCCGGCGCGGGCGTGGGCATCCACCTGTACGCCGCCAACAAGGACATGCAGGGCCGCTATTTCTACGACGCCGACGGCGAGCTGCTGATCGTGCCGCAGCAGGGCCGCCTGCGCATCGCCACCGAAATGGGCGTGCTGGACGTGGAGCCGCAGGAAATCGCCGTGATCCCGCGCGGCCTGCGCTTCAGCGTCTCGCTGCCCGACGGCAGCGCGCGCGGCTACGTGTGCGAGAACTTCGGCGCCATGCTCAAGCTGCCCGACCTGGGCCCGATCGGCAGCAACGGCCTGGCCAACCCGCGCGATTTCCTCGCGCCGGTGGCCGCCTACGAAGACAAGACCGGCGATTTCGAACTGGTGGCCAAGTTCCAGGGCGGCCTGTGGCGCGCCGACATCGGCCACTCGCCGCTGGACGTGGTGGCCTGGCACGGCAACTACACGCCCAGCAAATACGACCTGCGCCGCTTCAACACCATCTGCTCGATCAGCTACGACCACCCGGACCCGTCGATCTTCCTGGTGCTGCATTCGCCCAGCGACAGCGAGGGCGTGAGCAACCTCGATTTCGTCATCTTCCCGCCGCGCTGGCTGGTGGCGCAGGACACGTTCCGGCCGCCGTGGTTCCACCGCAACATCGCCAGCGAGTTCATGGGCCTGGTGCACGGTGCCTACGACGCCAAGGCCGAAGGCTTCGTGCCGGGCGGCGCGTCGCTGCACAACTCGATGAGCGGGCACGGCCCGGACGCGGCCACGTTCGACAAGGCCTCGCAGGCCGACCTGTCCAGGGCCGACGTCATCACCGACACCATGGCCTTCATGTTCGAGACGCGCGCCGTGCTGCGGCCGACCCGCCAGGCGCTGGACGCCGGCCACCGCCAGGCCGACTATCAGCAGTGCTGGCAGGGATTGGCCCGCCACTTCACCCCGGAGAAGCGCTGATGCCTCGTACCCTCGCGGTCCGTCCGCTGCTGGCCGCCCTGGTGCTGGCCCTGGCCGCGTGTTCGCAGGCACCCGCGCCCGGCACCGGCGCCGACACCAATGACGTGACGCTGGCGCCGCCGGCGCCCGACGCGGCCCCGGCCGACGCGCCGGCCGACGGCGTGGCCGTCCTGCCCACCGGCGCCCCGCTGGGCGAATACGACGCGGACGTGGTGCGCTACGGCGGCTTCGGCCCGGCCGATTTCGGCCAGGACGAAGAGGCCGTGCGCATCGCCTGGGGCCAGCCGCTGGCGCCCGCCGGCCTGGCCGGCAGCAAGCAGTGCTACTACATCGAAATGGACCCGCGGCCACCGGTGGGCGGCATCGCCTTCATGTTCGAGGGCGGCGGCTTCGTCCGCTACGACGTGTTCGGCACCGCGCCGGTGGCGCCGGGCGGCTTCACCGTCGGCGCGCTGGCGTCGGACGTGCTGGCCGCGTTCGGCAGCCGCGTCGAGCAGCAGCCGCACAAGTACCTCGAGGGCGGCCGCTACCTGATCGTGACGCCGGAATACGGCGAGCCGGGCCGGCTGGTCTTCGAGGTCAACGCCGCAGGCGTCGTCACCCAATGGCGCATGGGCCTGCCGCCGCAGGTGCATTACGTCGAGGGCTGCGCCTGAGGCGCGGCACGCACCCACTGACAGCCCGGCCGGCCAACGCCGCACGGGCGCAACACCAAGGAAAGCCATGAAGCTCGGTTCACTCAAGGAAGGCGGCCGCGACGGCACGCTGATCGTGGTCTCGAAGGACCTCACCCGCGCCGTGCGCGTGCCCGGCATCGCGCCGACGCTGCAGCGCGCGCTCGAGGACTGGTCCAACACGGCGCCGCGCCTGAACGGCGTGTACGAGGCGCTGGAGCTGAGCCAGGCCGACACCATCAACGGCGAGCCGGTGTTCGCGGTGGACTTCACCGCCTTCGCCTCGCCGCTTCCGCGCGCCTATGAATTCGTCGACGGCAGCGCCTACCTGCCGCACGTGGCGCGGGTGCGCAAGGCGCGCGGCGCCGAGGTGCCCGAGAGCTTCTATTCCGACCCGCTGATGTACCAGGGCGTGAGCGCCGGCTTCTACGGCCCGCGCGATCCGGTGCTGGTGGCCGACGAGGCCTACGGCATCGACCTGGAAGCCGAGGTGGTGGTGGTGACCGACGACGTGCCGCAGGGCGCCACGCCCGCGCAGGCCGCGGGCCACATCCAGCTGGTGGGCCTGATCAACGACGTGTCGCTGCGCAACCTGATCCCGGGCGAACTGGCCAAGGGCTTCGGCTTCCTGCAGTCCAAGCCGCGTTCGGCGCTCAGCCCGGTGCTGGTCACTCCCGACGAACTGGGCGAGGCCTGGCAGGACAGCAAGGTGCACCTGCCGCTGCTGACCCACATCAACGGCAAGTGGTTCGGTGCGCCCGAGGCCGGCGTGGACATGCAGTTCAACTTCGCCCAGCTGGTGGCGCACGCGGCCAAGACCCGCCCGCTGTCGGCCGGCACGATCGTCGGCTCGGGCACCGTGGCCAACGAGGACACGTCCCTGGGCGCCTCGTGCTTCGCCGAACTGCGCACGGTGGAAACCCTGCGCGACGGCAAGCCCAGCACGCCCTTCATGGCCTTCGGCGACACCGTGCGGATCGAGATGCAGGACCGCGCGGGCGCCACCGTCTTCGGCGCCATCGAGCAGCGCATCGCCCGGGCCTGAACCTCTGGCCCGTTGCGGGCGGGACTTCAGTCCCGATGCCCTTGGCCGCAAAGCGTCGGGACTGAAGTCCGTCCCACGGGTCGCCGGCGGGGGCTCCCACAGCGGCGGGGCGCGGCGTATGCTGGATGCAATAGACCCGGCGGCCAAGCCGGGCCGCGGTGTGGCGAGGGAAGGGAGCAGGGGCATGGGCGCGCCATCGATCCGGCTTTATTCGTACTGGCGCTCCAGCGCCGCGTATCGCGTGCGCATTGCGCTCAACCTCAAGGGCATGGCCTACGAGACCATGCCCGTGCACCTGCTGCGCGACGGCGGCGAACAGCACGCGCCGCCCTTCAGCGACCTCAATCCCCAGGAGCTGGTGCCGGTGCTGATGCACGGCAACCGCATCCTGCGCCAGTCCATGGCGATCATCGAGTACCTCGATGAAACCTGGCCCAGCCCGCCGCTGATGCCCGCCACCGCGCGCGACCGCCAGCGCGTGCGCATGCTGTCCCAGATGATCGCCTGCGACGTGCACCCGCTGAACAACCTGCGGGTGCAGCAGTTCTTCGAGAAGACCTGGAACGTGCCGCAGGCCGAGCGCGACCTGTGGACGCGGCACTGGATCAAGTCCGGCCTGGATGCGCTGGAAGACACCCTGTGCGACAACCCGTCCACCGGCGCCTATTGCGACGGCGAACAGCCGACGATGGCCGACTGCTGCCTGGTGCCGCAGGTCTACAACGCCGAACGCTTCGGCGTGGACATGGCGCCGTACCACACCATCCGCCGGGTCGTGCAGACCTGCCTGGCCACGGACGCCTTCGACGCCGCCCGGCCGGAAAACCAGCCGGACGCGCCCTCCGGGAACTGAGCCCTCAGTAGCCCTGGCTGGTGGTTTCGCTGCCGGGGCCGCCGCCGCCGTACATTTCGGCATACGGGTCGTGTTCGCCCGTGGCACCTTCCGAGAGGCGGATCTTCAGGGCCAGGCCGTCGCGCGAATCGGCCTTGCGCAGCGCTTCCTCGAGCTCGACCTTGCCTTCCTTGTAGAGCCGGAACAGCGACTGGTCAAAGGTCTGCATGCCTTCCTGCAGCGACTTGTCCATCGCGTCCTTGACCTCGTGCACCTCGCCGCGGCGGATGAGGTCGCGGATCATCGGGGTGTTGATCAGGATCTCGGCCGCGGGCAGCCGCTTGCCGTCCTTGCCCACCACCAGGCGCTGGCTGATGACCGCCTTGAGGTTGAGCGAGAGGTTCATCAGGACGTTCTTGTGCGCCGTTTCCGGGAAGAAGTTCAGGATGCGGTCGAGCGTCTGGTCGGCGTTGTTGGAGTGCAGCGTGGCCAGGCACAGGTGGCCGGTCTCGGCGAAGGCGATGGCCGACTCCATGGTGACCGCGTCGAGGATTTCGCCGATCAGGATGACGTCCGGCGCCTCGCGCATGGCGTTCTTGAGCGCGTTGTGGAAGGCGTGGGTGTCCAGGCCGACCTCGCGCTGGTTCACGATCGACTTCTTGTGCTTGTGCAGGAATTCGATCGGGTCCTCGATGGTGAGGATGTGGCCGGTGTTGTGGGTGTTGCGGTGGTCGATCATGGCCGCGAGCGTGGTGGACTTGCCCGAGCCGGTGGAACCCACCACCAGCACCAGGCCGCGCTGCTCCATCACGATGTCCTTGAGCACCGGCGGCAGCTTGAGCTGGTCGAGGCTGGGGATCTCGGACTTGATGGCGCGGATGACCATGCCCACTTCGCCGCGCTGCTTGAACACGTTGACGCGGAAGCGCCCGGTGTCCTTCACGGCGATGGCCATGTTGTATTCCAGGTCACGCTCGAACGCGGGCACCTGGCCCTCGTCCATCAGCGAATAGGCGATCTTCTTGACCATGCCGGCGGGCAGGCCGGTATTGCCGAGCGGGTAGAGCTTGCCTTCGACCTTGATGTAGACGGGAGCGCCGGTGGTCAGGAACATGTCCGACGCGTTCTTCTCCGTCATCAGCTTCAGGAAATAGCCGATGTCCATGTGAGTATCCTTGGGTTCCCGTTTGCCGTCCCTTTGGATGGGCCGGCACGGTCTACAATGACCCGCAACCAACCGCCCACCTGCGAGTTCGCTATATGACACTATCCTCGCTAAAAATCCATCTCGCCCTGGCGCTTCTGCTCACTGCCTCACAGGCCGGGGCGGCCACCGCCACGCCCGCCGCCGAGATTGCCGCCGCCGAACAGGCCGTCGCCGCCGCCGAGCGCGCGCAGCCGCGCGGGGACGCCGGCGCCACGCTGTCCCAGGCCCGCACCCAGCTCGACGCCGCCCGCGCACTGCTGGCCAAGCGCAAGCAGCGCGACGCCACCTACCAGGCCCAGTCGGCCGCCGCCACCGCCGACCTGGCGCGCAGCCAGGCGCGCCTGGACGCCGCCCGCGCCGAGGTCGAAAGCAAGGCCGCCCGCAACGCCGACCTGCGCCGCCGCCTGCTGGTGAACGGGAGGAACGGCTGATGCGCCCGATTGCCATCGTCCTGCTGGCCGGGCTGCTGGGGCTGGCGCCTGCCGCGCCTGCACTGGCGCAGTCGGCCTACGAACTCCACGAACAGGCGGTCGCCGGCCTGTCCGCCGAACTGCGCGCGCTGGACGCCGACCCGTCGCTCGCCGACCTGGCCGGGCTGGAGCGGCTGCAGGCGCGCCAGGCCATCGACCAGGCCCTGGTGGCCAAGCGCCGCGACCGCCAGCACAGCCTGGGCATCGCCCGCCTGCGCCTGCAGTCGGCCCGTACCGCCGCCGAGGCCGAGCTGCTCGACGAGCAGTCGCGCCAGCTCGACAGCGAGCGGGACCAGATCATGGTCGAAGCCAGCCAGCGCGAGGCCGAGCAGGCCCGCATCGAGTCCGAGCGCCTGCGCCTGCGCAGCCTGGCCCGCGAGGAAGCCGTGGAGCGCGCCGAGGCCGCCCAGGTGGTTGCGCTGGAAGCCGCCGGCGCCGAGACCGCCCAGGCCCGCAAGCTGGCCCAGGCCCGCGCGCGGGAAGCCGAACTGGCACGCAAGGAAGCCGAGCTCGCGGCGGCCGTCGCCGCCGACGAAATCCCCGACGCGTCGCCGCCGCCGGTGCGCAGCGTGGGCGGCAAGCAGGTCTACACGCTGGCCGGCAACGCCTTCGGCAGCGGCAGCGCCAACCTCACCGCACAGGCGCAGGCCAGCCTGCGCGCGCTCGCGGTGACGCTGCGCGGTGGCAGCGCCGGCGTGGCCATCGAAGGCCACACCGACAGCCAGGGCGCCGATGCGGCCAACCTCGCGCTGTCGCGCCAGCGCGCCGAGGCCGTGCGCCGCGTGCTGGAAGACGCCGGCCTGCCCGGGGCCCGGCTCAAGGCGGTGGGCAAGGGTGAAACGGCGCCCGTCGCCGACAACGCCAGCGCCGACGGCCGCGCACGCAACAGGCGCGTCGAGATCATCGTCAATTAACAGTTAAATCAATCAGATAGGCCATTCATCGAATTCTTCACATTCACTAAGTGATTGAATCCAAAGGCCTGCCCATCGGGCCGAGAAGCCCCCGTTCAGCGGGGGCTTTTCGTTTCCGGTCAATGGCTTATCGAAAGGCTTGCGACCCCAAAAACGGGGGAGTAGGTTCAAAGTCCCGGAGGCCCGACGCCGCCGGGACTACCGAGCCAGGCCGATGAAAGCAGACCTCGCCGCCGCCGACCGCACCACCGCCGACCTTGGGCCGGGTGTGATCCGTGGGGGCGCCGCCCGCGAAAGCGACCTGACCTTTGTCTCAATCCGCAACGCCTCGTCCTTCGCCGGCCGGGGCGTTCGCGTTTCTGGAGGAGGTCAATCCGATGTTTGAAGGGCAACCGCAAAGCGAACTCGACGCGTTGATGAAGAGCGACCCGGAATTCCGCCAGCTCTACCACCGCCACCGCGAACTGGACAAACAGGTGCTGGACGCCGAACTGGGCGTGCTACCCCTGGACGACACCGCGCTGGGGAAGATGAAAAAGGAAAAGCTCAACGCGAAGGATCGCCTGACCCGGATGTTCGACCGCCGCAAACACTGAGTTCACGCTGCGGCGGTGGCGGCCCTCCTCGTCGGGTCGCCACCGCCGCACACCTCGCCGGCCCGCAACGGGCGCGGCAGGGCGGCCAGGCAGGCCGCCGGACAGGCCGCCGGACAGGGCTGCTAGAATCAAGGCCCCGTGAAAACGCATTCCCCCGGCCTTCCATGACGGTCCACCAAAACGTCCTTGAACTCATCGGCGAGACGCCCATCGTCCGCGCCCAGCACCTTGATACCGGCCTGTGCGAGCTGTACCTCAAGCTCGAGTGCATGAACCCCGGTGGTTCGATCAAGGACCGCATCGGCCTGAAGATGATCGAAGCGGCCGAAGCCCGCGGCGACATCCAGCCCGGCGCCACCCTGGTGGAAGGCACCGCCGGCAACACCGGCATCGGCCTGGCCCTGGTCGCCCAGCAGAAGGGTTACAAGCTGCTGCTGGTGGTCCCGGACAAGATGAGCCGGGAAAAGATCTTCAACCTGCGCGCCATGGGCGCCGAAGTGCTGCTCACGCGCTCGGACGTCGCCAAGGGCCATCCCGAGTACTACCAGGACATGGCCGCGCGCATCGCCGCGGAAACGCCGGGTGCGTACTTCGTCAACCAGTTCGGCAACCCCGACAACCCGGCCGCGCACGAGCACGGCACCGGCCCGGAAATCTGGCGCCAGATGGACGGTGACATGGACGCCATCGTCTTCGGCTGCGGCAGCTCGGGCACCATGACCGGCCTGTCGCGCTTCTTCGCCAAGGCCGCGCCCCACGTGGAGCTGGTGCTGGCCGACCCGGTGGGTTCCATCCTCACCCAGTACATCAACGAAGGCGTGCTGAGCACCAAGTCCGGCAGCTGGCTGGTGGAAGGCATCGGCGAGGATTTCCTGCCCGACATCTCCGACTTCAGCCGCGTCAGGAAGGCCTACGCCGTCTCCGACAAGGACAGCTTCCTGGCCGGCCGCGAACTGCTGATCAAGGAAGGCGTGCTGGGCGGTTCGTCGTCGGGCACGCTGCTGACCGCGGCGCTGCGCTACTGCCGCGAACAGACCACGCCCAAGAAGGTGGTGGTGTTCGTCTGCGACACCGGCAACAAGTACCTGTCGAAGATGTACAACGACTACTGGATGCTCGACAACGGCTTCCTCGAGCGGCCGGTGCACGGCGACCTGCGCGACCTGATCCTGCGGCCCTACGCCCAGCGCGACACGGTGGTGGTGGCGCCCACCGACAGCCTGCAGGTGGCCTACCAGCGCATGAAGATGTACGACGTCTCGCAGCTCCCGGTGATGGTGGGCGACGACATCGTCGGCATCGTGGATGAAAGCGACGTGCTGATGCACGTGTTCGGCCAGGACAAGCGCTTCCAGGAGCCGGTGTCCACGGCGATGGTGAGCAAGCTCGACAAGCTGGAGGTCACCTCGCCGATGGCCGCGCTGCTGCCGGTGTTCGACCGCGGCCACGTGGCGATCGTGATGGACGGCCCGAAGTTCCTCGGCCTGATCACCCGCATCGACCTGCTCAACTACCTGCGCCGGCGCGCGCAGTAACCGCACTCCAAGGAAGAACCCATGAGCGACGGCAAGCACCTCGGCCTCGGCACCCGCGCCATCCACGCCGGCCAGTCCCCCGACCCGAGCACGGGCGCGGTGATGACGCCGATCTACGCCACCTCGACCTATGTGCAGTCCAGCCCCGGCGTGCACCAGGGCTTCGAGTACTCGCGCAGCCACAACCCCACGCGCTTCGCCTACGAGCGCTGCGTGGCGGCGCTGGAAGGCGGCACCCAGGGCTACGCGTTCGCGTCCGGCCTGGCGGCCACGTCCACCGTGCTCGAGATGCTCGACAGCGGCAGCCACGTGGTGTGCATGGACGACGTCTACGGCGGCACCTACCGCCTGTTCGAGCGCGTGCGCCGCCGCAGCGCCGGGCTCGATTTCAGCTTCGTGGACCTCAACGACATGGCGGCGCTGGAAGCCGCGGTCACGCCGAAAACCAAGCTGATCTGGTGCGAAACCCCCACCAACCCGATGCTCAAGATCGTCGACATCGCGCGCCTGGCCGAGTTCGCCCGCAAGCGCGGCATCTGGCTGGCGGTGGACAACACCTTCAGCTCGCCCATCCTGCAGCGGCCGCTGGAGCTGGGCGCGCACCTGGTGATGCATTCGGCCACCAAGTACCTCAACGGCCACTCCGACATGGTCGGCGGCATGGTGGTGGTGGGCGACGACGCGGCCCTGGCCGAGCAGATGACCTTCCTGCAGAACGCCGTGGGCGGCATCCAGGGCCCGTTCGACAGCTTCCTGGCGCTGCGTGGCCTCAAGACCCTGCACCTGCGCATGAAGGCGCACTGCGACAACGCC
The DNA here is from genome assembly GCA_026398695.1 of Arenimonas sp. GTDB lineage: Bacteria > Pseudomonadota > Gammaproteobacteria > Xanthomonadales > Xanthomonadaceae > Arenimonas. The sequence continues at coordinate 24,873 of JAPLSJ010000069.1, forward strand.
GGTGAACTGGCCGCGTGGCTGGAAAAACACCCGGCCGTCGACAAGGTCATCTACCCGGGCCTGGCCTCGCACCCGCAGCACGCCCTGGCCCAGCGCCAGATGCACGGCTTCGGCGGCATGATCTCGATCTACGTGAAGGGCGGCGGCGACGCGGCGCGCCGGTTCATGGAGCGCTGCCACCTGTTCGCGCTGGCCGAGTCGCTGGGCGGCGTGGAAAGCTTGGTGAACCACCCGGCCATCATGACCCACGCCTCGGTGCCGCCCGAGCGCCGCGCGGCGCTGGGCATCACCGACAACCTGGTGCGCCTGAGCGTGGGCGTCGAGGACTTGCAGGACCTGCGTTCGGAGCTCGACGCCGCCCTGGGTCGCTGACCGGCCATGAACCCGCACTCCCAGCGCGCCACGGGCCTGGTGTCGGCGATCACGTCGCTCTGGTCGAACGCGCGCCTGCTGCGTGACCTCACCTGGCGCGAGATCAGCGGCCGCTACCGCGGCTCGTGGCTGGGCATCTCGTGGTCGGTGCTGCAGCCGCTGCTGATGCTGGCGGTCTACACGTTCGTGTTCTCGGTGGTGTTCGGCGCGAAGTGGTCGGCGTCGGCGGTGCCCGCGGGCAAGTTCGACTTCGCGCTGTTCGTGTTCGTGGGCGTGCTGCTGCACGCCATCCTGGGCGAGGCCATCACCCGGTCGTCGACCCTGGTGGTGGGCAATGCGAACTACGTGAAGAAAGTCATCTTCCCGCTCGAGATCCTGCCGGTGACGGTGATCGGCGCGGCGGCGTTCCACGCCGTGATCGCCATCGGCATCCTGCTGGCGGGCGTGGTGCTGCTGGGCGGCGGCCTGCACTGGACGGTGCTGTGGCTGCCGCTGCTGGTGCTGCCGCTGCTGGTGCTGTCGCTGGGCGTGGCCTGGGGGCTGGCGGCGCTGGGCGTGTTCCTGCGCGACACCGCCCAGGTCACCGGCGTGCTGGCCAGCGTGCTGATGTTCATGGCGCCGGTGTTCTACCCGGTCAGCGCGCTGCCGGTCGAGATGCGCGGCTGGCTGTACCTCAACCCGCTCACGTTCGTGATCGAACAGGCGCGCGCGGTCATCTTCGCCGGGCAGGCGCCCGACCTGCCGATGCTGGCGCTGTTCTCCGCCATTTCGCTGCTGGTGGCCCAGGGTGGCTACTGGTTCTTCCAGAAATCGCGCAACGGGTTCGCCGATGTCCTCTGACCACGGCCAGCCGGCGGGCGAGGACGCGGCGATCGTGATCGCCGGCGTCGCCAAGTGCTACCAGATCTACGCCCGCCCCCAGGACCGCCTGCGCCAGGCCGTGCTGCCGCGCCTGCGCCGGCTGGCGGGGCTGCCGCCGGGCCGCTATTTCAACGAATTCTGGGCGCTGGACGACATCAGCTTCCGCATCGGCCGCGGCGAGACGGTCGCCATCATCGGCAAGAACGGTTCCGGCAAGTCCACCCTGCTGCAGGTCATCTGCGGCACGCTCACGCCCACCCGCGGCGAAGTGGCCGTGCAGGGCCGCGTGGCGGCGCTGCTGGAGCTGGGCAGTGGCTTCAATCCCGAATTCACCGGGCGCGAGAACGTCTACCTCAACGGATCGGTGCTGGGCCTGAGCCGGCGCGAGGTGGACGAACGCTTCGAGGCCATCGTCGCCTTCGCCGACATCGGCGAGTTCATCGACCAGCCGGTGAAGACCTACTCGAGCGGCATGTACGTGCGCCTGGCCTTCGCCGTGATCGCCAACGTGGACGCCGACGTGCTGGTGGTGGACGAGGCGCTGGCGGTGGGCGACGTGTTCTTCGCCCAGAAGTGCATGCGCTTCCTGCGCGGGTTCCAGGCCGACGGCGGCACCCTGGTGTTCGTCAGCCACAGCTCGGCCGCGGTGGTGAACCTGTGCCGGCGCGCCATCTGGCTCGAAAACGGCCGCATGGTGATGGACGGCCCGGCCAAGGAAGTGTCCGAGGCCTACCACGCCAGGTCCTACGGAATGAACGTGGCCGCCACCGCCCGCGACGACGACGGCTCGGGCCACGAGGCCGGGGGCGCTGGCGACGAGATCACCGACCTTGGCGACATCCGCGTCTTCCGCTTCGGCGAACGCTCGGCGGCCTTCGGCGACGGCCGCGCGCGGATCGCCGCGGTCACCCTGCTGGGTCATGACGGCCAGCGGGTATCGCGGCTGGAGGGCGGCGAGAACGTGCGCCTGCGGGTCGAGGCCGAGGCGCTGGCCGACATCGACAGCCCGGTCATCGGCTTCCTGTTCAAGGACCGCCTGGGCCAGCACCTGTTCGGCACCAACACCTACCTCAACGGCACCGGCCCGCGGCCGCCGGCCCAGGCGGGCCAGCGCCTGCACGCCGAGTTCGCCTTCCGCATGCCCTGGCTGCCGGTGGGCAGGTACACCGTGGACGTGGCGCTGGCCGACGGCAGCCACTTCTCCCATGTCCAGAACGACTGGGTATTCGACGCGCTGGTGCTCGAATCGGTGTCCAGCACGATCTCGGCCGGCCTGGTCGGCTTGCCTTACCATGCAGTGACGCTGTCGGTGGATGACGGCAACGGTGTCCCCCCGGACCGGAGTCCTTGATGCACAACAGTTCCTACCAGCACATGCAGCGCCTGGTTTCGACCTACCTCACGCCCGGCAGCACGCTGGACGTGGTGGACATCGGCTCGTTCGACGTCAACGGCTCGTACCGCACGCTGTTCGGGCAGCCCGGCTGGCGCTACACCGGTGTGGACCTCGAGGCCGGCCCCGGCGTGGACGTGGTGCTGTCGTCGCCCTACCGGCTGCCGTTCGCGCACGGTTCGGTGGACGTGATCGTGTCGGGCCAGGCGTTCGAGCACATCGAGCATTTCTGGATGACCTGGCTGGAAATGCAGCGCGTGCTCAAACCCGGCGGCCTGGTGTTCCTGATCGCGCCTTCGCGCGGCCCGGAGCATCGCTACCCGCAGGATTGCTGGCGCTTCTACCCCGACGGCTACCGCGCGCTGGCCAAGGTGGGCGCCTGCGAGCTGGTGGAAGTACACACCGACTGGGAGCCGCACCCCGACCCGGGCAGCGCCGCCTGGGGTGACACGGTGGGCGTGTTCCGCTCGCGCGGCATGGGGCTCAAGCAGCGCCTGGGGCTCGCGGTCACGCGACTGGGGCTGTCGCTGCAGGGCAACGCCGCATGACCGCCTTCGACCTCAACGCCAGCGCCGCGCTGCTGCCCGAGGACGTCCCGCCCAGCGCCTGGACCGGGCACCTGGCGTTTGCATTCTGGATCATCGAGGCCATGGAGCCCGGCCTGCTGGTCGAACTGGGCACGCACAACGGCACGTCCTTCCTGGGCCTGTGCCAGGCCATCCGGGCGCGCCAGTGCGCCACCAAGGCCTTCGCGGTGGACACCTGGGAGGGCGACGAGCATTCGGGCCACTATGGCGACGAGGTGCATGCGCAGCTCAGCGCGCTGGTGCAGGCCAAGTACGGCGGCTTCGCCCAGCTGATGCGCATGCGCTTCGACGACGCGGCGCCGTATTTCTCCGACGCCAGCGTCGACCTGCTGCACATCGACGGCCTGCACACCTACGACGCCGTGAAGCACGACTTCGACACCTGGCTGCCGAAGATGTCGCGCCGCGGCGTGGTGCTGTTCCACGACACCATGGTGCGCGAGCGCGGGTTCGGCGTGTGGCGGCTTTGGGAAGAGCTGCGCGGGCGCTACCCGTCGTTCGAATTCCAGCACACCCACGGCCTGGGCGTGCTGCTGGTCGGTGACCAGCCGCCCGAGGCGCTGCACGCGCTGTGCGCGCTGCGCGGCGGCGACGGCGAGGTGACGGTGCTGCAGCTGTTCGACGCGCTGGGCCAGCGCGTCACCCAGCGCGAACGCATCGCGCTGCTGGAGCACCAGTACGCCGATGCCGAGAAATTCCGGGTCCATTACCAGGCCATGTTCGAGCGCACCGAAGCGGCGCTGGCGCAGGCCAACGTCAACGACGCCGGTGCCCGCGCCGAGCTGGCGCAGGCGCTGGCGGCGCGGGTCGCGCTGCAGCACCAGCTTCAGGCGGTGCGCGCGGAACTGGGGTTGCCGGCCGATCCGTCGCTGGCGGCGGGCGACCTGGCCCAGGGCCTGGCGCACTACGCCGCCGACGTCTGGCGCCTGCACCTGGCGGCGGAATCGCTGAAGGACGAACTGCAGGCGGCGCTGCGCATTGGCCAGGCCGACCGCGTGGCGCTCGCCGATGCGCTGTCGGCGCAGCAGGCGCTGGGCGCCGAGCTGGCCGGGCAAGCGCAGCTCGAACGCGAGCTGCAGGCCACCCTGGCCGCCCGCAACGCCGAACTGGCCGCGCAAGCGCAGGCCGAACGCGAACTGCAGGCCACACTGGCCGCCCGCGACGCCGAACTGGCCATGGCCCGCGCCGACCTGCGCCGCCGCGACGAACTGCTGTACGACGCCCATTCGCGCGCCGAGCTGCGCCAGGGCGAGCTGGACCGCCTGCTGTCGAGCCAAAGCTGGCGCATGACCGCGCCCATGCGCTGGCTGCGCGGCTGCCTGGCTTCGATCTGGCACCGTCGCGCGATGCCGGCCTATGCGCACATGCTCAGGCCGCCGGTCTTCCGCACGCCGCCGCCCAGGCCGGCGATGGCCACCGTCGTGCCGGCCGCGGTCGACGCCGCGTTGCCCGATGCCGTGCCGGCACCCGCGCAGCAGTACCTGGAGGGGCTGTTCGCCGATGATGCCTCGCGCCGGGCGCCCGAGTACCTGCCGGCATCCAACGAGCCGCCGCCGCAGTCGCTGCGCGCGAAGGCCATCGCGTTCTTCCTGCCGCAGTTCCATCCGTTCGCGGAAAATGAAGCCTGGTGGGGCAAGGGCTTCACCGAGTGGACCAACGTCACCAAGGCGGTGCCGCAGTTCCTGGGCCACCACCAGCCGCAGCTGCCGGCCGACCTCGGCTTCTACGACCTGCGTGTGCCGGACGTGCTCAAGCGCCAGGCGGACATGGCGCGCCAGTACGGGCTGCACGGCTTCGCGTTCCACTATTACTGGTTCGCCGGCAAGCGGCTGATGGAAACGCCCGTTGATCTTTACCTGGCCCAGCCGGACATCGATTTCCCGTTCTGCCTGTGTTGGGCCAACGAGAACTGGACGCGGCGGTGGGATGGCCGCGAAGGCGATGTCCTGATCTCGCAGGAACACGGCCCGGAAAACGACCTGGCGTTCATCACGGACCTCGAACCCTACCTGCGCGATGCCCGCTACATCCGGGTGGATGGCAAGCCGCTGCTCATCGTCTACCGCCCCTCGATCCTGCCCGAACCGGCCGTGACGCTGCGGCGCTGGCGCGACCACTGCCGCCGGGTGGGCATCGGCGAGATCTTCATCGCCATGGTGCAGTTCGACACCGAGGACCCGCGTGAGCACGGCTTCGATGCGGCCATGGAATTCCCGCCGCACAAGCTGGCGCGGGGCTTCGAGCCGATCAACGCGTCGCTGGACATCATCAACCCCGGCTACCAGGGCAACGTGGTGCACTACCAGGCCATCGTCGAAAGCGCCAAGGTCTGGCCCGACGGTGGTTTCCCGCTGATCCGCACCGTATTCCCGGGCTGGGACAACGAGGCGCGGCGCCCGGGCCGCGGCTACACCTTCGCCTACGCCACGCCCGCGCGCTATCGCGAATGGCTTGATTTCGCCGTCGGCTACGCCGAGCAGCATCCGGTGGCCGGCGAGCGCATCGTGATGGTGAATGCCTGGAACGAATGGGCCGAGGGCGCGAAGCTCGAGCCCGACCGCCGCTATGGCCACGCCTTCCTGCAGGCCACGCGCGAAGCGCTGGAAGCGCCGCAAGATCCGCGCCGCGTGCTGGTGGTGTCGCACGACGCGCACCCGCATGGCGGCCAGTACCTGGCGCTGAACATGGCGCGCGAGCTCAAGGCCATGGGCGTGCCGGTGTCGGTGGCGCTGCTCGGGCCAGGCCGTCTGGCCGACGAGTTCCGCCGTACCTGCCCGGTGCACGAGGCCTTCGACGACGCCGCCATCGAACAGCTGGCGCGCCGGTGCGGGGCCGACGGCACATCGCTGGTGATCGCCAACACGGCCGTGTCGGGCCGCGTGGTGCCGGCCTTCCGGTGCGAGGGCATCGAGGTGGTGTCGCTGGTGCACGAACTGCCCGGCGTCATCCGGCAATACGGCCTGGAGTCGGCCGTGGCCGCGATCGTGCAGGGTGCGCGCCACGTGGTCGCGCCCGGCGACGCCGTGGCGGCGGGCCTGGCGACGTTCGCCGACGCCGCGCAGCTGCGCGAGAAGTTGGTGATTCGCCCGCAGGGCCTGTTCACCCGCAGCCGCTACCGCGGTGCGACGGACAGCGCCCCGGCGCGGGCTGCGCTGCGGCAGCGGCTGGGCCTGGCGCCCGAGGCCAGGGTGGTGCTGAGCGTGGGCTACGCCGACCCGCGCAAGGGCGTGGACCTGCTGGCCGAAGCAGCAGTGCTGCTGGCCGACGACCCGGGCCTGCACTTCGTGTGGGTGGGCCATCGCGACGTGGACGTGCAGGACCGGATCGACCGCCTGCTGCGCGAGGGCGGCATGTTCGATCGCTTCCATTTCGTCGGGCTCGACTTCGACACCGACGATTACTACGCCGGTGCCGACGTCTACGCGCTGGCCTCGCGCGAAGATCCGTTCCCGTCGGTGGTGCTGGAAAGCCTTTCGGTGGGCACGCCGGTGGTGGCGTTCGCGGGCACCGGCGGCGGCGCCGACCTGGTGGCGGGACAGTGCGGCGTGGTGGTGTCGCCGGTGACGGCCGCCGCGCTGGCACAAGGCCTGAAAACGCTGCTCGACGATCGCCACCTGCGCGACCGCCTGGGCGAACAGGGTCGCGCGCTGGTGGATGCGCGTTTCTCCTTCCGCACCTACCTGTTCGACGTGCTGGCCCTGGGCGGCATGGCGCTGCCCAAGGTGTCGGTGGTGGTGCCCAACTACAACTATGCCCGCTACCTGCAGGCGCGCCTGCGCAGCGTGGCCGCACAGACACTGCCGGTGTACGAGCTGATCGTGCTCGACGACGCGTCCAGCGACGACAGCCTGGACGTGCTGCAGTCGCTGCGCGGCAGCCTGGCGCCGGAGCCGCGCATCGTCGTGAACCCGGCCAACAGCGGCTCGGTGTTCCGCCAGTGGCTGCGCGGGCTGGAGCTGGCCACCGGCGATTTCGTCTGGATCGCCGAAGCCGACGACCTGGCCCACCCCGGTTTCCTGGAGCACCTGGTCGGGCGCATGGCCGCCGATCCGTCCATCGTGATGGGCTACTGCCAGTCCGAACAGATCGACCAGGACGGCCAGCGGCTGGCGCCCGACTACCTCGACTACACCCGCGACGTGTCCCCGCAGCGCTGGCTGCAGGCATACGTGGCCGACGGCGTGGACGAAGCGCGCGCCTGCCTGGGCGTGAAGAACATCGTGCCCAACGTCAGCGCCGTGGTGTTCCGGCGCGAGGCGCTGCTGGCGGTGCTGCGCGAAGGCATCGACGACGTGGCCGGCTACACCATCGCCGGCGACTGGGTGGTCTACCTGCGGCTGCTGCAGCGCGGGCGCGTGTGCTTCGAGCCGGCCGCTCTCAACCAGCACCGCCGCCATGCCGGCGGCGTCACGCTGGCCGCCGCCGGCCTCAAGCACGTGGACGAAGTGGCGCGCGCGCAGGCCGAAGCGCAGCGCCTATACCCGATGGACGCGGCGGTGCGCCGCGCCGCGCAGGACTACCTGGCCGCGCTGCGCCTGCAGTTCGGCCTGGGCGACGCGACGGCGGAGGCGGGCTGAGCCATGCGCGCCCTGGTGATCGGCGGCAACGGTTTCATCGGTTCGAGCCTGCTGGCGCGGCTGCGCGCCGACGGGGTGTCCCTGCGCGTGCTCGACATCGGCCGGCCGCGCACCGACGTGGACTGGAACGGCGTGGAGTTCGTGCAGGGCTCGCTGGCCGACGGCAGCGTGCTGCCGCAGATGCTGGCGGGCGTGGACGTGGTCTACCACCTGGCCAGCACCACCGTGCCCGGCACCTCCAACCTCGACCCGGCCGCCGACGTGCAGGGCAACCTGGTGTCCACGCTGGGCCTGCTGCAGGCCATGAAGGCGGCGGGCGTGCGGCGCATCGTCTATTTCTCGTCCGGCGGCGCGGTGTACGGCAACACGGGCGTGCCCGCCGTGGCCGAATCGCAGCCCCTGCATCCGGTGTCGTCGTACGGCGTGGTGAAGGCGGCGATCGAACACTACCTGCACATGTACCGCGAGCTGGGCGAACTCGACCCGGTGGTGCTGCGGCCGTCCAATCCCTACGGCCCGCGCCAGTCCACGGCGGGCGTGCAGGGCGCGGTGGGCACGTTCCTGGCGCTGGCGCTGCGCGGCGAGCCCATCCGCATCTGGGGCGACGGCGAAGTGGTGCGCGACTACCTCTACATCGACGACCTGGTGGAACTGGCGGCGCGCGCCGGCCTGGCCCCGGGCACCGGCACCTACAACGTGGGCAGCGGCACCGGCCATTCGCTCAACCAGCTGTGCGACGTGGTGGCGCGCGTCACCGGCCGCACGCTGGACATCCAGTACCTGCCCGGCCGCCCGTTCGACGTGAAGCGCATCGTGCTGGACGTGGGCGCGGCGCGCAGCGCCTATGCATGGGTGCCGCAGGTGCCGCTGGAACAGGGCATCGAGCGCACGTGGCTGGCGATGAAACACCGGTAACCGGACAGGACGCAACGCATGTTGAGCTGGTACCCCGATGAAGCCGCCCTGGGCGCGGCGCTGGCCTACCACCGGCCGGCGATGGACGCCGCCGACGCCTGGGTCGAAGTGCAGGAGCGGCTGGAAGGCTATTGCTCGGTGTGCCAGTCGCGCACTGCCTTCCAGGTCAACACCGGCGTGATGCTGGGCGTTCACCCGAGCCTGCGCGAAGGCCTGCTCTGCCCGGACTGCGGCCTGGTCAACCGCAACCGCCTGCTGTACGACGCCATCGCGTCCACGCCGCTGCACGACGCGCGCCGCGGGCTGGCGCTGGAAGCCACCACGCCGCTGTTCGTGCGGCTGCACGCGCGCATGCCGTGGCTGGAGGGCAGTGAATACTTCGGGCCCGCGCATGCCCCTGGCGAGTGGGTGTCGTTCAAGGAAGTGCTGGTGCAGCACCAGAGCATTACCGCGCTTGGCCACGCCGACGCGTCGCTGGACCTGCTGGTGCACAACGACGTGCTCGAACACGTGGAAGACACGGCGGCGGCGCTGGCCGAATGCCGCCGCGTGCTGCGCGCGGGGGGCGTGTGCGTGTTCACCATGCCGTTCTTCCCGTACCGCGAGCACACGCTGCGGCGCGGCCGTCAGCTCGCCGACGGCAGCATCGAGCACATCGAGCCGCCCGAATACCACGGCGACGGCCTGCGCTCGGAAGGCATCTACACCTTCTTCCACTTCGGCATGGACTTCCTGGGCATGGTGCGCGCCGCCGGCTTCGCGCGCGTCGAGGTGGGCATGGACTTCGACGTATTCCGCGGCTACACCACCAACAACCACCGCTACGGCGACGAGGCCCTGATGCCGCCGATCGTGTTCCGGGCCTGGGCCTGATGCCGGGCGCCGGGTCGGTGGCGTGGCGGCGGTGGGGCTGGGTGTTGCCGGCCCTGCTGGTGCTGGCGTCGCTGGGGGTGATGGCCGTGCCCGATCCCGACAAGGTGCCGCTGGTGCCCGCCGATGGCTGGATCGTGTCCGACGGTTTCGTCTGGGCCGGTGGCGATGAGCGCGAGCTGCCCACCAGCCTGCACCGCCATCCGCAATCGCGCTTCTTCACCTCGTGGACGCCCGAAGGCCGGCTGCAGGGCCGGCTCCAGACCGTGCCCTTCGTGCTGCCCGGGAGCGGCTTCGGCGTGCCGCTGCGCGGCTTCCCGGGCGAAAAGGGCATCACCATCCTGGTCACCTGCGTCGGCACGGGCGCGTCGCTGCCGTTCGCACAGGCGCGCACCAACGACGATTGGGTGATCGCCCACTTCCGCCCCGGCGCCGACTGGTGCGCCGGCGACCGGCGCGTGCAGCTGTCGGCGGAGGTGCGTTCGGCCGACCATGAACTGTTCATCGGCCCGCCGTTTGAAATCACGCCGGGCTATCGCCTCAAGTCGTCGGCGCTGGGCGCGGCGGCGCCGCTGGTGATCGCCTGGGCGGTGATGGCGGGACTGTTCTGGGCCTGTTTCACCGGGCTGGCCGGCGTGGCCGACGCGCGCGTGCGGCTGGGGCTGTCGCTGAGCGCGATCGGGCTGCTGGGCTATGCCGCGTTCTTCGTCTACTGGGCGTCCATGGCCGCGGGCGCGACGCTGACGCTGGCGGTGTTCGCCGTGGGGGGCTGGGGCTTCGTGCGGTTCGTGCGCGAGGCCGCGGCGCCGGCGCCGGCCTGCGCGCTGCGCCAGTCGGTGCTGTCGGCGGGCTGGCTGTGGCTGATGGTCGCGCTGGCGGTGGTGGCGATCTTCTCGCTGGCCGAGGTGAATGCCGGGTCGTGGTCGCCCAATGCGCGGTTCACGCCGGTGCGCTGGTCCAGCGACAACCAGCTGCCGATGGTGCTGGGCCAGATGCTGGCCAGCGACCACATGCAGACCGGCCCGTGGCAGGGCCCCTGGCGCATTTCCGACCGGCCGCCGCTGGCCTATGGCTGGCACGCGATCTTCGCCAAGGTGTTCGGCTCGCGCCTGGTGACGGCCGACGGCGTTTACCTGCTGCACCAGCATGCGTGGCCGGTGGGCGTGCTGCTCAACACGCTGTGGGCGCCGGCGCTGTTCCTGGCCGCGCTGCGCTGGTCGCGGTCGGCGGCGGTGTCGCTGGCGATGGTGCTGGCCTGCGTGCTGTCGCCGTTCCTGCTGTTCAACTCGGGCTACATCTGGCCCAAGCTGCTGGCCGCGGCGTTCGGCTTCACGGCGGCCTACCTGCTGTTCGACGCCGGCGCACCGGTGCGCCGGCCGCTGCGCCAGGACGGCGCGGCCTTCGTGCTGGCGGCCGGCCTGTCGGGGCTGGCGCTGCAGTCGCACGGCGGCGCGGTGTTCGGCGTCCTGGCGATGATCGTCGTGGCGGTGGCGCTGCGCGGACTGCCGTCGGTGCGGGCCATGGCGGGCGCGGTGGCGCTGGGCCTGGCCGTGCTGCTGCCGTGGATGCTGTACCAGCGCTACATCGACCCGCCGGGCAACGCGCTGCTGAAGTTCGCGTTCGCCGGCACCTTCGGCTTCGGCGAAGAGGGCATGGGCGTGTTCGACACCATCGTTCGCGCTTATTCGGGCTTCACGCCGCTGTCGTGGCTGCAGGCCAAGGGCGCGGCGCTGCAGGTGCTGCTGGGCGCCTCCAGCCAGTGTGGTCCCGGCGAGCACGCGGCGGTGACGACCACGCTGGGCGGCTGGCGTTCGCGTGATTTCCTCTACGTGCTGCCGTCGCTGCTGGTGCTGGTGGTGGGCGCGCTGGTGGCGCGGCTGCTGCCGCGCAACCGCGGGGCGTCCGCCCCGTCGGCGGCGCCGTGGCTGGCCTGGGGCGTGCTGTCGGCGCTGCTGGGCGCGCTGCTGACGCTCGACTGCCACATCAACCACCACCAGTCCTACCAGTCGATGCTGGCGCTGCACCTGGGCCTGCTGATGGTGATCGCGCGCCACGCCCGCTTCTTCGTGGCCTGGGTGGCGGTGGTTGCCGCCTACGGCCTGTGGGTGTGGGTGCTTGATCCGCTGCGCCATTTCGCGCAGTGGGACGCGACGGCGCTGGTGGTCGGCGCGCTGGCGCTGTGCGTGCTGCCGGCCGTGCTGCGGCTCCTCCTTCCCATGCCTGCGAGGCAGACTTGAATCCCACTCCTTCCACGCCTTGGCTGGACCGCCTGATCGCCAGCCTCGACACGCCCACGGCCAGCCCGCTGGGCGACCTGCTGCCGGCGTTCCCGGACGAGCAGCTGCAGCGCAACACCACCGGCCTTTCCTCCGAGGCGGCGCTGCGGCAGGCGCATGCGTTCTACCAGGACGTGTGCGATGGCCTCGAACGCGCTGGCCTGGTGCTGGACGGTGAATCGACGGCCCTGGACTTCGGCTGCGGCTGGGGCCGCATCGCGCGCGTGTTCATGCACGACATCCGCAAGGCCAGCCTGCACGGGCTGGACGTGGACGAACAGTTCGTGGCGATCACGCGGGACCTGTTCGATTCGCCGAACTTCACCCGCTGCACGCCGTTCCCGCCCAGCGGCCATCGCGACGGGTCTTTCGACCTCATCGTGGCGTACTCGGTGTTCTCGCATCTTTCCCCCGCGGCGACGCGGGCGTGGTTCGCCGAGTTCGAGCGGGTGCTCAAGCCCGGCGGCGTGGTGGCGTTCACCACGCGCCATGCGTCGTTCTTCGACTTCTGCGAGCAGGCGTCGAAACAGCCCGGCGCGTCGCCCTACGTGCAGGCGCTGGGTGAACTCTTCCCCGACTTCGACGTGGCGCGCGCCGCGCTGGCGCGCGGCGAGCTGGTGCATGCCAGTTCACCCGGCGTGGGCGGCGGCGGGCCGCGCGACGACAGCTTCTACGGCGAAACCTGGATCCCGGAAGCGTACGTGCGCCAGGGCATGGGCACGTCGCTGCAGTTCGTGTCCGGCTATTTCGACGGCACGCGCTACGGGCAGGCCTGCTTCGTGGTGAGAAAGCCGGCGTGAGCCGCCACCGGGCCCGGCCCCTGCATCGCGGCGCGTGGCTGCTCGGCCTGGCGGCGGCACTGGCCGGCTGCAGCGGCGGCGACGTGCCGCTGGCCGCCAATCCGCTGGTGGCCCAGGCGCGCGTCGCCGACTATCCGCGCGCGACGCACAGCTCGCTGCCCGTGGCCGAAGGCGAGCATTCGTTTGACGACCGCTGCGGCATCGAAGCCGTGCAGGGCGCCACCGTCACCGAGGCGATGCCCGACGGCAGCATCCACGTCGACCTGCCGGGCACCGCCTCGGGCTGGGCGTTCCTGCCCGACGAAGCGCCGGGCATTCCCGATGCCTGGCTGCGCTGGCGGCCGGTGGGCGAGGGCACGCCGGCGGAGTTCCCGATCGTGCTGCACTACGCACGCCCCGACGTGGTGGCCGCCCGCGCCAATGCGACGGCGGCGTTCGCCGGCTTCACCGCGGCGCCGATATCGGCGCTGCCTGCCGGCACCTATGACGTGCAGGTGGTGTTCGCCACCGAGGCCGGGCGTTGGGTTTGCACGCAGGCCCGGAGGGTCCACGTGCGATGAAACTTCCCTTTGGTCCATCGACGCCCGGCGGCATCGGCCGCCTGCTGGCCTTCGCGCCCGTGCTGGTGCTGCTGGCGGTGCTGGCAGCCAGCTGGGGCGTGCCCGTGCTCGACGAGCATGGCTTCCGCCAGACGCAGACGCTCATCTCGTCGTACTGGATGACCCAGGGCGATGCGTGGTGGCTGTACGCCACGCCGGTGCTGGGCTACCCCTGGGGCGTGCCGTTCGAATTCCCGCTCTACCAGTGGGGCGTGGCGCTGCTGGCGATGCTGCCGCTGGGCCTGGACATCGACGCCGCCGGCCGCGTGCTGTCCACCCTGGCGATGATCGCCTGCGCGTGGCCGCTGCGCGCGATCCTGCGCGGACTGGCCGCGCCCGCGCGGCTGGTGGACATCGCCACGGCGCTGTTCCTGCTGTCGCCGCTGCACCTGTTCTGGGGCCGCGCGGCGATGATCGAGTCGACGGTGCTGCTGCTGTCGCTGCTGTTCGTGCTGGCCATCCAGCGGCTGGTGGTGCGCATCACGTTCGGCTGGCTGCTGGCGGCGGTGGTGTTCGCGGTGCTGGCCGCGCTGGTGAAAGTCACCACCTTCTTCGCCTTCGCGCTGCTGGCCGGCGCGATGGTGGCGGCCGCGCTGCTGGCGCGCCTGCGCCGGCGCGACCTGCGCGGCGCGCTGTGGCTGGCGCTGGCCGCCGGCCTGCCGATCGCGCTGTCGCTGGCGGCGCTGCTGGGCTGGCTGCACGCCAGCGACCAGGTGAAGCTCGGCTCGGTGCTGGCGGAGTTCAGCACGTCGAAGAATCTCTCGGGCTGGAACTTCGACCAGAAGCCGCTGCGCATGCTGGACGCGTTCTGGGGCGACACGGTGCTGGGCCGCATGCTGCCCGACATCCTGGGCCAGGCGATGTGGCTGGCCCCGCTGGCCCTGCTGTTGCTGGCCGGGCCACGACGCCGCTGGCTGCCGTGGCTGGTGGCGGCGCTGGCGCTGTTCCTGGCGCCGATGGGGGTGTTCACCAAGCTGCACTTCATCCACAACTACTACCAGATGGCCAACGCCACCTTCCTGCTGGTGGCGCTGGCGGTGTTGCTGCACGCGGTGTCCGAGCGCTGGCGCGGCGGTTGGGCCACGGCGCTGGTGGCGCTGGCCGCAGCGGGCATGCTGCTGCAGTTCCACGGTGGCTACTGGCCATTGATCCGCAACGTCGACCCCAACCACCGTTCTCTGGTGGTGGCCGGCGTGCTGCGCGAACACACCGCGCCTGGCGACGCGGTGGTGACGATGGGCCTGGCCTGGTCGTCGGAGGTGCCTTACTACGCCAAGCGCCGCGCGGTGATGCTGATGCAGGACGAGTCCCAGGCCTTCGTGCCGGCACTGCTGCGTGCGCCGGGTGGCGATGGCCTGCTGCGCCTGGGCGCGGTGGTGCGCTGCGGCCCCGCGCGCGCCGACATCGCCACGCTCATGCCGCTGTTCTGCGGCCCGCTGCGCGAAATAGACGCCGGCGGCTGTTCGATCATCGTACGCCGCGACAGCGGTCCCTCCAGTCCCGATGAGGCCGGCTGTGAGCGCGCGATCGCCGACAGGGTGCAGGCCGGCCTGCAGGCGCCCACGACGGGCGGCAACGCGGTGCTGGCGCCGTTCGAGGCCGAGTGGCTGCCGTTCCGCGCGGTGGACTCGTGCAACATCGAATTCGTCGGCGACGGCGTGATGCCGGCGCAGGTGCTTGGCCGCGACCGGTCGCTGACGGTGGGTGGCTGGTTCCTCGAATCACCGGCGATGGCGCGCCCGGCCAAGCCGATGCTGCGCCTGCGCTCGGACAGCCTGGGCCGGTCCTGGTACGTGCCGCTGGACACCGTGGTGCAGCGCGACGACCTGGTGGCGGCGTTCGGGCCGGATGCGGCGCGCTCGGGCGGCTTCAACGTCACCCTGCCGCTGGCGTCGCTGCCGGCGGGCCGCTACGAATTGATGCTGGTGGACCAGACGGGCGATTCGCCGGCGCTGTGCCGGCCGCCCGGCAAGTCCGTGATGGTGCACTGAGCCGACGGCCGACAGGAGGGTCACCATGCCAACCATCAACGACTGGATGCAGCACCGTCCCTGGCTGGACCTGGACAGCCCCGACATCCGCGGCTACGTCGACGCGCTGTCCGAGCGCCAGGGCTTCGACCTCGCCGCCGTGCTGCAGCGCTGGCACGACGAGGGCGTGGTGGTGTTCGAGGGCGTGGTCGACAAGGGCCTGATCGACGCGCTGCTCAACGACATCGACTACCTGCGCCGGCACCACCGCGACTTCGACCTGCTGGTGGAGCTGCTGGCCGTGCAGGGCGACATCAAGTCCCTGTCGCTGGAAGACCTGGACTCGCCGGGCCTGAAGTTCAACGGCCTGCACACCATCTCGCAGGCGGCGGCGCGGCTGAGCCTGACGCGCGAGGTGGTGGTGTTCCTGACGCACGTGTTCCAGGGCCCGCCCTGCGCGCTGCAGACGCTCACCTTCCACCGCGGCAGCCAGCAGCCGATCCACGTGGACTACCCCTACGTGCGCCGGCAGGAGCCGCTGACGCACCTGGCGGCCAGCTGGGTGGCGCTGGAGGACATCCATCCCGACGCCGGCCCGCTGGGTTACTACCCCGGCTCGCACCGCACGCAGGTGTCGGGCTTCTTCGACTGGGGCGGCGGTTCGATCGTGCTCGAGCCCGACAGCGTGCACGCGCCGCTCGCTTTCAGTGAGTACCTGCAGGCGCGCATGCAGGCCGCGGGCATCGCGCCGAAAGTGTTCTGCCCGCGCAAGGGCGACGTGCTGGTGTGGCACGGCAACCTGTCGCACGAGGGCATGGCCATCGCGGACCCGCGCCGCACGCGCCAGTCCTACGTCACCCACTACACCTCGCTGGACGCCTACCCGCGCGTGCGCATGAAGCCGGGCGCGCCGGCCACCGGCGTCATCCATTCGGCCCACGGGGGCCACGTGATGGAATACGCCTGGCACCACGACCTGGCCCAGCTGCCCAGCGGCGCCGCCCTGGCCGGGCGCTGACGGCTAGCGCCGGAACGTCAGCAGGCGGTGCCCGATGAAGCTGGTGAACACCGGCACGATGACGCCGACCGCATGCGCCACCGTTTCGGGATGGAAGCCAAAACCCACGGCCGGGAACAGCCAGCGCGCCAGCCCCAGGCTGATCAGCACCGTCTGCGCCACGGCCAGCAGGTTCACGCCGATGAACCAGCCCACCTGGCTGCGCATGCTGTTGCTGGGCGCGGTGAAGACGAAGGCGCGGTTGAGCACGAACGCGGTCAGCATGCCGATGCCATAGGCCAGCACGATGGCCGGCACGTAGGCCATCACCTGGCTCAGGCCGATGCGCGAGAGGAAGTTCGCCGCGGCCGCGATGCCGCCGGCCACCACGAACAGCACGAACTGCCGGCGGATCATCCGGCCAGCGCCTCGGCGGCCAGGCGGCGGCCCACGGCCACGCTTTCGCAGATCGAGCGGTCTTCGGGGTAGTAGTAGGCGGTGTCGGCCATGAAGAAGCCCGCCAGCGGCGTGCGCATCGGCGGCAGCATGGCCTGGAAGCCCGGCGGGCAGATGGTCTGCGCGAACTCGTAGCGGTGGCAGTGGCGCGCCAGCACCCAGTCGGGGCGGAAGGCCGGGTTCAGGCGGCCCAGGTAGCCGATGACCTCGTCGATCAGCGATTCATTCGACTGCGACCACTTGGGGTGGGTCTTGGGCATGTAGAAAGGCGCGTACAGCACGTGCTCGCCTTCGCGCGTGCCCGGGTTGAGGTTGGAGTATTCGATCACGCCGGGAATGGCGATGCCGGGGTCGCTGATGTTCATCCAGAAGTTCTCGCTCACGGCGTGCCGCAGCTTGAGGATGACGCAGGCCACCGGGATGTTGTGGATGCGGCCGATGCTTTCGGCGAAATCCTTCGGCAGTCCAGGCACGAAGCCCGGCACGTACTGGATGGGCGCCGTGGACAGCACGGCGTCCACCGCGTGCACCTGGTCGCCGCAGCGCACGCCGGTGACCTTGCCCGCCTCCGACACCACTTCGCCGACACCGCGCGAAAGATGGATCCTGCCGCCCAGCTGGGTGATGCGCGCCTGCATGGCGTCGAGCACGGTGGCCGACCCGCCCTCGATGTAGCCCAGGCTTTCCTGCAGCAGGCTGCGGCGCGACAGCGCGATGCGCTTGATGCGCGTGCCGATCCACGAGGCCGACAGCTGGTCGGTGTATTCGAAGAACTTCAGCCGGAAGGTGCGCTCCCACAGCACGTCCCAGCCCTTCTGGCCCAGCCAGCCCTGCAGCCACTGCACGGCGTTGACGCCGTCGAGCTTGCTCCAGTCGGTGATGGACTTGGCGTACATCACCTGCAGCGCGTAGCGGAACTTCGACACCAGCCCCAGCTTGGGGAAGGCCAGCAGGGCGAATGGCGTGCCCCACTTGTAGAGCTTGCCTTCGTAGTAGTAACCCATCTTCGTGTCGGTCCACTTGAGCTTGTCCGACAGCCCCAGGTCGGCCAGCAGGGCGAACAGCGGGTGGTCGGTCTTGCACACGAAATGGTAGTAGCGCTCGATCTGCAGGCCGTCGAAGTCGAAGCTGGCCGACATGCCGCCGATGCGGTCGTCGCGTTCGTACACGGCCACGTCGTGGCCGGCGCGCAGCAGGTCGATGGCGGCCATCAGGCCCATCGGGCCCGAGCCGATCACGGCGAATTGGCGTTTCTTTTCGGTCATGGGCCTGTTCAACGCTTGAGGACGATGTGGCTGTAGCGCGGGTCGCAGTAGCTTTCGCGCACGGCGGCTTCGAAGTCGTGCTGCTTCACGCCGAACACCGCCTGGGTGTCCACGCCGGTGAAGTCGTCGCCCGCGGACAGCGCCTTGAGCTGGTCGGCGGTGAAGGGCGGCTTGCTGCTGAAGATCGAGTAAGTGCGCAGCAGGAAGGCGAAGAAGCCGATGGGGATGTGCACGATCAGCGTGCGCAGCTTCTTCACCCGCTTGATGGTGCGGATGATGTCCACGTAGTCCACGCGGGTGTCGCCGACGATGTCGTAGGCGGCGCCGTCGGGCTGGCGCTCGATGCAGCGGACGATGCAGCGGCAGAAGTCGCGCTCGTACAGCGGCTGGCGCATGAAGCGGCCGTCGCCCGGGATCGGGAACACCGGCGTGCGCGCCATGAAGCGCGACAGCCAGCCCAGGTGCTTGGGGTCGAACCAGCCGAACATCAGCGTCGGCCGCAGCACGCAGTGGCGCAGGCCCGAGGCCACCACCATGGCTTCCTGCTGCTTCTTGGTGTCGGTGTAGTCGTCGGTGGCCACCGAGTTCACCACCGACGAGCTGATGTGCACCAGGTAGGGCACGGCGTGGGCGCGGCAGGCGTCCAGCACGTGCCGGGTGGCGGTGAGGTTGTTGCGGTCGAACAGCGCGCGGTGCTTGCCGGTGATCTGCGCGTGCAGCTGCACCACCACGGCGGCGCCGGCGAAGGCCTGCGACCAGTCGCCGGGTTCGGCCAGGTCGGCCTCGATCACCTCCACGTCCGGATGCAGGCCGCGCAGGATGCCCAGGTTGTAGGCGTGCTTGTCGATGGCCACCAGCCGCGTGTAGCCCTGCTCGCGAAGCTCCACCAGCAGGTTCTGGCCCACCAGGCCGGCGGCGCCGGTGAGCACGATGCGGGCGTCCCTGGGCAGCGGCGAGGGCGATGGCGTGGGGGGAATCATGGCGTGGCCTGTGAGGGTGTCGTGGCCGGTGCGGGGCGGTCGGCGTCACGCAGGGGCGGGTCGGTGATGATGCACAGCTGTGCCGCGGCATCGACATGGTTGCAGGTGGCGCGTGCCGACGCCACGTCGGCCGAGCCGATGGCCCAGGCCCAGGCTGTGGCCACTTCGCCGCGCCAGGCCAGGCGCAATGCCTCGTCACGCCCGGTTTCCAGGAAGCGGCGCGGGTAGGCGTAGCGCAGGCGCGAGGCCCGGACGGCGGGATCGTCGGGGGCCTGCGCCAGGCCAGCCGTGTCCCACTGGAAGGCACCGGCGCCGCTGAAGTAGGCAATGATGCCGATCTCCGGCCCCTTGAGGATGGCAGGCCCGATGCCGGGCAGGTCGTAGCGGCCATCGCCCATGGCACGGCCGGCCAGCGCGAGGTAACCGGGCGTGCGCCCGTCGCGCGCGGGGTCCCAGCTCCAGGGCAGGTGGCCCTGCTGGGACGTGCGCGGGGCGAACAGTGCCAGCGTCGCCACCACGCCCAGCGCGCACAGCGCGCGCGAGGCGCGGCCGTTGCCGCGCGCCAGGGCCCAACCCCAGGCCAGGCCCAGCAGCGCCAGCAGCGCGTTCTCGTAGTACCACCAGGAGTTCGCCGGCATGGTGCGGAACAGCGCGTACGCCACCAGCAGCGGCACGGCCAGGCGCAGTGCCCGGCGCACGCGCAGCCAACCGCGCGCGGCGGCCGGGGCATCACCGGGCAGGGCCGTCGCGCGGCCCGCCAGTCCGGCCAGCAGCAGCCCGGCCGCCATCGCCGTCAGGCCGCGCGCCGCCGGCCCGGTGTCCAGGGTCAGGCTGGACGCCGCCCGTTCAAGCAGCTTTTCCAGGAACGTGGCGTCCTCGAACAGGAACGGCAGCACCGACTTGGTGAGGTACGTGGCCGGGACCGGATGCACCCCCAGCGCCACGCAGAGGCCGGTCCAGGCCAGGGCCAGCGCCAGGCCGGTCAATGCCAGCCGCCGGAACACGCCGCCGGCATCGCGCAACAGGCCGCGTTCGCTGGCCAGCAGCGCCAGCAGCGGCAGCATCACCAGGGCCATGTCGATGCGGATCAGCGGCCCCAGCCAAAGCAACACCGCCAGGCCCGTGCCGATGCGCGTCGCGGTGGCCACGCAGCGCATGGCGCTGGCGGCCCACAGCAACAGCAGCCCGCTCTCGAACGAGGTGATGCCCGACAGCCCCGTGGCCAGCCAGAAATACACCGCGCCTAGCGCGGCATAGGCGCGCCAGTGGCCGCGCCACCACGGCGCGAACAGTGCGAAGGCCACCAGCGCCGAGCACCACAGCGTCGCCTTCGCCGTGGCCAGGCTGCGGTCACGCTGCCCGCTGGCCCAGGTGATGGCGTTGGCGACGGTGAGTACGCCGATGCGCACCGGCGACGACGCCAGCAGCGCCGGCCGGTCGCTGAGCACGTAGTAGCGCCACGTGCCCGACTCCACCGCGTTCTGGCTGATGTGCAGGTAGATGAAGGCGTCGTCGAACAGGTCGGTGCGCCGCTGCATCGCGTCGTGGCTGGCCAGCATGGCCGCCAGCAGCGCCAGCGCGGCCAGCGCCCCGGCCAACCAGCGCCGCCAGCCGGCGCTGGCTTCAGTGTCGGAAGACATGGCGCTTGTCCAGCTGGTACTTGATGGCATAGCCCATCGCCAGGCCGATGCCGGCGCCGACGAAGCGCGCCTGCTCGGCCTCGAAGGCGAAGTGGAAGGCCAGTTCGGTGGTCCAGAACAGGGCGGTGGTGAACACGCCGGTGGAACCGTACTTGGCGACGGTCACCGCTTCGCGCAGGACCGAGCCGGGCACGAAGCGGAAGATGAAGTGCCGGTCGAGCACGTACTTGCAGACGAAGCCGGCGCCGGTGCCGCACACCATCGACACCAGCACCACGCCCGGCCACGGCCAGGCCGACGTCACCAGCCATTGCGTGCCCAGGTTGCACGAACCCGCCACCATCGCGAACGCCGTGTACCAGGCGGCGATCGACAGGCGCGTCACAGCGTGATGCGCCGGAACACGAACTCCGGGATGTGCGTGATCACCCGCATGATGCCCCACCAGAACCACGGCAGGTAGGCCACCGCGCGGCGCTTCTCGATCGCACGCACGATGCCCGCGGCCACCTGCGCCGGCGTGGCCCACAGCGCGCCCTTCTTGAACGCCGCGGTCATGGGCGTGTCCACGAAGCCGGGCTTGATGGTCAGCACGTTCACGCCGCTGCCGTTGAGCGACTGGCGCAGGCCGCTGGTGAACGCGCTCACCGCCGCCTTGGCGCTGCCGTACAGGTAATTGCTGGCGCGGCCGCGGTCGCCCGCCACCGAGCTGATCACCGCCAGCGTGGCCGGGGCCTGCAGGCGCTGCGCCAGCGCCACGCACAGCGCGATCACCGAGGTGCCGTTGGTGGCGAACTCCGCCATCGACACCGGCACCGAGGCGCTGCACGCGGCCTGGTCGGGCAGGGTGCCGTGCGCGATCAGCGCCACGTCCACGCTGCCCAGCGACGCCCACGCGGCGTCGAGCATGGCGCCGTGGCCGGGCAGGTCGTTGGCGTCGAGCACGTGGCCGTCCACGGTGGCGCCGCGCACGCGCAGGTCGGCCGACATCGCCTCGAGGCGGTCGGGGTCGCGCGCGACCAGGAACAGGCGCGCGCCGCGCTGCGCGAACTCGCGGGCGGTGGCTTCGGCGATCGCCGAGGTGGCGCCGATGATCAGGATGCGTTGCATGCTTACTCCATGACCCGCCGCCAGAACGACGACGAGAAGGCGGGGTCGATGTGGGGGATGAAGGCGTCCAGGCGCGGCTGGCCGGCGCGGAACATCGCCGGCGACATGCGCGCGTCCTTGGCCGGGTACAGCGCGCCGCCGGCGCTGGCGACGATGGCGTCCAGGCGTTCGAGCAGGGCGAACACGCCGGGGCCGCGATGCGGGAAATCCAGCGCCAGCGTGGTGCCCGGCCGCGCGAACGACAGCAGCCCCGGCGCGGGGCGGTCGCCGAACTCCTTGAGCACCGCCAGGAACGAGCCCTGGCCGCTGCGCCCGATTTCGCCCAGCAGCGCCGCCACCGCATCGCGCGCCTGCGCCGGCGGCAGCACGCACTGGTGCTGCAGGAAACCGTTCGGGCCGTACATGCGGTTCCAGTCGCGGATGCCGTCCAGCGGATGGAAGTAGGGGGAGTAGTGCTGCACGGCGGCGCGGCGGCGCGCGCGCTGGCGGTGGTAGTACAGCGCGTTGAACGGCCGCAGCGTCAGCCGGTTCACCAGCGACACCGGCGGCGTCACCGGCATGGACAGGCCCTGGCCGGGCGCCTGGCCGGCCGCGCCGGGCGCGGCGTGGTTGGCGCGCAGGAAGTGGCCGCGCCCCAGCGCCTTGCCGCGCGCCAGGCAGTCCACCCAGGCCACGGTGTATTCGTGGCTGCCGGCGGACTCGGCCGACAGCGCGAAGAAATCGTCCAGGCCGTCGAAGCGCAGCGACTCCACCTGCATCCACGGGCCGGCGACCGGCTGCAGCTGCAGTTCGACCCAGGTGACCAGGCCGGTGAGCCCCAGGCCGCCGACCGTGGCCGCGAACAGCGCATCGCCCGGGCGCAGCACCTGCCGCGAGCCGTCGCTGCGCAGCAGCTCGAAGGCGCGCACGTGGTCGCCGAAGCTGCCGGCGCGGTGGTGGTTCTTGCCGTGCACGTCATTGGCCAGCGCGCCGCCCACCGTGGCCAGGCGCGTGCCCGGCACCACCGGCAGGAACCAGCCGCGCGGCACCGCGATTTCCAGCACCTCGCCCAGCGTGGCGCCGGCCTCGCAGGCGACCACGCCGGTGCCGGGATCGAAGTGCAGGAAGTGGTCGAGGCCGCGCGTGAGCAGCAGCGTGCCGCCGTCGTTGAGGCAGCTGTCGCCGTAGCTGCGGCCCTGGCCGTAGGCGAGCAGCGGGCGCACGTCCGCGGGCAGCGGCTGGTCGCGCCGGCGCAGCGGCCAAAGCCGCTGGTCCTTCGGCAGCGGCCAACGGCCCCAGCTGTCGCCTGCGCGGCTCATGCCCGGCTCAGATCGCCAGCAGCGCGATGGCGCCGCACAGCAGCCCCACCACCTGGCTGGTGCGGTCGGTGGCCGCGAACACCACCGGGTCGTCGTGCATGCCGCCGCGATGGGCGACCACCCAGATGCGGCTCACCCAGTACAGCATCAGCGGGCACAGCAGCCACAGCACCTGCGGGCGCGCATAAAGCGTGATGCTCTCGGGGCTGTTGATGTACAGCGCCAGCACCAGCACCGCCAGGTAGCCCGACGACGCGCCGAGCGACTGCAGCAGCGGCAGGTCGTCCACCGTGTAGCCGCGGCCCGCGGCGTCGGTGCGGCCCGCGGCCAGCATCGCCGACAGCTCGGTGTAGCGCTTGAGCAGGGCCAGGCTGAGGAAGATGAACATCGAGAACGCCAGCAGCCAGAACGACAGCGCGGCCCCGATCACCACCGTGCCGCCGATGATGCGCACCGTGTACAGCGCGGCCAGCACGATCACGTCCAGCATCACCACGCGCTTGAGCTGCAGCGAATAGCCCAGCGTCAGCAGGTAGTACGCGGCCAGCACCGCCGCGAAGCGCGGCTCGGCCCACCAGGCCAGGGCCAGGCCGGCCAGCGCCAGCAGCGGCGCCAGCAGGGCGCCGTGCAGCAGCGACAGCGAGCCCGCCGCGAACGGCCGCTGCCGCTTGCGCGGATGCAGGCGGTCGTTGGGCAGGTCCAGCAGGTCGTTGAGCAGGTACACGCCGGACGCACACAGGCCGAAGGCAAGGAAGCCGCTCGCCGACGCCACCAGCGCACCCGATTCCAGGAAGCGGTGCGAGGCCAGCAGCGGGATGAACACCAGCAGGTTCTTCAGCCACTGGTGCAGGCGCAGCGCGCGCAGCCAGGCCCGCAGGCCGCCGCCCTGCGCGGGCCAGTGCTGTTCGACTTCGCAGCGGCGCGCGGCGGCCGCGGCCAGCGCCGGCCCCGCGTTCACCACCAGGGCGCGGCGGGCGTGGGCCCACACGGCGAGGTCCACGCGGCCGTTGCCGGCATAGTCGAAGCCGCGCTCGCCGAAGCGTTGCACCAGGGCGCGCGCCTTGTTGGCGCCCGACAGGTTGCGCTGGCCGTCGCTGGCCATGACTTCGTCGAAGCAGCCCAGGTGTTCGGCCAGGGGCCGCACCAGGCCTTCGTCGGACGCCGTGCACAGCACGCGGTGGCGGCCCGCACTGGCGCGCAGCAGGTCGAGCACGCGCTGGTCGTAGGGCAGGGTGGCCGGGTCGAGCGTGACGCGCGACGCGACCTGGCGCTTGAGGTGGGCCTTGCCGCGCAGCAGCCACCAGGGCAGGGCGAACAGCAGCCACGGCCGCTGCGCCAGCAGGGCCAGCGTCGACTCCAACAGCAGGTCGGAGCGCAGCAGGGTGCCGTCGAGGTCGACGCAGAGGGGCGGGGCGCTTTGGCCCGGGGCGCTTTCCATGGCAAAGGGGGGCCGGAGCGTTGTGGCGTGCCGCGATCTTAGCCCATCAGGCCCGGGGCCTGCCCGAAAGGACAGTGTTTGCCGGCCGCCACGGCGGTTAAACTCGCGGCCTGTCGAATACCGTGAGCGCCGCCATGTCGTTGCCCCCGATGCAGGCTTCTTCCCCTCCGCCGTCCGGCCGCGCCGGCAAGGTCTATCCCGGCGCCGCGGAGGCGTTGCGCGGCGTCGTCGCCGATGGCCAGACGCTGGCGGTGGGCGGCTTCGGGCTGTGCGGCATCCCCGAGGCGCTGATCGCGGCGCTGCGCGACTCCGGCGTCACCGGGCTCACGGCGATCTCCAACAACGCCGGCGTGGACGGCTTCGGCCTGGGCCAGCTGCTGGCCACGCGCCAGATCCGCAAGATGATTTCGTCCTACGTGGGCGAGAACAAGGAGTTCGAGCGGCAGTACCTGGCCGGCGAACTCGAGCTGGAGTTCAACCCGCAGGGCACGCTGGCCGAGCGCCTGCGCGCCGGCGGCGCCGGCATCCCGGCCTTCTTCACCCGCACCGGCTACGGCACCATCGTCGCCGACGGCAAGGAAACCCGCGAGTTCGACGGCCAGCACTACGTGATGGAAACGGCGCTCAAGGCCCACGTCTCGCTGGTGAAAGCGTGGAAGGCCGACACCGCCGGCAACCTGGTGTTCCGCAAGACCGCGCGCAACTTCAACCCGGCGGTGGCGATGGCCGGCAAGGTCTGCATCGCCGAGGTGGAGGAAATCGTCGAGGTCGGCAGCATCGACCCCGACCACGTGCACCTGCCCGGCATCTACGTGGACCGCATCGTGCTCAACGCCACGCCCGAAAAACGCATCGAACAGCGCACCGTGCGCGCAGGAGACAAGTGATGGCCTGGTCCCGCGACGAAATGGCCATGCGCGCCGCGCGCGAACTCAGCGACGGCGCCTACGTGAACCTCGGCATCGGCCTGCCCACCCTGGTGGCCAACCACATCCCGGCCGGCATGGACGTGTGGCTGCAGTCCGAGAACGGGCTGCTGGGCATCGGCCCGTTCCCGACCGAGGACGAAGTGGACGCCGACCTGATCAACGCCGGCAAGCAGACCGTCACCGCGCGCGCCGGCGCCAGCTATTTCGGCAGCCATGATTCGTTCGCGATGATCCGCGGCGGCCACATCGACCTGGCGATCCTGGGCGCGATGGAAGTGACCGACCGCGGCGACCTCGCCAACTGGATGGTGCCCGGCAAGATGGTCAAGGGCATGGGCGGCGCGATGGACCTGGTGGCCGGCGTGAAGCGCGTGGTGGTGCTGATGGAGCACACCACCAAGGCCGGCGAGCCCAAGATCCTGCCCAAGTGCACGCTGCCGCTGACCGGCCTGGGCGTGGTGAACCGCATCATCACCGAGCTGGCCGTGATGGACGTCACCGCCGAGGGCCTGGTGCTGGTGGAAGCCGCGCCGGGCGTGAGCGACGACGAACTGCGGGCCAAGACCGGGTGCGCGTTCCGTCGAGCCGCCTGAGATGTCGGCACTGCGGCAGCTGGCCTCCTTCGGCCTGGTGGGTGGCCTGCAGCTGCTGCTGGACTGGGCCTGCTTCGTGTCGCTGACCGCCGCGGGCATGGCGGTGGTGCCGGCCAATCTCGCCGGCCGCATCGCCGGCGCGTCGCTGGGGTTCTGGCTCAATGGCCGCGTCACGTTCGCGCGCGCCGGCCAGCCCATGCTGGCCCGGCGCCACCTGCTGCGCTTCCTGGCCTTCTGGATCGCCACCACCGCCGTCAGCACGCTCGCCATGCAGGCCATCGACGCCCGCGAAGGCCTGGCCACCGCATGGCTGCTCAAGCCCCTGGTGGAAGCCCTGCTGGCCGCCCTCGGCTTCCTGGCCGCCCGCCACTGGATCTACCGCCCCTGACGTGAAAATGTACCAGGTACATTTTCATCGAGCGTGAGACGGCTCCGACGATGACGTGAAAATATACCTGGTACATTTTCACATTGACGCGGTGTTCGGATAGATTGGGGGGGCCGGCGGGGAGCCGGGGATACTTCCGGGAACGCAATGCAGTACGACCTCGACGACACCACGGCCGGCGTGCAGCCGCCCGCGCTTCCGCCTTCGCCGCCGCCGCTGCCTGCACCGCCCCCGCCGCCGGAAATCCATCGCCACGGCGTCGAGTTCACCGGCAATGCCAAGGAATTCTTCGGCATCTGGTTCGTCAACCTGGTGCTGTCGGTGCTCACGCTGGGCATCTATTCGGCCTGGGCCAAGGTGCGCACCGAGCGCTATTTCTACGGCAACACCCGCCTGGCCGGCGCGCCGTTCGAGTACCTGGCGCAGCCCATCGCCATCCTCAAGGGCCGGCTGGTGGCCTATGCGGTGGCGATCGTGCTGGGCCTGACGGCGCACTTCCAGCTGTTCGCGGTCTACATCCCGCTGATCCTGCTGGTGCTGGCGCTGCTGCCGTGGCTGATCCAGCGCACGCTGCGCTTCCGCGCGCGCTATTCGGCCTGGCGCGGGCTGCGGTTCCGCTTCGTCGAGGGCGTCTACGAGGCCTACGTGAACTTCATGTTCCGGCCCATCCTGGGCTTCATCACGCTGTACCTGCTGTCGCCGTGGGTGCGCATGCACCAGCACGACTACCAGGTCACCGGGCACCGCTTCGGCGGCAAGCGCTTCAAGTTCGCGGGCGACCTGGGCCAGTACTACGTTCCCTTCCTGATCTCCATCGGGCTGGGCATGGCGATCTATTTCGCGATGGTGGCGCTGGTGATGGGCATGGCGTTCGCGGCGGCGTCGCTGGGCGGCGAGACCGGCGAAGACCCCTCCACGTCGGTGATGGTGGCGATCATCCTGCCCGTGGCCGCGCTCTACCTGGCGCTGCTGGCGCTGCCGGTGTTCCTGCGCACGCGCTACACCAACCTGATGTGGAACTTCGCCAGCCTGGGCGGCCACCGCTTCGAGTCCACGCTGCGTGCGCGCGACGTGATCTGGATCTACTTCAGCAACGGCGTGGCCATCGTCTTCAGCCTGGGCCTGCTGGTGCCGTGGGCGATGGTGCGGCTGGCGAAATACCGGGCGCGGCATTTCGTCCTGCTGGCCTCGGGCGACCTGGACGCGTTCATCGCCGAGCGCTAGCGCGAAGAGGGCGCGGCCGGCGCCGAGCTGCTCGACGCGCTGGACCTGGACATGGACGTGAGCATTTGAGCCAGCTCGACGCCACCTGGTACGACGGCCGCGGCAGCCGAGGCCGCGCATCGCGGCTCAGCCAGCCCGCGGCGAACACGCTGCGGCTCGAGTCCGAAGGCATGGTGCTGGAGTTCGCCGTGGCCGAGGTCGACCTCAGCCCGCGCCTGGGGTCCATGCCGCGCACGCTGCGGCTGCCGGGCGAGGGCCACCTGGATCTTGCCGACTCGCCGCTGCTCGACCAGTGGATCCCCACCTCGAGCCGTATCGAAGCCGCCGCGCACTGGCTGGAACAGCGGCGCAGCGCGGCCATCGGCGCCGCGCTGGCGACGGTGCTGGGCGTGGTGTTCTTCTTCCAGATCGGCCTGCCGTGGATGGCCAACCAGCTGGCGCCGGCGGTACCGCCGGCGATGGAGCGCACCATCACCCGGCAGGCGATGGCGCTGATCGACCGGGTGCACACCGAACCGTCGAAGCTGCCGGCCGAACGCCGCGCGCAGCTGCAGCAGCAGTTCGCGGTGCTGGTGGCCGGCCTGCCGCGCGAGGGCGATTTCCGCCTTGAATTCCGCAGCGCACCCGAGCTCGGGCCCAACGCCTTCGCGCTGCCCGACGGCCTGGTGGTGGTGACCGACGAGCTGGTGGAACTGGTGGAATCGGACGATGAGCTGGTGGCCGTGCTGGCGCACGAGGCCGGCCACCACGAGCACCGCCACGGCATGCGCCAGGCGCTGCAGAGCTCGGCGGTGGTGGTGGTGGCGGGCTTCCTGTTCGGCGACCTGTCGGGCACGGGCTCGCTGTCGGTGTCGATCCCTGTGCTGCTGCTGGAAAGCGGCTTCTCGCGCCGGCACGAGCGCGAGGCCGACGAGTTCGCCTTCGCCCTGCTCAAGCGGCGCGGCCGTTCACCGGCGG
The DNA here is from genome assembly GCA_026398695.1 of Arenimonas sp. Taxonomy (GTDB): domain Bacteria; phylum Pseudomonadota; class Gammaproteobacteria; order Xanthomonadales; family Xanthomonadaceae; genus Arenimonas. The sequence goes on from JAPLSJ010000069.1 coordinate 53,368, forward strand.
ATTTCGGCACCGTGATGGAGCGGCTTGCCAAGCACCACGGCGAACAGGACATGGGCGCGGTCAGCTACCTGTCCACGCACCCCGCCAGCGCCGAGCGCATCGAGGCCGCCCGGCGCGCGGCGCAGCCGCAGGATTGACGGGGCCGCCGGTCAGGGCTTGTCCGCCACCGGCTTGAAGTAGCGGGCCACGGCCAGTTTTCCCAGCGCCATGCCGGCGTCGCGGCCGGCGTCCACCGAGAACCGGTAGTGCACGCCGCCCAGCAGGCGCGATTCGCTGACGTCGTCGATGTATTCGCGCGGCGTGTCGAACCGGCGCAGCTGGCTGTCCTGCTCGGCCAGCACGATCGGCGGTGCGCCGGCGCCGAATTCCGCCTCGATCACCGCGCCGACGGCGCCGGCCGAAAGGCAGTGGCCGCAGGGGTATTCGGGGTGCGGCGGAGTCATGCCCAACAGCGGCTCCCAATCGGCGTCGGGTGCGGTGGCGGCGTTGCCGTCCATCTCCGCGTGGCGAATGGCGGTGATGGGGCGCCAGAGGTTGTAGGCGTACTTGCCATCCATCATCGCCACATAGGAATCCACCCACGCCATCTCCGCCAGCGCCAGGAACCGCGCGTCGTCCACCAGCGTCCGGCCCGGGCGGCCGACCAGCTGCGGCAGCACGATGCGGACGCTGCGATTGCCCCAGAACTTGCCGACGTCCGATTGCGTGGCCGTCCGCTCGGTGGACTTCTTGCCGCCCATCCGCTTGATCTCGTTGAAGTCGCGGGCCCAGGCCTCGCTGCCCAGGGCCGGCGGCGGCGGCGAACGCAGCTCGTCGGCCCGCGTCATCACCCAGGGCCGGATGCGCGCGATGTTCACGCCCACCCGCGGCAGGGTGGGCACGTACACGCCGGCGGTGCTGGTTTCGAACACGGGGTCGCGACGATCGGCGCCGGAGTCGGCGCGGGCGGCGATCAGTGCGGCGGCGGCGGCCTTGCCGAAGCGGGCGCCGGCGTCGCGGTCGGCGGCGTCCTTCACCTCGGCCAGAGAAGACTTCAGGGGCCCGGCGAACGCCTCGGCCTGGTCCGGGCACAGGGCCACCAGCACGTCGTGGGCGGCCGAGGCCGCCGCGGCGTCCATCGATCCCTTGCCGCCGGCGGGCGGCTTCGGGAGATACGCGGTGTACTTGCCGGCGATGCCGTTGACCGCCTCGAACATCGCCACGTTCACCATGGCGGCCAGGTCGATGGGGCCGTCCTCGCAGGCCTCGGCCTGCAGGTTCCACTGCGACAGCACGCCGTTGATCACGCCGGCGGAAACACAGGGCGATGCCGCCACGGCCAGCACGGCGAACGCACCCACACCCAAGACCTTGTTGCTCATCATGCCCCGTCCCCTGTTCGCGTTGATTGAATTCACCAACGCGGTGGGGTTGAAGGACAGGACGCAGGCGCACCGCCGGGGATCCGGGGCCGGCCGGCGCCGGAAAGCGAAAGGGGTTCCAGGCAAGCCTGGAACCCCTGTTCTGAGGCCCGGATCGCGGTTCCCCGCGTCTCAGCCTCCGTGAAAATGTACCTGGTATGTTTTCGGTTACAGGGCTTTTTCGAGTTCGGGGACGAGGGTGAAGAGGTCGCCGACCAGGCCGAAGTCGGCCACTTCGAAGATGGGGGCCTCGGCGTCCTTGTTGATCGCGACGATGGTGCCCGCGTCCTTGATGCCGGTGAGGTGCTGGATGGCGCCGCTGATGCCGATGGCCACGTACAGCTCCGGCGCGATGATCTTGCCGGTCTGGCCGACCTGCAGTTCGTTGGGCACGTAGCCGGCGTCCACCGCGGCGCGCGAGGCACCCACGGCGGCGCCCATCTTGTCGGCCAGCGAATAGATGATCGAGAACGCCTCGGCCGAGCCGAGCGCACGGCCGCCGCTGACCACCTTGCTGGCGCCCTGCAGGTCGGGGCGGTCGGACTTGCCCTGCTGCAGCGACACGAAGCGCGTGTGCGTGGGCAGCGCGGCGTCCACCGACGCGGCTTCCACCGCGGCGCTGCCGCCGCCCGCCGCCGCCGGCCACGAGGCCGTGCGCACGGTGCCGACGATCGCCATCGAAGACGGCGCCTCGACGGTGATGATGGCGTTGCCGGCGTAGATCGGCCGCTTGAACACGTGGCTCGATTCCACCGTCATGATGTCGCTGACCTGGGCCACGCCCAGCAGGGCCGCCACGCAGGGCATCAGGTCCTTGCCGAAGGTGGTGGACGGGCCGAACACGTGCGAATAGCCGGCCGCGAGCTTGGCCACCTGCGGCGCCAGCACCTGGGCGATGGCGTTGGCGTTGGCGGCGTTGGCCACGGTGATGACCTTGGCCACGCCGGCGATCTGCGCGGCTTCGGCGGCCACGGCCGCGGGCGCGTCGGACAGCACGGCCACGTGGATTTCCGCGCCGGCGATGGCCTGGGCGCAGCTCACGCAGCGGGCGGTGGAAGAGTTCAGCTTGCCGCCGAGGTGCTCGGCGATGATCAGTACCTTGCTCATGTCATCGGCTCCTTACGCCAGGCCCTTGGCCTTGAGCGCCGAGACCAGCTCGGCAACGTCCTTCACCATCACGCCCTTGCTGCGCTTGGCAGGCGGGGCGAAGTGGGTGGTCTTGAGATGGTCGCCCGCTTCCACGCCGAGGTCGGCCAGCTGCAGGGTTTCCATCGGCTTGGACTTGGCCTTCATGATGTCGGGCAGCTTGATGAAGCGCGGCTCGTTCAGGCGCAGGTCGGTGGTGACCACGGCGGGCAGGTCGACTTCGAGGGTTTCGAGGCCGGCGTCCACTTCGCGCACCACGGTGGCCTTGCCGTCGGCGACGTCGAGCTTGCCGGCGAAGGTGGCCTGCGGGCGGCCCCACAGCGTGGCCAGCATCTGGCCGGTCTGGTTGGCGTCGTCGTCGATCGCCTGCTTGCCCAGCAGCACCAGCTGCGGCTGTTCCTTTTCGATCAGCTTGAGCATGGCGCGCGCGGCGGTGAGCGGCTGGATGGCCTGGTCGGTGACCACGTGGATGGCGCGGTTGGCGCCCATGGCCAGGCCGTTGCGCAGGTGCGCCTGGCAGTCGGCCGGGCCGATGGTGGCGACGATCACTTCGGTGGCGATGCCCTTGTCGCGCAGGCGCAGGGCTTCCTCGAGGGCGATGTCGTCGAACGGGTTGGGCGACAGCTTCACGCCGTCGGTGACCACGCCGGAGCCATCGGGCTTGACCTGGATGCGGACGTTGTAGTCCACCACCCGCTTGTAACCGACCAGAATCTTCATCGTCGCGACTTTCCTGTGGGGCAGGCCGGGGCACGGCGTGGAGCCGGGCGCCGGACGTCAAAGGGAAACCGGATTCTACCCCTCCCGACCGTCGCGGCCCAGTCAACGCGGCCTCTGGTCCCGCCGGGTGCCGCCCGGCGGCCGCCTTTGTTAGGCTGCCGGTCCACTCCGGGAGTCCCCATGAAACTTCGTTTCCTGTCCGCGCTGGTCCTGCTGGGCCTGTCCTCGTCCGTCCACGCCGGCCCGTTCAACGACAAGCTGGCGATCTGCCTGGTCGAAAACACCTCCCCGGCGGACCGGACCACCCTGATGCGCTGGATATTCGGCGCCATGTCCCGGCACCCGAGCGTCGCCGACCTCAGCCAGGTCGACCAGGCCCAGGCCGACAAGATGAACGAGGCGGTGGCCGACCTGTTCGTGGCCCTGCTGGCCGACCGCTGCGCCACCGAGACCGCTGCGGCGGTGAAGTACGAGGGCGCGTCGGTGCTTTCGAGCAGCTTCGAGGTGCTGGGCAAGGTCGCCATGCAGGGGCTGATGGCCGATGCCGCGGTGGCCGAGTACATCAGCGGCCTGGACAAGAACATCGAGCCGGGCAGGCTCGACGCCGTGCTCGAGGGCGCGAAGTAAAGCCTCAGGCGGCGCTGGCCTGGGGGTCGAGGCCCGCGAGCCAGTCGTCGTCGGAGCCTTCGTTCACGCCTTCGAACAGGAAGGTGCTCAGGTAGCGCTCGCCGGTGTCGGGCAGCATGGCCAGGATCACGCTGCCTTCGGGCGCCGATTGGGCCACCTGCAGGGCGGCGGCCACAGTGGCGCCGGCGCTGATGCCCACGAACACGCCCTCTTCGGCGGCCAGGCGCCGCGCGGTGTCGCGGGCGGTGACGTCGTCCACCGGGCGGACCTGGTCGGCGATGCTCCGGTCCAGCACGCCGGGCACGAAGTCGGGGGTCCAGCCCTGGATCTTGTGCGGGGCCCAGTCCTTGCCGGTGAGCAGGGCGGCGCCGGCGGGCTCCGACGTGACGATCTGCAGGTCGGGCCGGGCCAGCTTGAGCACCTGGCCGGCGCCGGTGAGCGTGCCGCCCGTGCCCCAGCCGGTGACGAAGAAGTCCAGCCGCTTGCCGGCGAAGTCCTGAAGGATTTCCGGCGCGGTGGTGCTGCGGTGGTAAGCGGGGTTGGCCGGGTTCTCGAACTGCTGCGCCAGGAACCAGCCGTGCCTGGCCGCCAGCTCCGCCGCACGCCGCACCATGCCGCTGCCGCGTTCGGCCGCGGGCGTCAGGATCACCTTGGCGCCGTAGGCCCGCATCAGCTTGCGGCGCTCGACCGAGAAGGTTTCGGTCATCACCGCCACGAACGGGTAGCCGCGCGCCGCGCACACCATCGCCAGCGCAATGCCGGTGTTGCCCGAGGTGGCCTCCACCACGGTCTGCCCGGGCTTGAGCACGCCGCGCTTCTCGGCGTCCAGGATCACGGCCAGCGCCAGCCGGTCCTTCACCGATCCGCCGGGGTTGAACGATTCCACCTTCACGTACAGCGACACGTGCGAAGGCGCGATGCGGTGCAGCCGCACGATGGGCGTGCGGCC
>JAPLSJ010000112.1 GCA_026398695.1 Arenimonas sp.
CACGGCCCGGTATTTGCGTGAACATATGTTTACCGGAATCGGGCCGAGTATCAACTCCAAACCCGTAAGCCCTTGTCGTGCCTATACTTCCCGGGTCATTCGGGTCACCACCCCCTGGAGCCAGGCTTGGTCGTCAGCAAAAATGCCGCGGCGCGCCCCGAACCGGACGCCCCCGTCAGCCGCACGGAGCAGAAGGAGCGCACCCGGCTGCGCCTGGTGGAAGCGGCGCTGTCGCTGATCGGCCAGGGCCGGCCGTTCTCCGCCCTGGGCCTGCGCGAGGTCACGCGCGAAGCCGGCGTGGTGCCGGCGGCGTTCTACCGCCACTTCCGCGACCTCGACGAACTGGGCCTGGCGCTGGTGGAAATGGGCGGCGTCACGCTGCGCCGCCTGCTGCGCGAAGCGCGCCGCGACGGCATCCCGCCCACCGACATGCTTCGCGGCTCGGTGCTGATCTACAAGCGCTTCGTCGAAGGCCGCCCGCTGGTGTTCCGCTTCATCGCCGGCGAGCGCGGCGGCGGCTCGCGCGTGATCCGCGAGGCCATCCGCACCGAGGAAAGCCACTTCGCCTCGGAAATGGCCCAGGACCTGCGCGCGCTGGGCACCCTGCCCGACCTGTCCAGCGCCAGCCTGCAGATGATCTGCGGGCTGGTGGTGACCACCATGCTCAACGCCGCCTCCGACATCCTCGACCTGCCCGGCGGCCAGCCCAAGCGCGAAAAGGAGCTGGTGGACAACTTCGTGCGCCAGCTGCGGGTGATCTTCCTGGGCGCGGCGCGCTGGCGCGAACGCTGAGCCTGCACGCGCCCGCCTAGCGCCGGCCCTGGTCGCCTTCGCGCAGGAAGTCGAGCACCGGCACCACCGTTGCCTGCGGATCCTCCTGGTGCGGCACGTGGCCCAGTCCGGGGAACACCACGCGCCGGCTGCCCGGGATGTCGGCCAGGAAACGGTCGGAGGCCGCGATCGGAATCAGCTGGTCCTGGCCGCCCCACAGCAGCAGCACGGGCAGGCGCAGCCGCTTCACGCGCTGCGCGTCGGCTTCGTCGGGCAGGTCACCGAAACGGTTGCGCAGCGCGGCGCGGTTGCCCTCACGCAGCGACAGTTCGTAGTAGCGGTCCACCAGCGCCGGCGTCACCCGGGACGGGTCGCCGTAGACGCTGCGCACGCTGTCTTCCACCAGCGACCGCGGCAGCACGTAGTCCATCACGCGGTTCACCCCGGGCAGCGAGGCCACCACGAATCCGATGGGCACCTTGGTGGCGCTGCGCGGATAGGCCAGCGCATCCACCAACACCAGTCGCTCGACGCGTTCGGGCTCGGCAAGCGCCAGCTCCAGCGCCACCTGGCCGCCGAAGGAGTTGCCCGCCACCGAGACCCGCTGCACGCCCAGCGCAACGAGCAGGTGCGACAGGAAGCGCGGGTACGCGGCGATGCCGTGGTCACCGTCGGGGAAAGGCCCGGTCAGTCCGAACCCGGGCAGGTCCACGCGGATCACGCGCCGTCCGGACTGCACCAGCGGCGGCACCCAGCCGTCCCACGTGTGCAGGCTGTCGGAGGTGCCGTGCAGCAGCAGGATCGGCGCGGGGTCGTCGCGCGGGCCTTCGTCGCGCAGGTGCACCTGCATGCCGTCGATGGCCAGGAACGTGGACGGCGGCGGTGCCCAGCGCGCCTTGAGCTCATCCAGCGGCCGCGACGGCGCCCAGTAGACAACCAGCAGCAGGGCCAGGCCCAGCGCCAGCGCCGCGGCCAGCCAGGCCAGCCGGCGCAGCCATCGCTTCAGTCCCGGAAGGCGCGCCATCGAGGCTCAGCTCTTCTTCACGTACATGGCCTTGAGCATCATCGGGCTGCCGTCCACCTTGCCCTCGATGTCGTGGTCGCCGCCGACCACGCGGATGTTGCGCACCTTGGTGCCCATCTTCAGCGTGAGCGACGAGCCCTTCACCTTCAGGTCCTTGACCAGCACCACGCTGTCGCCGTCCTGGAGCAGGTTGCCGTTGGCGTCGCGGACTTCGGCGCCGGCCTCGTCGGACGGCGCGGCGGCCACCTGCGGCCATTCGTGGCCACAGTCGGCGCAGACGAAATTGTCGCCGTCGGGATACGTATTCCCCATCGCGCAGACGGGGCAGGCGGAAGGCTGTGGCATGGAGCTCCGGGTCAGTCGCGCTTGAGCAGCGACTTGAGGTTGGCGAAGGGATTGGCGGTGGCGGGCGCCACCTTGTCCTCGGCGTCGAGGGCGCTCACGCCGGTGTGGTCGACGTAGCGGGAGTGTTCGTTGTCGTGGCAGTACACGCACAGCAGCTCCCAGTTGCTGCCGTCGGCCGGGTTGAAGTCGTGGTCGTGGTTGCGGTGGTGCACGGTGAGTTCGGTGAGGTTGGCGCGGGTGAACTCGCGCGCGCAGCGGCCGCAGATCCACGGGTACATCTTCAGCGCGCGCTCGCGGTAGCCCAGGTCGCGCTGGGCGGCGTCGCGACGGGCCTGGGCAATGATGCGGTCGACCTCGGCGCTGGTCTTGCTGCTGGACATGGAGCCGTTTTCCTTTCGGGCGCCCACGTCGGGGCCTGACAGGCCGTCAGCATGCGCCGCCGCGCCGCCGCAGGACAATGCCCGGGCGCCGCGGCCCGTTGGCCCCGCACGGTCGCGCACCCGGGGCCAATTGGTATGCTTGGGCCAGATGACCGCCAGCGCTCCGCCGCCCGCCACCCACGTGCCCGACTCCGGTTCGGCCAGCCGGCTGCGCTCGCTGCCCAAACGCGCCTACCGGTTCCGCATCCTGGGCATGGGGCTGGCGTCACTGCCGCTGATGGCGGTGCTGCGCGAACTCGATGCCGGCGTGCTGGCCTGGTCGTGGATGGCGCTGGCCTGCTTCGCCTGGCCGCACGTGGCCTACGCCAGCGCCGCCCGCAGCGCCGACCCGTTCAAGGCCGAGCTGCGCAATTTCATGGTGGACTCGGCGCTGATCGGCAGCTTCGTGCCGATGCTGCACTTCAACCTGCTGCCCTCGGCCGTGCTGGCGTCGGTGGCCATCGCCGACAAGATCAACACCGGCGTGCGCTGGCTGTGGCTGCGCTCGCTGCCCGGCATGGTCGGGGCGCTGCTGGTCGGCGGCCTGCTGACCGGGTTCGCAGTGGCCTACGACACCAGCCCGCTGGTGATGATGGCCTGCCTGCCGATCATGGTGATCCACACGCTGGCGGTGAGCCAAAGCAGCTACCAACTGGTGCGCAAGGTGCAGAAGCAGAACCAGCAGCTGGCCGAACTCACCCGGCGCGACCAGCTGACCGGGCTGGCCAGCCGCGGGCACTGGCAGCTCGAAGCGGCGTCGCTGCTCGAGCGCCACCAGGCGCAGGGCCGCGCCGCCACGCTGCTGCTGCTGGACGTGGACCACTTCAAGGCCATCAACGACCGCTACGGCCACGGCGTGGGCGACGACGTGCTGCGCGGCATCGCCGGCGTGATGCGCCACACGCTGCCGCTGGGCAGCCACGCCGGCCGCCTGGGCGGTGACGAATTCGCGGTCGCACTGCCCATCAGCCTGCGCGACGCCGAGGCCATCGCCGAGCGGCTGCGTTCAACGGTGGAAGCGATCGAGATTCCCACCCACCCCGGGCTTCGCTGCTCGATCAGCCTGGGGCTGGCGCTGCCGCCGGAGGCCGGGCTGGCGCTGCGCGAATGGATGGAAGCCGCCGACCGCGCGCTTTACCGCGCCAAGAACGCCGGCCGCAACCAGACCGTGTCACGCGACCCGGTGCAGCCGCCCGCGCCCTGAGCCGCGGTCCGGGCCATCGCCCGGGTGATCCTTTTCCCTGAGCAACAGGCGTGTGCGCGATAGCGCACCGACACGCCGTGCGCCATCGCGCACCCTGCGACATGCCGGACGCCAGGTACTGGCCTGCTTCCAGGCGACGCGGGACCGAGATCCCCGCGCCGAATCCTCCTCCACTCAAGGAATACCCCATGAATCGCACCGTCCTGATGCTCTCCCTGCTCGCCACCCTCGGCCTGACCGCCTGCGAGCCGCAGCCGCCGACCGTCGTCACCGTTCCGGCGACCACCACCCCGGGTCCGGCCGGCCCGACCGGCGCCACGGGCGCCACCGGCAGCACCGGCAACACCGGCAGCACCGGTGAGCAGGGTGACACCGGCAATACCGGCAACACGGGCGACACCGGCGCCACGGGTGACCAGGGCTACACCGGCGACACCGGCGCCACCGGTGAGCAGGGCGAGCAAGGCAACCAGGGCAACCAGGGCGAAGACGGCGACGAGAGCACCACGTCGAAGGGCTGAGCCGAGGCTTCCCGGCGGGCCCCTGCCCGCCGGGAACCTGCACCGTCTTCAATCACGGAAAATCCCAATGTGCACCTTGTGCCTGAGCGACATGGGCGAGCTTCGCGACGAATGGCTGCGCGAGCCGCGTCCACCGATGGCGCCGGCGGCGACGCCGCGCATTCCCGAAACCGCGGTTTCCCCCAGCGTGGTGCGCATCCCGGCCGCGTTCACCCCGGACTTCGAAGCGGCCGCCGCTTGAACGGCACGCGCCCATCGGCCAACGGCCGCATCGTGGCATGGCTGCGCGCTCCCCTGGCCTGGGTCGCGCTGAGCCTGCTGCTGCTGATGGCCGCCGGCACCGCAGCGGTGGCCGTGGAGCTTTACGCCAGCACGTCCCAGCCCATGGTGCTCAACTCGCGCTAGCCGGCGCTCAACGCAGCTGGCTGTCCTTGCTGCCGCGGCGGTTGTAGCCGGCGCCCGCGGCGGATTCACCGTCGTGCACTTCCTGGCAGGCCACGCACAGCCTCACGCCCGGCAGCGCCTTGCGTCGGCCCTCGGGAATCTTCGCGTCGCACTCCTCGCAGCGTTTGAGACTCTCGCCGCGCGGCAACTGGTCGCGCACGCGCTGGATGCCGTCCTTGATGGTGGCATCGATCTGGTCCTGCACCGCGCCGTCTCCGGCCCAACCGGTGGCCATGGCCTGACTCCTCCCCTCAGCCTACCGGCTCGATCTCGCAGCTCAGGGCCGGCTGGCCGGGCTGGGCGAGCATCGCGCGGTTGCCGCTGACCAGGAACGTGACGTCGCCCTCGACGATCTTGCCCGCGTAGCGCAGTCCCTCGGGTTCGGGGTAGGCCTCCAGCGTCACGAGGTGGTCGTTCCAGGCCAGGGCCATCGACGGCGGCTCGCCGTTGACGAACACGCTCGACAGCAAGGCTTCGGAGCCTGCGCACTTCCAGGCGGTGGGTCCGCGGCTGATGCCGCCGCCGTCGTCGCTGCGCGCCTGCGCGTAGCCCTGGCGCAGCTGGAAGATGCGCCGCACCGATTCGCCCAGGAGGCAGGCGCGCAGGTCGCTGGACTGCGTGCAGTCGTCGCGGCCCTGGAGCCAGCTTCGCTGGCTGGCCTCAAGCGCTTCGAGCGCCGGCGCGCCCAGCGCGGCATCGGCCTTGGCCAGCGCGAACAGGCGGTCCATCTCCTTGTCGAGCTCGGCCAGGCGCGGGTCGGTGCAGATGAGTTTCTGCGCATCGCCGGTGGCCTGCGTGCAGTCGAAGCTCGGCGGCACCATCGGACCCGGCGGCGGCGCCTCCGGCTGCGCCAGGGCCGGCTCGGCGTTTTCCACCGGCGCCGGCGCCACGGAGCTGGCATCGGGCTCGGCCTTGCAGCCCGCCAGCGCCAGGGCGATGGCCATCGCCGTCATGCAACGCAGCCGCAGTGGCCTGTCCATTCATTCCTTCCCATGGGGCCGGCAGAGGCGGCCCGTAACGAACGCGATCATTGCGTGCCCGACCCGGCAAGACAAGGCCGGCCCGGAGCCCTGTCCTTTGGTGCAATACCGCGCACGCGCCGCCAGGCCCAGCATCGGCCCGACCCCGCATTCCCGGGGCCGTGCTTCATCCCTGGGAGGCCACGCATGTCCACCACCCTGCTGCGACTGATTCCGGCGTCATCGTCCACCTTCGCCCTGCTGCTGGCGCTGGGTGCCACCGCCGCGCTCGCACCGTCCGCGGCCCGCGCCCTGGACTGCGGCACCAACAACGGTTTTGTCTGCCAGGGCAGCGCCAGCCAGTACGCCGGCGGCTTCAGCCCGGGCGTGGGCAGCGGTGGCTTCGGCGGCGGCGCGTGCACGGCCACGCGCACGCCCGTGGTGTTCGTGCACGGCAACGGCGACAGCGCCATCAGCTTCGACATGCCGCCCGCGGCCGTCACCGGCTACACCACCCCCGCGCGCTCGATCTACGACGAGCTCAAGGCCCAGGGCTACAACGACTGCGAGCTGTTCGGCATCAGCTACCTCGACGCCACCGAGCGCGGCTCGCCGCAGTACAACTACCACTCGCCCACCAGATACGCCGTGCTGCAGGCCTTCATCGACAAGGTGAAGGCGTACACGGGCAAGACCAAGGTGGACATCGTCGCCCACTCGCTGGGCTCGTCCATGGCGCTGGCCACGATGTCGTACTACGGCAGCGCGGGCAGCGTGCGCCGGTTCGTCAACATCGCCGGCGGCATCCGCGGCCTTCGCACCTGCCTGTCCACCGGCTACATCTCGGCCTACGCGCCCACCTGCAACGCCGAGGGCTACTACCCGTTCAACTACTACACCTTCGGCCTCTACCCCAGCACGGGCGTGGCCTACTACGGCTACAACCGCTGGACCGGCAGCGGCACGGGCAGCCTGCGCACGCTGCCGGCCACGTACACGGCGGTGTCGTTCTACACCATCACCGCGGGCCTCAAGGACCAGGTGCACTGCTTCACCACCAGCTACTCCAGCACCTGCAGCAGCGGCGCGCTGTTCAACGCCGCGGCCAACGTGAAGGCCCAGGTGGACATCGGCGCCGGCAGCAGCGCCTACACCTACGACTGGGACTGGGCCGACGGCAGCCCGCTCAACTTCGGCGGCGGCGACCTGAGCAACGGCGTGGGCCACGTGCGCTCCAAGACCAATGCCGGGCGCATCGTCTACAACATGCTGGGAACCACCTGCACCACGGGCTGCGCCAACGGCTACGCAGGCGTGAACGGGCCGGCGGTGAACCTCTGAGCGGCCCGCCTGGCGGGCCAAGCCACTGATTTGGCGATAAAAGCGGGCGCTCGGCCACGGAATGTGGGACACTGCGCGCCCGATTCCCTCACCCAGGCCCGTCCCATGAAGAAGAAAGCCCGCAACCGCCGCCGCGCCGCCCGCCTCAAGGGCCGCTGAGCCGCCGGCAGCCTCGGCTGCCGCTGAAAAACCAGCCTTCCATCGCTTCGTGCGTGGGGCTGGTTTTTTTTCGCCTGTGCCCCGGAGCCTGTTCAGACCTCGGCCACTGGCAAACGCCCCTTGGCGAGATCGCGCTTACTCGGTGACCGGCTGGTTCGACGGCTGCGCAGCGCCCGCGTCCTGCGCCGCCACGGCCCCGTAGTAATCCACCAGCAGCTGCGGCACCAGGGCGCGATAAATCGTCGCGTGCTCCAGGTCGGGGCGTGCCTTCACCGTCCAGTACAGGCCCTGCGGCGCCTTCGAACGCAGCACCCGCTGCAGTGTCGCCACGTGGGGAGCGATGTTGTCCTCGTTCGCGGATGCCACGAAGAGGCGCCCGCGCAGGGCCGGCGCAGTACCCATGCGCGCCTTCGCGCGCTTGGCCAGCGCGGCGTCGTTCCACCACAGGCTGGGGCTCAGGGCCAGGTAGGTGTCGAACAGCGCCGGCTGTTCGAACAGGGTTTCGACCACGAACAGGCCCGCCAGCGACTCACCGATGATCCCGCGCGAAACGTCCACGCGGTAGCGCGATTCGACGGCGGGAATGAGCTCCCTGGCGATGAACGCCCGGAACGCCGCCGAGCCGCCGACGCGCGGCGAGATGGCGCGGTCGCTGGCCACGCGCGTGGGGCCGGTGAGGTCGCGCCGGCGCTGCGTGTTTTCGATGCCCACCAGCAGCATCGGCCGCACCTGGCCGGCGCGGATGGCGGCGTCCAGCGCCCTGGCCACGTGCGGGAAATCCTCCTTCACCCCGCCGTCGAGCAGGTACAGCGTGGGGTAGCCGCCCCGCGTGCGCGGCGAGTAGCCCGGAGGCAGGTAGACGTTCACCACGCGCGACTCGTGCAGGTGGCGCGACGGGAGGCGGAAGGTCTCGTGCGGCGGAGGCACCTCGGCCGCCGGCGGTGAGCAGGCGCCCATGGCCGGCAACATCAGGGCGGCCAACAGTGTCCAGAGTCTCATCGCCCGTCTTCCCGCGCAGGTGGAGCAAAAAGCTTACCCCGGATCGCGACAGGCGGCCGGATGCCGGTCGAACGTGGGCGAAAAAGCCGCCGGCCTACTCGGGCTCGACACGCGGCGCGTCGTTCATCTCGTGGCGAAGGCGGCTGATGCGTTCGTACACGATGCGGCGGATGCGGTTGGTGACGCCCAGGGGCCGGTGCTCGGGCAGCGAGTGCCAGGGCGTGAACGAGAGGTTCTCGCAGAACGCATGGCGCGCCGGCGTGTCGAACACCTGCTTGGGGATATGGATCGTCGCCACCGGGATGAAGGGCGCCTGCGCCGGGTCCCACTCGGTCATCGAATCCTCCACCGACATGTCGTCGGACGTGCGCGGCTGCACCAGCAGCTCCAGGCAGACGTCGCCGGCCTTGAGCGACCGGCGCATGGCGGCGCGCAGGAAGTCCGGGCCCGGATTCTTCGGCATGCGCACCGGCTTGGCCACGCAGGGCCGGATGGAATACTTCACCGCCTGGCGCTTGGGCCCGGTGCCCAGCGCGTACGGCACCATGGTGAAGTACTGGCCCTGCAGCGGGTTGGACATCGGGTTGTGCGTGGTCTGGAACGCAATCAGCGCACCGCGCACGCCCAGCGCCAGCGGGATGCCCAGCTTGCCCAGCAGGCCTTCGCCACTGGCCGCCTTCACCAGCGCCAGGTAGCGGTTGGGGTCGTTGGCGAAGAACACCGGGTGGTTGATGAAGATGAAGTCCTGGGTGCCGGCCTCGGATTCGCCGGCCAGCAGCTTCTTGCCAGGCACGCCCATCACCTTGAGCGCCAGGCCGCGCGCGTCGGGCACGGTGTCGGGCTGGTCGGGGTTGCTGGCGCCGTTGGAGAAGCGCATCCACGCCGAATAGCGCTTGCCGGGCACGAAGATGCCCTTCGCCAGCGCGGGCGGCAGCGTGTCGAGCACCCGCAGTTCGGCGCGCACGCAGCCGTGGGCCTTGGGGTGCGCGTCGCGGCGGGCGCTGCCGGGGGCGTAGCGACGGCGGATCTCGGCGTCGAGCGCCGCGGCGATGGCGTCGGCGGCGGCGACTTCATCGGGATGCAGGGCTTCGCCCAGCAGGGCGTCGATGGCCGGGGTTTTCGCGCGGGGCTGGGACATGTCTACCTCGGTCTTGGCGGGAGCGCTTACGCACGACGTTGCTGGCAGCAGCACGATCGCAGCCACCGCGGCGAAAAAAAGTGGTCGGACCATGGCGTGGCGGGCATCCCTTGGGGAGGCCCACCGTAGTCGCAACGGCCGCGCCGGTATGTTCGATGCAACACATTGACCGCCCGCCGGGTCCGGACCTCAGTCGCGTCGCCGAACGCAACAGGGTTGGCTCAGTAGCAGTCCCAGGTGTACATCACGCGGCTGAAATCGGCGCGGGCCAGGTCGGCGGGAGCAATGAAGAAGTTGCCGATACCCGCGTCGCCCCACATCACGCCGGCCCCGTCGTCGGTGTCGATCTGCAGCAGCAGCTCCCAGTCGCCACCCTCACGCGGGTCTTCCTGGGTGAAGCCGGGATAGCCGCCCACCTTGTGCCCGAAGCCCGACAGCCGCTCGTAGACCGCATTGAGCAGGCCATCGGCCGACAGCTGGTGTGCCTGCGCGTAAGCCCTGGCGGTGTCGTAGGCATTGCCGCCCAGCAGCGCGTTGAAGCGGTAGTCGCCCGAACTCAGCGTCTCGTCGCCCGGGGTGAACCGCAGGCGCATGGGCCGGCGCGGATCGTGCGGAAGCATGTCCTGGTCGGGTTCCAGCGCCGGCAGCACCTGCGACGGCACCTGGGTGTCGGGCCAGTAGGCGATTCGGAAGTTGCGCTGCGCGGTGCGCTCGCTCACGACGTCACCGCCGTCGAAGTTGGCGCCATAGAGATCGTCCGAAGCGATGAAGAACTGCAGCAGTCCCTTCGACGGATAGCCCGGGCGGGCCGGCATTTCGGCGAAGTCCAGCTGCGCCAGCAGCACCAGCGGCCGGCCGTCGGCACCGGCGGGGGCCGGCTCCCCGGCGGGCCACCAGGCGCGCCCGCCCAGCTTGCTGGCGGTGGGCAGGTCTTCAGGAAATTCCGCCAGCGTGATCCGCAGCACCGGCCGGGTAGTGGCCTGCAGCGCATCCCGGTAGGGCGCCAGGAAGGCGTCCAGCTGCGCCGGCGTGATCGCCTTGTCGGCGCTTGTGGCGGCGGGCGCCATCGCCCGAGCGGTGCCGCTGGACTTGCCCAGCAGCAGCCACGCGCCGAAAGCGGCCAGGCCCAGGAACACCAGCAGCAAGCCCATCGTCTTCATCGTCCTTTCGCCGCCACGCAGGGCGCGTACGCCATTGGCGCCGAGGATAGCCGGACGGCGCGGACCCCGGAAGCGTCAGCCAAAAAAGCCGCCGCTTCCGGAGGCGGGGGGCTCAGGCCTGCTGCGCGTGCCAGGCCTTGAGCAGCTCGGTTTCCTTGTCACGCGGGATGCCCGCGCGCACTTCGGCCTGCCGCTCGGCGGGCAGGCCGCGGTACCAGGCCAGCAGGTCGGCCACGGTGGTGGCCAGCGGGCGGAAGCTGAGGCCGGCGGCGATGGCGCGCGCGTTGCTCACCGCGCCGTAGCCCGAATACGGCGTGCCTTCGCGCGGCACCCAGATCGGCAGCGCCACTTCGTTCTTTTCGATGAACTCCGCGCTCACGTGGGTGAAGGTGACGGGCCCGCCGGTGACCGCGTGGAAGCCGTGCACCATGGCGTCGGTGCCGAGGGTGTAGTCGTGCCGCAGGCTTTGAAGGTGCCGGTGGTGCCGGCCTCGGCCAGGCGGATCATCCACTCGCCCAGGTCGCGGCCGTCGATGATCTGCACCGGGTCCTTGCCGTCGCCGGGCACCAGCACTTCGCCGCCCTGGGCGATGCGCTTGGGCCAGTACGTGAAGCGGTCGGTGTCGTCGCGCGGGCCGACGATGAAGCCGGGGCGCACGATGGTCACCTTGTCGCCGAACTGCTTGTGCGCCTCGGCCTCGCTCAGCGCCTTCAGCGGGCCGTACAGGTTTTCGACGTCGGCGCGCAGCTTCTCGATGGTCTCGGCCATGGCGTCGCTGCCCTTGTACTGCGCCAGCGGTGCGTCTTCGTCGATGCCGGGCTTCGCACCGTCGGCGTAAACGGAGATGGTGGAGATGAAGAGGTAGTGCCCCACCCTGCCCTTGAGCGCCTGGCCCGCGTCGCGCACCCAGAACGGCAGACTGGTGGGGTTGTCGATGCACACGTCCCACTCGCGGCCGTCGAGCGCGCTGAGGTCGCCGGTGTTGCGGTCGCCGTGCAGCTGTTCCACCGTGCCCGGCCATTCGGGCGAAGACCGCTGGCCGCGATTGAACAGGGTGACCTTGTGGCCCCGCGCCAGCGCGTAGTTCACCTGGAACGGGCCGGTGAAGCCGGTGCCGCCGAGGATGAGGATGCGCAGCGGTTTTTCCGCCTTCGGGATCGCGGCGGCTGTTTGCGCCGCCCCCAGCGAAGGCAGCACCGAGCCGGCCGCCGCAAGGGCGCCGAGCTTGAGAAGGTCGCGACGGGTGGTGGTCATGCGGGTTCCCCTGGGAGTGTTGGTGCCACGACAGTGACACCGCTGGCGCCGGGGCGCCTATGGCAGAAGTCGGGGGCCCCGGGGACAATGGGCCTTTCCGTCACGGTGAGTGCCCGATGCGAGTCATGATGCTTGCCGTGGCCCTGGTGGCCCTGCCTTCGCCCGCCGCTGCGGCGAAGCCGGTGCAGGTCGAGGTGCGCCAGGTCTCGGCCGACGACTACGAGCTTCGCGTGATGCTGCCGGGCACGGTCAACGAAGCCCAGGCCCAGGCGGGGCTGCTGCCCGTGGCCGAACAGGTGTGCCAGGGACGACGCGCGCAGCTGGGCCGCTATCGCTTCGAGGTCACGGCCCCGCTGGCCAACGACGCGGATCCGGACACCGCCGCCCCGGCCGGTACGCAGACTTTCAGCCAACAGCTGAAGTGCGTCGCCGGCGGATCGGCACCCACCGAGGCCCCGGGCCAACCCGCCCCAAAAACGCCGCCCAGCGACGACGACAAGCGCACGGTCACCGAACAGACCCTGGCCTACCTGGCCGCCAAGGACCGCGGCGATTTCACCGCCGTGCGCGCCCTTTTCGACCCCGACGCCGCCGCCCTGCTCTCCTCGCCCGAATCGCAGTCCGCGCGCATTGCCTTCAACCAGGCGGCGGGCGAACCGAAGCAGCGCCAGGTGCTGCGCCTGACCTGGTACGACGACCCCGCCGGCGCACCGCGCCTGGGGCGCTACGTGGCGGCGGACTACCGCGTGGACTATCCGCACGCCGGCTTCTATTGCGGCTTCGCGGTGTGGCTGCTGCAGCCCGACGGCAAGTTCCGCATCGTGCGCAACGAGGAAGGCGTGCTGTCGGACGCCGACGCCAAGGCGGTGGCGGCCGGACAGATGGCCAGCGTGCGCGCCCAGCTGGGATGCCGCGACTGAAGTCGCCGCGGCGCAGCTTGCGCGTCGGTCTCAGGGCAAGGGCTTCTCGGCGACGAGGTTCCAGGCCTGGCGCTTGCCGTCGGCCAGAGACACCGCCACCAGATACTGTTCCTGCCGGCTTACGTCGTCCTGCAGGTTTTCCAGCGTTCCCATCACCACTACCTTGTCGGGAAGCTGCCAGTAGATCACCGGCGTGGTGATGCTGCTTTCGCTAAGCGGCAGTTCGGTGGTCCACAGGGTGCGCAGCTTGTCATCGAGCCGCGTCAGGGCCAGGCGGCCGGCGCTGTCGATGCGCGTGCGATGCCACACCATCAGGCCGGACGGCGACGACATGGCCATGGGTTCGCCCGTGGCCAGGTCCCTGAAGAAGCGCCCCTTCAGGAAACTCGGCGCGCCAGGGATGGGCTCCAGCGACTCGATGCGGTCGAAGACCTCGTCGAAGCGCTGGGCGGAAACGATGCGCGGCGACCACATCGAGCGGCGCACCTGCGCGCCCTCGTCGAGTATCTGGTAGGGGTAACGCAGGTTTTCGCCCCAATCGTCGTCCGCGGCGTCCGCTGCTTCCTTCTCCGAATAAAGCGCCAACCAACGCCCGTCGAGCTTGGCCAGTCGCGTTGGCACCTCGCCGAAGGGCAGCAGCGGCACGATGCGCGGCGAGCCGTTGGACTTGAGGTCGGGCGGCGGGGGCGGCGGGGGCGACGCAGGCACGTAGGCCTGCGCCACCAGCCCGGGGCCGCGCACCACGAAGCGGCGCGCATCGGCCGCCAGCAGCACCAGCCCGCGGTCGAAACTGTAGTGGCTGGCGTCGGAGGGCAGCAGGCCGAGCAACTCGGGATTGCGCTGTTCCAGCCCGGCCGCGTCGGACAGCAGGGTGCCGTCCACCACGTTCACCGCGAAGGGCTTCTGGTCGATCAGCACCCACACCACGTTGCCGTCCTGACCCAGCAGCTTGCCCGCCGCCGACGAACCGATCACGCGCGAGGGTCGCGTGCCACTGGCCTGGGTGTCACCCAGGGTCAGCAGCCGATGCGCCCACAGCGGCTGCACCGTGGCGGGATCGAAAGCCTGCACGCGGAAATGGAAGAACGTGTCTTCGCGCCAGCGCATCGTCCGGCCGCTGCCGCCCACGCCAACGGTGCGGGTTTCCTCCTGCTTGGTCAGCACCCACAGGCGCGGCTGGCCGTCCTGGTGGACCATCATCGGGCGCCCCTGCAGATCGGGCGGCTCGAAGCTGCTGCGGCTGCAGCCACCGGCCAGCAGGGCCACGGCCACCAGGGCGAGGGCCAACCAGGATCTCTTTGCGTTCGGGCTCATCGGGGGCTCGCCGGCCTGTAAGGGAGATGCAAGAAGAGTCGCGAAAAGTTGGTCCCGCCGGCCAAACCTGCATCGCCGCCACGCGAACGCAGCCGGGCTGCCGCTACTGATCGGCGCCCCGTCTGGGCGGGGCCGTCAGCGTGAATTCCAGCAGCAGGTAGGGCCGGTTGTTGGCCTGCAGGCGGGACTGTTTGACCTCGATGTCGCTCACGTCGGGGCGGGACTGCAGCAGCGGCGTGAACGGGTCAGGCGCGCCGATGGTCCAGTGGCCGGCGATTTCCACGCGGGTCTGGCCCAGGGGCAGGTCCATGGCCGCGGGGTCCATCTGCCGCTCGCGGAAGACGGTGACGGTGGTGTCGGGCGGCAGCTGCGCGCGAAGCCAGGTCTGGAACTGGTCCCACTGGGCGCTGCGCGCGTGCTCGAGGGCCATGCGCTGGCTGCGGTCGGGCATCGCCGGCAGGTCGGCCGCCGTGAGCGCAGCGGGCAGGCTGCCGGCCGGCGCGGCGGGAATGCGGTGCCAGTCGGAATAGGCGTAGCCGTACCAGCGCAGCTCCTGGCCGCGGAAGCTCATGCCGGTGTTGCGCTTGCTGCGCACGTGGTGCTGCACCAGCAGGCCGCCGCCCTCACCCCGTGCGAGCGACACGAAGGCCAGGTGCTCGGTGGGTTCGCTGCCCGCGCGCGGGGTGATTTCCAGGCCCGCCGAACCGCCGCGCCAGCCGCCCTGGCAGTCCCCGGCCGACATCTGCCAGCGGTGCGACACGGCCGGCCAGGCGCTGGCGCCGCGAGTGTTCCAGGCCTGCGCGTCGGCGGGTTCGCCAAGCACCGAGGCTCGCCAGGCGCGGTAGCTGTCCGGGTCGGTGATCCGCAGCGTGGCCGCTTCGGCCAGCACGTCGGACGTGCGCCGGCGCAGCACCATCGTCAGGATGCCGTTGCCGGGATCCTCGATGCTCAGGAACGGGAAGCGCACGCCCACCGGCAGCGCGTGCTTTGGCGCCAGCCAGCGCAGGTCGGCTTCGTCCACGACAAAATCGCCGGCCAGCGAACCGCAGCTGCGGCTTTCAGGGCGGAAGTCCCGCGGCGGCTTGTCGTACCCGCAGGCGGACAGGACCAGGCACACGCACACCATCAGGGCGATACGCATCGGCGTCCCCGGCCTGTCCGTTGCTTCAGCCCTGCCCGGCGGCGGCCAGCGCGAAATCCAGCGCGGCGCGCACCGCCGCCACCTGGGCGTCGTTGCACTGCTGGGGCGTGGCGCGCGGGCTGTCGGGGTAGACCTCGGTGGTGGTGCGCCAGCGCGCCGGGGTCACGCCCGCGCACAGTCCCAGTTCGCGCACCGGGTAGTTGATGACGCCGGGCTGCACCACGGCCTCGCCGATGATCTGGCCGTGCGCGTCGGGCGGCGCGATGTGGGTCACCTTCGCCACGGCGGCGATGACGGCGGCCTGGAACGCCGGCTGCGGGTCTTCGGTGTCGCCGACGGTGTAGAAGCCGTCGGGGATTTCGCCGGGTTCGAACGCGTCGCCTTCTCGCGCGGCCTTGGCCGGGCGGAACTCGGACTCGTCGCTGTCGGTGGTTTCGTGCAGGTCGATGTGCACCACGAAGCGCTCGCGCAGCGGCGCCACCAGCGCCGCCAGCGCGGCGGACTCGGCGGCGTAGCCGTCGGCGCGGAACTGACGGTTCGGGTCCACGGCGTTGGCGTTCCAGCGCTGGATGCGCTCGTAGTCCCAGGGGCTCACGCAGGGCGCCACCAGCAGGTTGAAGCGGCCGGCGTAGTCGGCGGCGTGGCTCTCGGCAAACTGCAGCGCGCCGTGCACGCCGCTGGTTTCATAGCCGTGCACGCCGCCGGTGACGAGGGCGCAGGGCAGCGCGTCGTTCCAGCCGCGCGACTTGAGCGCGAACAGCGGGTAGGTGTCGGCGCCGTAGGCCAGCTGCCCGTACTCGACCACGTCCAGCGTGTCGCGCAGGGCCTCCACGCGCGTGACCACGTCGTCGGCATAGCTGCGCTGCACGCGCTGGTGCTGGCGCCACGTGGCCACGTGTTCGGCGCCCCAGGGTTCGCCGGGGATGCCGATGGGATAAGGGGAACTGGACGTCATCGGGGTGCTCGCGATTGGATGGTGTCAGGCCATCAGCCTAGCACCGGCCCGCGCGCCATGAGGAGGCGGTGCCCCGTCTTTGCGCCGGTCAGCGCGCCATGCAGCGCTGGTAGCGGTCGTTCACGCGGGTGGCGAACCAGGCGGTGGTGAGTTCGCGGGTGATCTTCGGGCTGTCGAGGGTGATGCCGGGGATCATCGCGCGCGGCAAGGGCTGCCCGCCGCGCTGCTCGGCCAGGGCAAACACCCGTTCGAACAGGTCGGTCCGGTTGAAGTCCAGCTGATTGCCTTGCTGCAGCGCCCGGCGGATGGCGCGCTCGTCCATCGCGATGGCGCCGGACAGGGAGCGCACGGCGCGCTCGGTTTCGCCGGGTTCGTCCATCGCGGCACCGGGCGCAAGCAGGTCGCCGTCGAGGGCCAGGCTGCGGCCGCTGGCCACCGCCACCGCATTCTGGAAGGCGGCGTTGCGGCTGGCGTACCAGCCGGCGTTGAAGTCGGCGAAGCGGTGCACCTTGCGCTCGTAGGGCGTGTCGTAGCCCAGCAAATGCAGGATGCCGAAATACATGCCGCCGCGGCGGGTGAATACTTCGCGGCGGATGCCCTGCTCCACCGGGTACGGGTATTTTTCGGCGTTCGCCTGCGCGAACGGGATGGACACCTGCATCGGCCCGCCGGTCTGCACCGGGTTGTGGTCGGCCAGCAGGCGCTTGCCCAGCGGCACGCGGCTGGAGAGGTCCTCGTAGATCTCGCTCAGCTCGCGCTCCGTGCGCACGCGGGCCAGGCGGTCGGCGTAGCTGCGGCCGTCGGTCGAATTGATCTTCAGCGCGGCGTCCAGCAGCAGCCGCGGCACGTGCAGGGCCGCCGCGCGCCGCTCGATCTCACGGCGTGAGATGGCCGGCAGGTTCGCCACCGGCGGGTCGGCCTGGTAGCCCGACTCCTGTTCGGTCACCGCCAGCACGGCGCAGAGGTTTTCCGGCGTGGGCGCGATGTCCTGCACGCTCAGGGCCGTTTCGATGTCGGCGGCCCAGCCCGCGCGATCGGCCAGCGTGGCCGGCAAACGCCGCACGATGTCGTCGCGCACCTGCGCCGGCGTGGGGCCCGGCGGCGTGGTGGCGCAGCCGGCCAAAGCCAGCAGCGCCACCCATGCCGTCCAGCGTGGCAGGCTGGCGGCGCGCTTACTTCTTGGGCGCATCCGCAGGCTTGCTGACGAACTTCTCCAGCAGCTTCTTGCCCTCGGGCGACTGCGCCAGGCCCTCGAGCATGCTGGCCACGGCGGTGCCGCCGTCGGCCGAGAACAGGTCCATCACGTTCGACAGGCCCTTGCCCGGGGTACCGGCGTTGGAGATCACCTTCACGTCGGCGGTCTTGAGCGCTTCGGCCTGGGCCATGCCCACGGCCTGCGCCGCTTCGATGTTGCGGATGCCCAGCAGGTAGGTCTGGTAGCCCTGGTCGCTGCCGATCTTCTCGGCCAGCTTGATCTGCGCGTCCACCGGCGCCATCAGGATGGCGGTTTCGGCCGAGCCCTTGGCGTGGCCTTCCAGCGCGATGCCCTCGGCGTTGCGCTTGGCGGCTTCCAGCTGGCCTTCGGCCGTGAGCACGGTCTGCTGCTTGTTGCCCTCGGCGGAAACAATCGCCACCTGCTTGGTGCCCTCGGCCGAGACGATGGCCACCTGCTTGGCGGCGTCGGCCTGCACGATGGCCACTTCCTTGGCCTGGGCGGCGGTGATGACGGCCACTTCGCGGCTGATCTCGGCGCCGCGCACGTTCTTCACCTGCACCACGTCCATTTCCTTGGCCGCGGTTTCGCGCTGCTGCACCTTCACCTGCTGGGAGGCCTGCTCGTTGGCCACGCCGACGTTCTTGTCCTTTTCAGCGGTGCGCAGGCCCACCTGTTCGGCGGCCAGCTGGCGCGACATTTCGATCTCGCGCTTGGCGGCGATCTCGGCCATCTCGGCCTGGCGGCTGTTGTCGGCCACCACCAGGCGCGACTCGCGCTCGATGCCCGAGGTGCGCTTGGCCATGATGTTGTGGATGACGTCGCTTTCCTTGCTGTCGCGGATGTCCATCAGCTCGATGTTCTTGATGGCCTCCACGCCCCAGCCGCCCAGCTGCGGCTGCACTTCCTTGGTGAAGGCTTCGCCGAAGCGGCTGCGGTCGAGCATGATCTGGTCGATCTCGTGGCCGGCCAGCACCGTGCGCACCGAGCCCTGCACGATGGCGGTGAGCTGCATCTTCAGTTCATCGAACGAGGCCACGCGCTGGGCGGCGGTGTTGGAGTCGTTGATGCGGAAGAAGGCCATCACGTGCACCAGGAAAGGCACGCGTTCCTTGTCGTACGCCGCGTAGTCCGGCAGGTCGATCGAGAAGTTCGACACCGGCAGGGTGACGCGCTGCAGGCCGATCAGCGGCAGGCGCGAGGGCCATTCGTAGTAGGTGTTGCTGTCGAAGCCCTTGCCGTAGGACACGGTGTTGTTGCGCGTCTGGATGATGTGCACTTCATTCACCGGCACCACGCGCCGCAGCGCGATGACCCAGAAGAACACGATGACCGCGATGATCGCCACAACGCCGCCAACGGCGGCCAGGATAAGGGACGTGCCAAGCATGTTCGTTCCACCGTCAGCCACAGGAGGTCCAAGTATAGGCATCAGGAACGGGGTCAGGTTCACTTCTTTTCACTAACAGAACGTTAGCGAAAAGAAGTGAACCTGACCCCGTTCCTGATGCCTATACTTGGACCTCCTGTGGCTGACGGTGGAACGAACATGCTTGGCACGTCCCTTATCCT
>JAPLSJ010000070.1 GCA_026398695.1 Arenimonas sp.
GCTGGTCGTTGATGAAAACCGTTCCCTTCGTCAGCGCCACGCGATCGCCGGCCACGGCCACCACCCGGCTGATGAAGGGCGTGTCGTCGGGCTGGCCAGGGGGAACGAAGACGATGACGTCGCCACGCCCGGGCGCGGACCGCAGATATGCCTTCGAATCCAACAGCACCACGTCGCCTGGCACCAGCGTGGGCGCCATGGACACCGACGACGTGCGGTACACCATGTAGCCGAGCAGCCGCGCGCGAACGTCCCAGGACGCGGTGCCCAGCGGGTTGATGAAGTACGCGGCAACCACCGCCAGCAGCAGAGTCGCGACGCCGCCCGCCAACCACCAGGCCAGAACGCGGGAGGAACGCCCGGCCACGATCAATCCACCAGGGTGAACTTGGCTTCCAGCGGCAGCGTCACGCGGCGGCCGCCGTCGCGCAGGGTCACGCTGACCGTCCAGGGGCCGGCGAGGTCCGCGGGCTCGGCGGTGAACTTCACCACCGGCGCCGACAGGTAGGTGTGGTGTTCGTCGCCCAGTGCCGGGCCCTGGTAGCACACGAGGTTCTTCTGGTCGGCCGAGACCGAGCCATCGGGACGCAGCACGCGGATGTCGCAGCGCACGTCGGCCTTGCGCGCCGCGTCGAGCCTGGGGTTGGCGAAGAACACCAGCACGGCCAGCTGGCCGCCGCGGCGGACTTCAGTGGCCCCGGCGATGGCGGGTGCGCCTTCGGCCGGGTTGGCCCACTTCATCGCCCAGTCGCGGTCGGCCGTGATCACCAGGGCGCCCGAGAAGCCGCGCTTGGCCTGGCGGGAGGCCGTGTCGGGCAATGGCTGGCCGTCGGGGCCCGACCACAGGTCGTTGGCGGATGCGGGCAGGGACAGGCACAGCGTGAGGAGCAGGGCGAGGCATTTCATGCGGCGTTCCTTGGCGAAGGTCAATCGCGGGCGGCGGCCGAGCGCAGCTGCGCGGCCTGGCTGGCGCCGAGGTAGGCGGTGATGCTGCGGCGCACCAGGTACAGCAGCGGGATCAGCGCGATGGCGGCCAGCATCTTGTAGGCGTAGTTGAGCGTGCCCACGGCCAGGAACAGATCGATGGACCATTTCTGCGGGCCCAGCACGAAGGCGATGTAGAGCACCACGAAGCTGTCCACCAGCTGCGACACCGCCGTGGAGCCGGTGGCGCGCAGCCACACCAGGCGCTCGCCGGTGGCGTGGCGGATGCGGTGGAACACGCTCACGTCGATCAGCTGGCCCACCAGGAAGGCCACCAGCGAGCCGCCGATGGTCCACAAGCCCTGGCCAAACACGGCAGCGAACGCCTTCTGGTAATCGGGCACGCCCTGGTCGGCGGCCACGCCCACCCACCAGCCGGCGGGCGCCAGCGCAATGGCCAGGTAGGCGAACACGAACCCGTAGACGATCACGCCCACGGCCAGCCAGCTGATGAAGCGCACGCCGCGCTTGCCGTAGAACTCGTTGACGATGTCGGTCATCACGAAAACGATCGGCCACAGCAGCGTACCGGCGGTGAAATTGAGCGAGCCGGTCTGGCCGAACAGGTTCCACTCGAAGGGCAGCAGGCCCAGCGTGTCCTCGAGCGCGAAGATCTTCACGCCGATGAACTCGGCCAGCAGCGCATTGCTGACGAAGAACACCGCCAGCACCAGGAACAGCCGGTTGGCCCGTTCGTGGCTGGTCACGTGCTGGCGCCAGGGCGGTCGAAGGGAATCGAATCCGGGCTCACTGCGCCGCCGGAGATGATGAAGGCCATGGCCTCGTCCACGGTCCAGTCGGTGGGCGTGAGCTTTTCCACCGGCACGATTTCCAGGTAGCCCGAGGTGGGGTTGGGCGTGGTGGGCACGTAGACGGCGGCGAGTTCGCGGCCGGTGCCTTCTTCGCGCATCACGCGGGTGACGAAGCCGATGCACTTCATCTCGCGGTGCGGGAAATCGATCAGCACCACGCGCTGGGTGCCGTCGGGCTTGGTCTGCAGCAGGTCGAGCAGCTTGCGCGCGCTGCCGTACACGGTCTTGAGCAGCGGGATGCGTGCAATCAGGCCCTCCACCCAGGCCAGCAGGCGCTGGCCCACCACGCGCCGGGCCAGCGCGCCCACGCCCACGATGACCGCGATGGTGGCCACCACCGCGATGGCCGACTGCGTGAAGGGATCGTCCAGCCAGCCCAGCATTTCCGGGTGTGCGCCCGCCAGCTGCACCGACAGCGGCCCGACCACCGGCTGGCTGATGCCCGACAGCATGCCCAGCACGAACTTGAACACGATCCAGACCAGCCAGATCGGCAGCAGGGTGAGCAGGCCGGTGAAGAAGTACGCGCGGAGTCTTCGCATGCCGCGATTGTAGGGCAACTAGCGCGCGCCGAGCTCGCTCGCGTTGACGGTGCGCACCAGGCGGAAGCCGATGTCGTCGAAGCCGGTGTCGGCGTCGAAATCGTCGGCCTGCCCGGCATTGGCGCGCGCCGGCGGGTCGCGCCAGCCGGTGCCGGCCACGAGCCGCCGCTGGCAGCCGCGGGCGCAGTCGGAAAGCCACTCGCGGGCATTGCCGCGCACGCCGGTCAGGCCGATGCCGCTGGCCGGGCCCTGGGTGGCGGCGACGGTGCCTTCGCTGCCGCAGGCGATGCGACCGTCGCTGCAGGCATTGCCGCTGCCGCGTCCGGCGGCCAGCGGGTTCCATTCGCCGCGCGTGGGCAGGCGGTACTCGGTGCCAGTGCGGCGGCTGAGCCACTGGGCGTAGGCGCGCGCGTCGTCGTAGCTCACGCACACCACGGGGTGGTTGCCGCCCTGGTTGAAGCCCGGGTTGTCCCAGGTGCGCTTCTTGAGTGTGATCGGCGCCAGGCGATTGCGGCAGCGCGAAGCGGGGCGGCCGGTGCCGGAGGCGAACGCGGCGTATTCGCTGCGCGTGACCTCCGAGCGCATCGCGGCGAGGCCGGCGCGGTCGCCGCGCGGCACCGTGGCCAGCACCATCGCGGCGCCGGTGTCCTTCATCGGTTCGCCGGCCTTGGGCAGGGCAATGGCCTGCGACCACGCGGGTTCGAGCGACTGCGACGGTACTTCCAGCGCGGTGGCCAGCGCCTTGGTGCGGTCCACGGCCTGCGCATCGAGCGCCTTCAGGCCCGCCTGCAGGCGCTTGAGCAGGGCCGGCGGCAGCGAGGTGCGCAGTGCGACCCAGGGCTTGCCCTGTTCGCGCTTGAGTTCGGTCACGAACGGCGCGATGCGCTCGTAGTTCTCACGCGCCTCGTCGTCCTTGCCGGCGACCACGGCGTCGCCGATGCGGCTGGCGTAGAAGGCCACCACTTCGTCGGCCAGGCGCGGCAGCGCGGGTTCGCGCGGGGCCAGGGCACGCGCTTCGCGCAGCGACTGCATGGCGTTGTCGCCGGGCGGCAGGCTCAGCCGCTGGCGATCGATCTGGCGGCGCGCCGCCGCGAGTTCGCGTGCGCCGATGCGGGTGGGGTCGTAGTCCAGCGGCACCACGGACACCTCGGCGGTCACCTGCGCGAACGGCACGGGCAACAGGCCCGGCGCCGGGGCCTGCGCGGCGTTGGCCAGCGCCGCGTCCACCGGCGCGGCCGCGGGTTCGACCGGAGCGTCGGCGGCCGGCGCGCTGTCCTGCACCGTGAAGAAGTCGGACTCGGGTTCGGCGGGGCGGTCGCGCTGGAGCCAGGCCACGGCCACCACCACCAGCGCAACGCCGGCCAGCGCGCTCACCATCGGCTTCCAGCGCGCGCTGAAGAAGGCGCCGACCTTGCCCATGTCCACCATCGGCTCCACGGGCTTGCCGCTGGCGATCTGGTTGAGCGCGCCCAGCATCTGCTGGGCGTTGCGGTAGCGGTTGTCCGGCGACTTGGCCATCGCGCGGTCGAGGAAGGGCTGCCAGTGCTTCTTCTCGGGCGGCAGGCGCGGCACCGGGTCCTGCGCATGCATCAGGGCCAGGGCCAGCGGGTCGGAGGCCTGGTAGGGCAGGCGGCCCATCAGCAGTTCGTAGGCCAGCACGCCCACGCTGTAGAGGTCGGCGCGGCCGTCCACCACTTCGCCGCGGGCCTGTTCGGGCGCCATGTAGCCGCCGCTGCCCACGGCCAGTCCCGCGGTGGTGATGCGGGTCTGGTCGCGCTTGCTCAGCGCGATGCCGAAGTCGGTGAGCAGCGGCCGGTCGGCGTTGTCGAACAATACGTTCTCGGCCTTGACGTCGCGGTGCACGATGCCGCGCGCGTGGGCGTATTCGAGCGCCGACAGCAGCGAACGCAGCACCTCGATGGCGCGGTCTTCGTCCTGGGTGAAATCGCGCTGGCCCAGGTGGCCCTTGGCCAGGTAGGGCAGCACGTAATAAAGGAGGCCCTGGCGGGTGCGACCGACCTCGTGGATGCCGACGATGCAGGGGTGCTCGAGCTTGGCGATGGTGCGCGCCTCGTGCTCGAAGCGCTGCTTGCTGATTTCGTCGGTGAGCGCGGCGGGGGACATGACCTTCACCGCCACCTGGCGGTCCAACGATTCCTGCACGCCCAGGTACACCTGGGACATGCCGCCCTTGCCGATCCGGCGCAGCACGCGATAGCCCGGGATCTCCGGCATGTAGCTGGAGAGCAGCGCGGTCAGCTCCTCTGGGGAAAGCTCTTCTTCCTGCTGCATGGCGCGAGGGTCTGGCGGGGCGGGGGGCCGGGCTGTCCAGCATACGTCAGCGCGCGGGGCTGGCAACCCACCCATGAAAGCGTGACGCAGTTCACGCTCCGCCCGCCGCCCAGGGAGGCCGGGTCAGGGGGAGGGGCGCTTCTTGCGCACGTAGACCTGCTTGCGCACCTGCGCCACGACGTCTCCGGCCGGGTCGGTCACGTCCATCTCGAACCAGTGCAGCACCTTCTCGCCGCCTTCGGCGGCGGCGCGCAGCTGCTCGACCACGGCGTCCTGCAGCCGGAACTCGGCCACCACGGTGCCACGGCCCGGCTTGACGAAGCGGATCTCGGCCGCCTGGTCCCAGACCAGGTAACCGGGGCCGATGCGCTGCATCAGCATGATCATCCAGAACGGATCGGTCATCGCGAACAGGCTGCCGCCGAAGTGCGTGCCGACGTAGTTGCGGTTGTACCAGCGCTGCCGCAACTCCACCCGCGCGTGGCGGTAGTCGTCGGAAATGTGCGACACGCGCATGCCCGAGAACAGGAACGGCGGCCAGAAATTGAGCCAGAGGCGGAGGCGGGAGGCTTTCATCGACGGCTCAGAAGATCAGCGAGGCCATCTTGCGGCGGTAGGTGCCGACAAGATCTTCGTCCTCGACCACGCGGAAGGCGTCGATCAGGGCCTTGCGCGGCAGGCCGTCCTGGAAGGCGCGGTCGCGCCGCAGCATCTCCAGGAACTGGTCCATGCCCGCCGGCGCGTCGCCGGCCACGATCAGGTGCGCGCCCAGCAGGTGGCGTGCGCGCAGGTCGGCCGGGTCGGCGGCGATGGCGGCGGCCAGCGTGGCCGCGGGCGGGGCGTTGGTGAGCAGGGCCGCGAAGCCCAGGCGCGCACGGCCGCGCAGGGCGCGGTCGTCCTGGGCCAGGTTGGCGGGCAGGGCGTCGAGCAGGGCCTCGGCTTCGGCCACCGCGCCGGTCCTGAGCAGGGCCAGGGCCAGGTCGAGCCGGGTTTCGTCCTTGTCCGGTTCGGCCAGCACGGCGGCGCGCAGGCGCACCACTTCCTCGTGCGGGTCCAGCGGGGCGTCGGCTTCGGGCGCGGCGGGCTCGACCTCGGCCACCGGCTGCACGCCGTGGTGGGTGAGGAACTCGCGCAGCTGGCCCTCGGGCAGCGCGCCGGGGAAGCCGTCGACGATCTGGCCATCCTTCACCAGCATCACCGTGGGCACCGACTTGATCTGGAAATAGCCGGCCAGCTGCTGTTCCTTGTCCACGTCCACCTTGGCCAGCAGGAACCCGCCGTTGAATTCGGCGGCCAGCTTTTCCAGGACCGGGCCAAGCGTCTTGCAGGGCCCGCACCACGTGGCCCAGAAATCGACCAGCACCGGCACTTCCTTCGACTTGAGCAGCACCTCCTGTTCGAACTGGGGCAGGCTGGCGTCGAAAACGTGGGGGCTGGCGGCGGTCATGGGCGGGTCCGGGCAAAAGGGGCTCGAGCCGGTTATGGGGCCGGCCCGGCGGGGTAACAAGTCGGGGCGCCGGGCAGGCGCCGGCTTATGGCTGGCGGTAGACCACGCCATCCTTCATCACGAAGTCCACCTTCTTCACCGCCTGGATGTCGGCCAGCGGATCGCCCGGCATGGCCACGATGTCGGCGCGGAAGCCCGGTGCGAGCTGGCCGATGTCGGTGGCGCCGATCACTTCGGCGGCGCCGAGGGTGGCGGACTGCAGCGCCGCGGCGGCGGGGTAGCCCGTTTCGACCATGAAGATGAACTCGTCGGCGTTGTCACCGTGGTGGCCGACGCCGGCGTCGGTGCCGAAGCCGATCTTCACGCCGGCACGCCAGGCGCGGCCGAACGTGTCCTGGATCCGCGCGCCGATGGTCGCGGCCTTGGGGCGCACCACGGCGGGATAGAAGCCGTCGACCTTGGACTTCTCGGCCACGAACTTGCCGGCGCTGATGGTGGGCACGTACCACGTGCCGTGTTTCTTCATCAGCCCGAAGATTTCATCGTCCATGTAGGTGCCGTGCTCGATGCTGACCACGCCGCCCTCGATGGCCCGGCGCATGCCTTCCTTGCCGTGGGCGTGGGCCGCGACCCGGTAGCCGTAGTCCTTGGCGGCGGCCACCACCGCTTCGATTTCGGTCTGGGTGAACTGCGGGCCGTCGCCGTTCTTGGCGTAGCTCAGCACGCCGCCGGTGGCGGTGATCTTGATGACGTCCGAGCCTTCCTTGTAGCGCTGGCGCACGGCGGCGCGGGCTTCGTCGGGGCTGTTGATCACGCCCTCGATCGGGCCCGGCGTGCCCACGGCCTGCGCCAACTGGCGGTTGAGGCCGTTGGTGATGTCGGCGTGGCCGCCGGTGGTGGCGATGGACCGCCCGGCGGCGTAGATGCGCGGGCCTTCCACCAGGCCCTGGTTGATGGCGTCGCGCAGGTCCAGGGTGGTGTCGCCGCCCAGGTCGCGCACCGTGGTGAAGCCGGCATGCAGGGTCTTGCGCGCATAGCCGGTGGAGCGCAGCACGGTGAACTCGGGGTTGAGGCGGAAGCCCTCGGAATAGCTGTCGGGGCTGGACTGGCCGTCCAGGTGCACGTGCAGGTCGATCCAGCCGGGGCTGCAGGTGTGGCCCTTGAGGTCCACCGAGCGCGCGCCCTCCACCGCGGCCATGCCGGCCCGGATCTCGCGCACCTTGCCGTCGGCCACCACCACGGTCTGCTCGGCCCGGCTGCGGCCGCTGGCGCTGTCGAACAGCTGGCCGCAGTGCACGGCGAGGGTCTCGGCCTGCGCGAGCGCGGGCAAGGCAAGGCAAAGGGCGATCGGCAGCAGTCGGCGGGTCGGGTGCATGGGGTTCCCCTGGAGTGGAGCCCCGATGGTACCCGTTGGCGGCGGGGTGCCGTCATGGCCCCTCGCGGCGGCCCGGCGCAGCCCGCGACGCGCCCGGCGGGCGCGCCGATTTGTTACGCTGGGAGCCTGTTTTTTCCTGTCCCAACCCCATGTCCGACATCCAAGACCCCAACGCCTACGACCCGAAGGCGGTGGAAACCGCCGCGCAGACCCATTGGCAGGCCACCGGCGCCTTCCAGGTGCGCGAAGACACCACGCGGCCCAAGTACTACTGCCTGTCCATGCTGCCGTACCCGTCGGGCGCGCTGCACATGGGCCACGTGCGCAACTACACCATCGGCGACGTCATCAGCCGCCACCGCCGCATGAAGGGCTTCAACGTGCTGCAGCCGATGGGCTGGGACGCCTTCGGCCTGCCGGCCGAAAACGCCGCCATCAAGAACAAGACCGCGCCGGCGCAGTGGACCTACAGGAACATCGAGCACATGCGCGCCCAGCTGCAGCGCCTGGGCTTCGCCTACGACTGGACCCGCGAGTTCGCCACCTGCACGCCGGAGTACTACCGGTGGGAGCAGCTGATGTTCACCCGCCTGCTGAAGAAGGGCCTGGTGTACCGCAAGAACTCGGTGGTGAACTGGGACCCGGTGGACCACACCGTGCTGGCCAACGAGCAGGTGATCGACGGCCGCGGCTGGCGCAGCGGCGCGCTGGTGGAAAAGCGCGAGATCCCGCAGTGGTTCCTCAAGATCACCGACTACGCCCAGGAGCTGCTGGACGGCCTGGACACGCTGCCCGGCTGGCCCGACGCGGTCAAGACGATGCAGCGCAACTGGATCGGCCGCAGCGAAGGCCTGGAAATCAAGTTCGGCATCGAAGCGCTGGCCGAGCCGCTCACCGTCTTCACCACGCGCCCCGACACGCTGATGGGCGTGACCTACCTCGCCGTCGCCGCCGAACACCCGGTGGCGCTGTGGGCGGCGTCGGGCAATCCCGAAGTGCGCGCCTTCGTCGACGAATGCCGCCGCGGCGGCGTGTCCGAGGCCGAGCTCGAGACGCAGGAAAAGAAGGGCATCGCCACCGGCCTGTACGCCGTGCACCCGGTCACGGGCGACAAGGTGCCGGTGTGGATCGCCAACTTCGTGCTGATGGGCTACGGCACCGGCGCGGTGATGGCCGTGCCCGGCCACGACCAGCGCGACTTCGAGTTCGCGCACAAGTACGGGCTGGCGATCAAGCAGGTGATCGCGGTCGAGGGTGAAACCTACGACCCGTCCACGTGGCAGGACTGGTACGCCGACAAGGCGGCGACGCCGCTGCGCCTGGTCAACTCCGGCCAGTTCGACGGCCTGGGTTCCAAGGCCGCGTTCGACGCCATCGCCCACAAGCTGGCGCATGGCCACCAGGCCGAGCGGCGGGTGAACTTCCGCCTGCGCGACTGGGGCGTCAGCCGCCAGCGCTACTGGGGCTGCCCGATCCCGGTGGTGTACTGCGAAAAATGCGGCGCACTGCCGGTGCCCGAAGACCAGCTGCCGGTGGTGCTGCCCGAGGACGTCGCCTTCACCGGCATGGCCTCGCCGATCAAGGCCGACCCGGAATGGCGCAAGACCACCTGCCCGGGCTGCGGCGGTGCGGCCGAGCGCGAAACCGACACCTTCGACACCTTCATGGAGTCGAGCTGGTACTACGCGCGCTACACCTCGCCCGGCGCCACCGACCTGGTGGACGAGCGCGCGAACTACTGGCTGCCGGTCGACCAGTACATCGGCGGCATCGAGCACGCGATCATGCACCTGATGTATTTCCGCTTCTACCACAAGCTCATGCGCGACGCGGGCCTGGTGGCGACGGATGAACCCGCCACCAACCTGCTGTGCCAGGGCATGGTGATCGCCGACACGTATTTCCGCGAGAACCCGGGCGCGCCCAACGACTGGTTCAACCCGGCCGACGTGGACGTGGTGCGCGACGCCAAGGGCCACGCCACCGGCGCGGTGCTGCGCAGCGACGGCCTGCCGGTGCAGATCGGCGGCACCGAGAAGATGGCCAAGTCCAAGAACAACGGCGTCGACCCGCAGACGATGGTGGACAAGTACGGCGCCGACACGGTGCGCCTGTTCTCCATGTTCGCCGCGCCGCCCGAGCAGAGCCTGGAGTGGAACGAAGCCGGCGTGGAGGGCATGGCGCGCTTCCTGCGCCGGGTCTGGGCCCAGGCGCACAGGCACGTGGCCGCGGGCCCGGCGCCGGCGCTGGACATGGCCACGCTCGACGCCGCGCAGCGCACGTTGCGCCGCCAGCTGCACGAGACCATCCAGAAGGTGGGCGACGACTACGGCCGCCACCACACCTTCAATACCGCCATCGCGGCGGTGATGGAGCTGATGAACGCGATCGCGAAGTTCGACGACCCCAGCGACCAGGGCCGTGCCCTGCGCCAGGAAGCGTTCACGGCGGTCACGCTGCTGCTCAACCCGATCACGCCGCACACCTCGCACGCGCTCTGGCAGCTGCTGGGCCACGCCGAGGCCACGCTCGAGGACCAGGCGTTCCCGGTCGCCGACCCGGCGGCCCTGGTGCGCGAGGGCGCCACGCTGGCGGTCCAGGTGAACGGCAAGCTGCGCGCCACGCTGGAGGTTTCGCTCAGCGCCAGCAAGGAAAGCATCGAGGCGCTGGCACTGGCGGAGCCGAACGTGCAAAAGTTCATGGAAGGCTTGACCGTGCGCAAGGTGATCGTGGTGCCGGGCAAGATCGTCAACATCGTCGCGGGGTAATGGCAATGCAGCGTCTCCTGGTCCTGGTTTGCCTGGTCGCGGTCCTCGCGGCCTGCGGTTTCCGTCCCCGCGCCTCGCTGGCGCTGGCCACCGACCTGGGGCCGGTGAAGGTGCAGTCGGCCGATCCCTACAGCCCGCTGGCGCAGGGCCTGTCCACGGCGCTGTCGCGCGCCGGCGCCCAGGCGGCGGTCGACGGCCAGCCCTCGGCCACGCTCAAGGTGGTGTCGGAATCGCTGGCCACCCGCCCGCTGGCGCTCGACGACCGCGCCCAGGTGCGCGAGTACGAAACGCGCTACGCGGTGAAGTTCGAACTGCTCGACGCCGCCGGCGCCGTGCAGGTGCCCGCGCAGGAAGTGGTGCTGACCCGCGAGTACACCTACGACAGCGTCGCCTCCGCCGGCAGCCCGGCCGAGCAGGAATTGCTGCAGCGCGAACTGCGCCGCGACATGCAGGCGGCCATCCTGCGCCGGCTCGACGCGGTGCTGCGCGCGAAATAACCCGCCCATGGAGCTCAAGCCCGATCGCCTCGAGCGACAGCTCGCCGGCGAACCGCTGCGCCCGGTCTACCTGGTGGCGGGCGGCGAGCCGCTGCTGGTGCAGGAGGCCGCCGACGCCATCCGCGCCCGGGCGCGCGAGGAAGGTTATGGCGAGCGCGAGGTGTACGACGCCGACGGCGGCTTCAACTGGAACACGCTCACCCAGGGCGTGGCTTCGCTGAGCCTGTTCGCCACCCGCCGCCTGTTCGACCTGCGCCTGCCCAGCGGCAAGCCCGGCAAGG
Organism: Arenimonas sp.; assembly: GCA_026398695.1. Taxonomy (GTDB): domain Bacteria; phylum Pseudomonadota; class Gammaproteobacteria; order Xanthomonadales; family Xanthomonadaceae; genus Arenimonas. Next base: position 10,999 of record JAPLSJ010000070.1, read on the forward strand.
ACGGCAGCGAGGCGCTGCGCGAATACTGCGACCGGCAGCCGCCCGACACGGTGCTGCTGATCACCGCGCAGGAGTGGTCCAAGGCCCACGCCGGCAAGTGGAGCGAGGCGATCGCCAAGGTCGGCCACCTGGTGGTGGTGTACCCGCTCAAGACCCACGAACTGGGCGAATGGCTGCAGCGCCGCCTGCGCAGCCGCGGCCTGGTGGCCACGCCCGACGCCGTGCGCCGGCTGGCCGACCGCGTCGAGGGCAACCTGCTGGCCGCGGCCCAGGAAGTGGACAAGCTGGCCCTGCTGGTGGGCGAGTCGAAGGGGCCCAAGGCCGAGGCCATCGACGTCGAGCAGATGGAGCGGCTGGTGGCCGACTCCTCGCGCTTCGACGTGTTCAAGCTCATCGACGCCGCGCTGGCCGGTGAAGCGGTGCGCGCCGTGCGCATGCTGGCCGGGCTGCGCGCCGAAGGCGACCAGGTGGCGGGATTGATGCCCATGGTGGCCAAGGAAGTGCTGACGCTTTGCAGCCTGGCGCGCGCCGCCGAGTCGGGCAACGTGATGTCGGCCATGCGCGATGCGCGCATCTGGGAGAGCAAGCAGGCGATGTACCGCCGCGCGCTCGAGCGCCACCCGCTGTCGCGCTGGGAGGCCTTCGCCGCCGAATGCGGCCGCATCGACCGCACGTCCAAGGGCCGCGGCGACGGCGACGCCTGGCTGATGCTCGAGCGCCTGCTGGTCGGCATCGCCGACGCCCGGGCCCGCAAGCTGCTGGCCTGATGGCCTGGGAGCTGCTCTACGGCGGCACCTTCGATCCGGTCCACGCGGGGCACCTGGCCGTGGCGCGCGCCGCGCAGGCCGCGCTGGGCGCGGACGTGGCCTTCCTTCCCGCCGCCGATCCGCCGCACCGCCAGGCGCCCGGCGCCAGCGCGGCGCAGCGCGCCCGCATGCTGGAACTGGCGATCGCCGGCGAGCCGCACTTCACCGTGGACCGTCGTGAACTGCATCGCGACGGCCCGTCCTGGACCGTGGACACGCTGCGCGGGCTGCGCGCCGAACGCGGCCCGGCCGCACCGCTGGCCTGGCTGGTGGGTGCCGATGCGTTCCGTGGGCTGCCGGACTGGCACCACTGGCGCGAGCTGTTCGGGCTCGCCCATTTCGTGGTCGCGGTGCGCCCTGGCCACGGCCTGGACGCCTTGCCCGACGACCTGGCCCAGGCCTGCGCCGGCCGCTGGACGGACCGTGCCACCGACCTGGCCAACGAGCCCGCAGGCCGCCTGCTGCGCCTGGACATGCCGCTGCACCCTGCCTCGGCCACCGAACTGCGGCGCCGGCTGCGGGCCGGAGAGCCGCCCGGGGACTGGCTGGCCGGGCCCGTGGCCGATTTCGTCCGGGCCCAGGGCCTGTACCGGGGCGGTACAGGGCCGGCAGGCGTATAATCGCGCTCGTCTTTCCCGATCCGAGTACCGCGTTGACCACCCAAGCCCACGTCATCAAGACCCAGATGCCCGACCCGGCCCCGTCGCCGGAGGCGATCCTCAAGCAGGTGCACCTGGCGCTGGAGGAGATGAAGGCCAAGGATGCCGTCGAGATCGACGTTCGCGGCAAGACCAGCATCGCCGACTACCTGGTCGTGGTGTCCGGCACCTCCACCCGCCACGTGAAGTCGGTGGCCGACGAAGTGGTGCGTTTCGCCAAGAAGTGCGGCGTGATGCCGCTGGGCGTGGAAGGCGAGCGCGAAGCCGAATGGGTGCTGGTGGACCTGGGCGACGTCATCGTCCACGTCATGCTGCCGCGCGTTCGCGAGTTCTACGCGCTTGAGCGCCTCTGGACGGTCGGCGACCAGCCGCCGGAATCCAGCAGCGCCGACTGAGCGTCGCGACGCAGCGCATGAAGGCGCGGCTTGTCGCGGTAGGCGAACGTGCACCCGACTGGGTGGCCACGGGCTTCGCCGAATACCAGAAGCGTTTGTCGCACTGGCTCCCGCTGGAGCTGGTGGAAGTGGCGCCCGGCCTTCGCGGCAAGGGCCGCGACGCTGCGCGCGCGATGTCCGACGAAGGCGCCCGCGTGCTGGCCGCCGTGCCGCGCGGCGCGCTGGTGGTCAGCCTGGACGGCCGCGGCCGGGCCTGGACGTCCGAACAGCTGGGCCAGCGCCTGGAGCACTGGCGGCAGCAGGGGCGTGACCTCGCGTTCCTGATCGGCGGCCCCGAGGGCCACGCGCCGGAAGTGATCGCCGCGGCCGACGAAAGCTGGTCGCTCGGTCCGCTCACCCTGCCGCACATGATCGTGCGGCTGGTGCTGGCCGAGCAGCTGTATCGCGCCGCCAGCCTGCTGGCCAACCACCCCTACCACCGCGCCTGATGCGTTCGCCCAATCGGGGCTGAAGCCGTGCCCCGGCCGGGCACATCCGGCATGCCGGGAAAGCGCCGCAGCGGCTATGCTTGGAAGATGCTCTATCTCGCCTCGCAATCACCCCGCCGCAGGGAACTTCTGGCCCAGCTCGGCGTCCCGTTCGGGCTGCTGGACGTGGACGTTCCCGAACAGCGCCTGCCCGGCGAACCGCCGGAAACCTACGTCAGCCGCGTCGCCCGCGAGAAGGCCGGTGCGGGCCTGCTCAAGGTCGTCGCCAGCCCGGGCGCCGTGGTGCTGGGCGCCGACACCGAAGTGGTGCTCGGCGACGATGTCTTCGGCAAGCCGGCCGATGCCGACGAGGCGCTGCGCATGCTGGCGCGGCTGTCGGGCCGCACGCACCGCGTGGTGTCCACGCTGTGGCTGGTGGACGCCGGCCGCGAACAGTCGGCCACCTGCATCACCGACGTCACCTTCGACACCCTCACGCCGGCGCAGGCCCAGGCCTACGTCGCCACCGGCGAATGCTTCGGCAAGGCCGGTGCCTATGCCATCCAGGGCCGCGCGGCGGCGTTCGTGTCCCATCTGTCCGGAAGCCATTCGGGCGTGATGGGCCTGCCGCTGCACGAAACCGCGCGCCTGCTGCGCGGCTTCGGCATGTTCGACTGAACCGGGGAATCGGATGTCCGAGGAAATACTGATCAACGTCACCCCGCGCGAAACCCGCGTGGCGGTGGTCGAGAACGGCATGCTGCAGGAGCTGCACATCGAGCGCGCTTCGCGCCGCGGCGTCGTGGGCAACATCTACAAGGGCAGGGTGCAGCGGGTGATGCCGGGCATGCAGGCCGCGTTCGTGGAGATCGGCCTGGACCGGGCCGCGTTCCTGCACGCCTCCGACATCCTCAAGCTGCCGCTGGTGCCCGCCGGCGAAGGCGACGAAGCGCCGCCGGCGCCGAGCGGCCCGCCGCCGTCGATCAACTCGCTGGTGCAGGAAGGCCAGGAAATCGTCGTGCAGGTGGTGAAGGATCCGATCGGCGGCAAGGGCGCGCGCCTCACCACGCAGATCTCCATCCCGTCGCGCTACCTGGTGTTCCTGCCGCATTCGCGCGTGCTGGGCGTGTCGGCGCGCATCGAGGACGAAACCGAACGCGCGCGCCTCAAGACGCTCATGGCCACGCTGGCCAATGGCTCCGGCCAGGGCTACATCGTGCGCACCAACGCCGAAGGCCAGCCCGACGAAGCCCTCGCCGAGGACGTGGCCTACCTGCGCCGCGCCTGGGACGTCATCCGGTCGTCCAGCGCCAGCAGCAAGGTCGGCCAGCGCATCTACGATGACCTGTCGCTGCCGCTGCGCGCGGTGCGCGACCTGATGCGCAAGGAAGTGGACCAGGTGCGGGTGGATTCACGCGAGGCCTTCGAGCGGCTCACCGCGTTCGCGCGCCAGTTCATGCCGGCGCTGGCCGAGCGCATCGAACACTACGCGGGCGAGCGGCCCATCTTCGACCTCTACGGCGTCGAGGACGAAATACTGCGCGCGATGCAGAAGCAGGTTCCGCTCAAGTCCGGAGGCCACCTCATCATCGACCAGACCGAGGCCATGGCCACGGTGGACGTGAACACCGGCTCGTTCCTGGGCCAGCGCAACCTCGAGGAAACGGTGTACCGCACCAACCTCGAGGCGGCGCAGGCGGTGGCGCGCCAGCTGCGGCTGCGCAACCTGGGCGGCATCATCATCATCGACTTCATCGACATGACCGACGACGAGCACCGCCGCCAGGTGCTGCGCACGCTCGAGAAGGGCTTGGCGCACGACCACGCGCGCACGTCGGTGTACGAGTTCTCGCCGCTGGGCCTGGTGGAGATGACGCGCAAGCGCACCACCGAAAGCCTGGAGCGCCAGCTGTGCGAGCCCTGCCATGAATGCGGCGGCCGCGGCACGCTCAAGACCGCCGAAACGCTCACCTACGAGATCTTCCGCGAAATCACCCGCGCCGTGCGCCAGTTCGAGGCCACCCAGCTGCTGGTGATCGCCTCGCCCAAGGTGGTCGGCAAGATCACCGAAGAGGAGTCGGCGGCGGTGGCCGAGCTCGAGGAATTCCTCGGCAAGTCGATCCGATTCCAGGCCGACGAGCAGTACGCTCAAGAGCAGTACGACGTGGTGCTGCTGTAACGCCGCCGATGCACAGCCCGCTGCGCCGCCGGATCCGCCATGCCCGCCGCATCGTCGGCTATGGCCTGCTGGTGGTGCTGATCCTGGCCGCGGCCGCGGTGGGCGTGGTGAACCAGATGCTGCCGCTGGTGGAGCGCAACCCGCAGAAGGTGGCCAGCTGGCTCACCGAACGCGTCGGCCAGCCGGTCACCTTCACCCATGCGCGCGCCGAATGGACGCGGCGCGGGCCGCGCTTCACGCTCGACGGCCTGCGCATCGGCGAGGGCGAGCGCCTGCTCGACATCGGTCGCGCCGAGCTGCTGGTGGCGGTGTACTCGGGCTTCCTGCCCGGCGCGCAGCTCACCGAACTCAAGGTGCGCGAACTGTCGCTGGCGCTCGAGCAGGGCGAAGACCGCCGCTGGCGCATGGTGGGCCTGCCGTTCCAGCCGCTGCCGGGCGTGGACCCGCTGGACACGCTCGAAGCGCTGGGCGAGCTGCAGGTCGAGCGCGCGCGGCTGGTGGTGCGCTCGCCGGCCTTCCGGCACGAGCTGTCGCTGCCGCGCGTTGACCTTCGCCTGCGCGTGAGCGGCGACACCCTCAAGGCGGGCCTGCAGGCCTGGGCGAAGCCGACGGGAACGCCGATGACGGCCGTGGTCGACCTCGATCGCCGCACCTGGTCGGGCGAACTCTGGGCGGGCGGCGAGGCGCTCAAGCTCGACGACTGGTCGTCGCTGCTCGCCGACACCGGGCTGGTGGTGGCCGGCTCGGGCAACGTCGACCTGTGGGCGCGCATCGACGCCCAGCGCATCATGGACGTGCGCAGCCGCGCCGAGCTGGCGCCGCTGGCGCTGGGTGCGCGCAAGCCCTGGCGCACGCTTCCCGACGGTTCGCTGGATTCGCCCCCGGTGGCGTTCGAACGCGCCGACCTGCTCGCGCGCTGGCAGGTGGACGACAACGGCTGGCAGCTGCACGCCCCGCAGCTCCACTTCCACGAGTCCGGCCGGCGCGAACCGCGCAGCTTCGACGGCCTGTGGCTGGCGGGCGGCAAGCGTTTCGCGCTGCAGGCGCCGCGCATGGACCTGGCGCCGGCGCGCGCGCTGGCCACGCTGAGCCCGTCGGTGCCCGCCGGCCTGCGCGAATGGCTGCTGGAAGCGGCGCCGGACGGCGAACTGGACAACGTGCGCATCGATGGCCAGGACGGCACCTGGGCCGGCTCGGCCAGGCTCAAGGCGGTGGGCTGGCTTCCGTACGGCAGCCGGCCTGGCGTGCAGGGCCTGGCGGGCAGCGCGGCGTTCGACCAGTCGGGCGGCGTGTTCAAGCTCGGCAGCGGGCCGGTGCGCTTCGACTGGCCCAGCTTCCGCCAGCCCCTGCACGTGCGCGTGGGCGGCACGCTGGGCTGGTGGCGCAGCGGCGGCCTGTGGACCGTGGGCGCCAGCGGGCTGCGCATCCGCGGCGACGACTTCGGCGTGCTGGCGCGCGCCGAGCTGCTTTTCCAGGGCCCTGGCCGCAAGCCGCGGCTCGACCTGGCCGCCGAGGTGGACCCGACCACGGTGCAGGCCGCGAAGAAATTCTGGGTGGTGGGCAAGATGCCGCCGGCCACCATCGACTGGCTCGACAACGCGCTCAAGGAAGGCACGGTGGAGCTGGGGCGCGCGGCCCTTGGCGGCGAACTGGCCGACTGGCCGTTCCGCGAAGGCCAGGGACGCTTCGATGCGCGGGCCCGCGTGGTGCAGACCACCGTGGACTTCAACCGCGAGTGGCCGGTGGCCGAGGCGATGGACATGGACGTGGCCTTCGACGGCCCCGGCATGACCCTCGCCGGCACCGGCATGATCCTGGGCAACCGCGTGGGCCGCGTCGAAGGCGGCGTCCCCGATTTCCGCGACCCGCGACTGCTGCTCGACATCGACACCGCCGGCCGCGGTGAAACGCTGCAGGCGCTGATGCTGGCCAGCCCGCTGCGCGCGCGCTACGAAGAACACCTGCTCAACGCCAGCATCCGCGGCCCGGCCACGGTGGCGCTGCAGCTCGACCTGCCGCTGGCCGCGCGCCTGGGCGGCCGGCGCATCGAAGGCACCATCGACCTGGCCGACGCCGCGCTGTCCGACCCGCGCTGGGGCATCGCCTTCACCCAGGTCAACGGCCGCACCCGGTTCAGCGACCAGGGCTTCGCGGCCGAAGGCCTGGAGGTGCTGTTCGAGGGGGCGCCCGGGCGCTTCGACCTGGCCGTGGGCGAGGCCTACACCGGCAGCGCCGCGCTGGCCGCGCGCGCTTCGCTGGCGGGGCGCTTCCCGCCGCAGGTGCTGCTGGCGCGGCACGAGCCCTTGCTGTGGCTTGGCCCGTGGCTGCAGGGCAGCAGCGACTGGCGGCTTTCGCTGGACGTGCCGCAGGGCGCGGCCGGTGCCGCTGCACCGCCGGCGCGGCTGGACGTTCAGTCCGACCTGGTCGGCACCGCCATCACGCTGCCCGCGCCGCTGGGCAAGGACGCCGGCACCCCCATGCCGCTGTCGCTGCAGGCGCCACTGCCCCTGGGCAAGGGCGAGATTGCGCTGGCCCTGGACGAGCTGATGCGGCTGCGCGGCCGCATGGGCGCCGACAATGCCATGGCGGGCCTGATCCAGTTCGGTGCCGGCGTCGAGGCGCCGATGCCGGCCGAGGGCCTGGTGGTGCTGGGCGCCAGCGACACGCTCGATGCCGCCGGCTGGATCGCCTTCGCCGCGAAGGGCGACGGCACCGGTGGGCTGCGTGCGGTGGACCTGCGCGTGGCCCGCCTCGACCTGCTGGGCTCGAACTTCCCCGACACGCGCCTGCGCCTGCAGCGCCAGGCCGACCAGACGCAGGTGCAGCTCACCGGGCCGTCCATCGAGGGCACCGTGCGCATACCGGCCAAGCTCGCGCTGGGCGTGCAGGGCCAGTTCGACCGCATCCACTGGCCCGAGGCGCCGCCGGCACCGCCGCCGGTGGCGGGCGCCGAAGTCATCGCGCTGCCCGACGAGGAAGCGCCCGGACAGGACCCGGCCGCGCTGCCGCCGCTGAAGTTCTCGGTGAAGGACCTGCGCCTGGGCGCGATGGCGCTGGGCCAGGCAGAGCTGCAGTCCACGCCGGTGCCGCAGGGCATGCGGGTGGATCGCTTCACCACGCGCGCGCGCCGCATGCAGCTCACCGCCAGCGGTGAATGGCTGCGCGCGGGCGAGGGCCGCAGCCGCTCGCGCTTCGACGTGGATTTCTCCGCCCGCAGCCTCGGTGAGCTGCTGGCTGCGTTCGGCCTGGTCGGCATGGTCGAGGACGGCGAAATCAAGGGCAAGCTGCAGGGCAGCTGGCCGGGATCGCCCGGCGCCTTCAAGCTGGCGCGCTTCGAGGGCCGCCTGCGCGCCGACGTGGGCGAAGGCCAGCTGCTGGAAGTCGAGCCGGGCGGCGGTGGCCGCGTGCTGGGCCTGATCAGCCTGGCCGAAATCCCGCGGCGCCTGAGCCTGGATTTCAGCGACTTCTTCCAGAAGGGTTTCGGCTTCAACACCATGGGCGGCGAGTTCGTGTTCGCCGATGGCCGCGCCACCACCGACCTGCTGGCGATCAACGGCCCGGCGGCGGAGATCCGCGTCAGCGGCTCCACCGACCTGCGCCTGCAGCAGTACGACCAGCGCATCGAAGTGCTGCCCAAGACCGGTGGTGCGCTGCCGGTGATCGGCGCGCTGGCCGGCGGCCCCGTGGGCGCGGCGGTGGGGGCCGTGGCGCAGGCGGTGCTGCAGAAACCGCTCAAGCAGGCCGGTCGCACGGTGTACCGCATCAGCGGTCCGTGGAAGGAGCCCACCATCGAAGTGATCGAGAAGGGGCCGCCGCCGGCAGAGCGCGGCAAGCCCGGGTGATGGGCGGCAGGCAGGTTGAATCCCGCTCCTTCACCCCGCATCTGTCACCTTGTCCCCCTCATTTCCCACGGCCCCGTCCATGACCCAAACCCTGCAACTCGCGCAGTCCCGCCTGCTTACGCCCGGTGGCCTCGGGCTGGACGGCCTGGACGCGGCGTTCGGCAAGCTGATGGGGCCGGGCGTGGACTACGGCGACCTGTATTTCCAGCACAGCCGGCGCGAGGGCTGGAGCCTGGAGGACGGCATCGTCAAGGACGGTTCGCACTCGATCGAACAGGGCGTGGGCGTGCGGGCGGTGAGCGGCGAAAAGACCGGCTTCGCGTATTCGGACGACATCCGCGCCGACGCGCTGCTGGAGTCGGCCGGTGCCGCGCGTGCGATCAGCCGCAGCGGTTCCAGCGCGCCCGGCGGGCAGCGCATCGTGGTGCCGGGCCGTGCCCTGTACGCACCGGTGGACCCGATCGACGAGATGGCCACCGACGTCAAGATCCAGGCGCTGCGCGACGTCGACCAGTGGCTGCGCGCGCAGGACCCGCGCGTGAAGCAGGTCATCGTCAGCCTCGCTGGCGGCGTGGACACCGTGCTGGTGGCCAGCAGCGACGGCAAGCTGGCTTCCGACGTGCGGCCGCTGGTGCGCTTCAACGTGCAGGTGATCGTCGAACAGGACGGTCGCCGCGAGCAGGGCTATTCCGGCGCCGGCGGCCGCTACGGCTACGCCGAACTGTTCTCCGGCGGCAGGCCGCAGGCGGTGGCGCGCGAGGCGCTGCGCCAGGCGCTGGTGAACCTGGACGCAGTGGAAGCGCCGGCCGGCACGCTGCCGGTGGTGCTGGGCCCGGGCTGGCCCGGCGTGCTGCTGCACGAAGCGGTGGGCCATGGCCTGGAAGGTGACTTCAACCGCAAGGGCACCTCGGTGTACGCCGGCCGCATCGGCGAGCGCGTGGCCGCGCCCGGAGTCACCATCGTCGACGACGGCACGCTGGCGGGCCGCCGCGGCTCGCTCAACATCGACGACGAGGGCACGCCCACCCAGTGCACCACGCTGATCGAGGACGGCATCCTGCGCGGCTACATCCAGGACACGCTCAACGCGCGCCTGATGGGCATGGCGCCCACCGGCAACGGCCGCCGCGAAAGCTTCGCGCACCTGCCGATGCCGCGCATGACCAACACCTACATGCTGGCCGGCGACTATGACCCGGCCGAAATCATCGCGTCGGTGAAGAAAGGCCTGTACGCGCCCAACTTCGGCGGCGGCCAGGTGGACATCACCAGCGGCAAGTTCGTGTTTTCGGCCACCGAGGCCTACCTGATCGAAGACGGAAAGATCACCCGGCCGGTGAAGGGCGCCACGCTGATCGGCAACGGCCCCGAGGCGATGACGCGCGTGAGCATGGTCGGCCGCGACCTGGCGCTGGACGAAGGCGTGGGCATCTGCGGCAAGGACGGCCAGAGCGTGCCCGTCGGCGTCGGGCAGCCCACGCTCAAGATCGACGCGATGACCATCGGCGGCACGCGGGCGTGATGCCCTCAGAAGCGATCGGCTTCGCCGGACAGGTCGGTGTCGTCGTCCAGGTCGGCGTCGGCCGCGGTGTCGCTGGCCGTACCCGCCATGATCAGCGTGCGCAGTTCGCGGAACAGCTCGCGCGACGAGTGCGGTGGTTTGTTCCTGGTTTTTTCCTGAGCGGCGTTGCGCGCCAGCTGGCGCAGCTGCTGGCGGTCGCCGTTGGGGTATTCGACCAGGAGCTCCGACAGCGCGTCGTCGCCGAGCGCCACCAGCCGGTCGCGCCAGTACTCGACGCGGTGCAGCTGGGCGGCTTCGCGCCGGCCCTCGACCTTGTCGTGGTCGAGCGCGGCGCGGATGGCCTGCAGGGCCTCGTCGTCCTCGCGCCGCATGATCTTGGCCAGGTACTGCACGGCGCGCTTGCGGGCGATCTGGGCCGTGATGCGCTTGGACGACAGCACCAGCTTGCGCAGGTCCTCGTCCATCGGGATCTGGTTGATCCGGGCGTCGCTCTGCTCCACCAGCTGCAGGGCCAGCGCCAGCACGCCCAGCGCCTCGCGGCGCAGTTCGCTTCGGCTGGGGCCGAAGTCCTCTTCTTCTTCTTCGATCTGATCGTCGATATGCATGTTTCACCGCCTACCCGGAGCGAAAGGATACGCCCATGACCGCCCTCGCCGCAGCTTCCGATGATTCCCTGGCCCGGCTGGACCGGCTTTCCGGCCTCGCCCGCGAGGTTCTGGCCCAGTGCCGCGCGCTGGGCGCCAGCCAGGCCGAGGTGGCGGTGGGCGAGGACAGCGGCCTGTCGGTGAACGTGCGCACGGGCGAGGTGGAGACCGTCGAACGCACCCAGGACCGCAGTGTCGGCGTCACTGTCTACTTCGGCCAGCGCAAGGGCAGCGCCAGCACCGCCGACCTGCAGCCCGGCAGCCTGGCCTCGACGGTGGAGATGGCCTGCGCCATCGCCCGCCACACCGAGGCCGACCCGGCCGCCGGCCTGGCCGACGCCGACCGCATGGCCCGCGACCTGCGCGAATTCGACAGCTGGCACCCGTGGGCACTCGACGCCGACCGCGCCATCGCGCTGGCGGTGGAGGCGGAGGCGGCGGGTCGCGCCGCCGACGCCAGGATCGCCAACTCCGACGGTGCCGGCATGCACAGCGGCGAAAGCGTGTCGGTGTACGCCAACAGCCACGGCTTCGTCGGCGCCGAACGCAGCACCAGCCATTCGCTCAGCCTGTCGCTGATCGCCGGCAGCGGCGACGGCATGCAGCGCGACTACTGGTACACCAGCGGCCTGTCGCCCGACGATCTGGAGTCGCCGATGCAGGTTGGCCGCCGCGCCGCCGAACGCACGGTGGCGCGCCTGAACCCGCGCCCGATCAAGACCGGCGACCATCCGGTGCTGTTCGCGCCCGAAATGGCCCGCAGCCTCATCGGCCACCTGCTGGGCGCGATTTCCGGCGGTGCGCTGTACCGGCGCGCCAGCTTCCTGCTCGACCACGCGGGCCAGCGCATCCTGCCGCCGTGGTTCAACGTGGTGGAGCGGCCGCACATCCCGCGCGGCCTGCGTTCGGCGGCCTACGACGCCGAGGGCGTGGCCACGGTGGATTCGGACATCGTGCGCGACGGCGTGCTGGCGCGTTACCTGCTGGGCAGCTATTCGGCGCGCAAGCTGGGCCTGCAGAGCACCGGCAACGCCGGCGGCGTGCACAACCTGGAAGTCAGCGCGAATGCCCGGGACCTGCAGTCGATGGCGCGCGACATGGGCCGCGGCCTGCTGGTGACCGAGCTGATGGGGCAGGGCGCGAACACCGTCACCGGCGACTATTCGCGCGGGGCGGCCGGCTTCTGGGTCGAGCACGGCGAGATCGCGCATCCGGTGGACGAGCTCACCATCGCCGGCCGCATGCAGGACATCTTCCAGGCCATCGAAGCGGTGGGGGCCGACGTGGACCGCCGTTCCCACGTGGCCGTGGGTTCGATCCTGGTGGGGCGGATGATGGTGGCCGGCGAGGCCTGAGCCGGCTTTGCCTTGACAGTGCCTTCGCAAGGCTGGAAATTACCGGGGCCAACAGCGCCGCGGGCGCTGTTCACTGCAGGGGAAACGTAATGAATGAACTGACGCAGGAACAAAAAACCTGGGGCATGATCGCGCATCTTTCGGCGCTGATCGGGTTCCTGATCCCGTTCGGCAACATCGTGGGTCCGCTGGTGGTCTGGCTGATCAAGAAGGACACGATGCCGTTCGTGGACGACCAGGGCAAGGAAGCGCTGAACTTCAACATCACCGTCGCCATCGTCGTGGCCGGCCTGATGATCGTGGGCACCGTGCTGCTGGTGATCCTGATCGGCTTCCTGTTCTATCTGCTGGCCGCCGTCATCGGCGTCGCGGCGCTGGTGTTCATGATCATCGCCGGCCTCAAGGCCAACGAAGGCGTGAGCTACCGCTACCCGTACATCTTCCGCCTGATCAAGTAATCCCGGGCGGGGCAACACCCGAAGCGCCGGCGGGCCTCCCGCCGGCGTTTTTTTTAGTCCCGGCCTTGCAGCAGGGGGCTGGCGCGATCAGTGCGAACGCTGGGCGGCGAAGCGGCCCAGCTGGGCCAGCGCTTCGGCGCCGGGCAAGCCGGCCAGGGCGTCGGCCATGCGCTGGCCCTGGCGCGCCAGTTCGGCGCGGGCGCCGTCCATGCCCAGCAGGGACGGATAGGTGGACTTGTCCTGCGCCTGGTCCTTGCCGGCGGTCTTGCCCAGCTGCGCACTGTCGCCTTCGATGTCCAGCAGGTCGTCGCGGATCTGGAAGGCCAGGCCGAGCGCGGAGGCGAAGCCGTCGAGCCTGGCCAGCGTGTCCGCGTCCGCGCCGCCCGCCAGCGCGCCCATGCGCACCGAGGCCCGGATCAGCGCGCCGGTCTTGAGCGCGTGCAGCGTTTCCAGCGCCGCGGGTTGCAGCTGGCGGCCGGTGGCGTCCATGTCCAGCGCCTGGCCGCCGCACATGCCGGCCGCGCCGGTGGCGTCGGCCAGCGACGCCAGCCAGGCCACGCGCAGCGACGCATCGGCCGGCGCGCCGGCCAGCAGGCCGAAGGCCAGCGACTGCAGCGCATCGCCGGCCAGGATGGCGGTGGCCTCGTCGAAAGCCACGTGCACCGTGGGCTGGCCCCGGCGCAGGTCGTCGTCGTCCATCGCCGGCAGGTCGTCGTGCACCAGCGAAAAGGCATGCACCAGCTCCACCGCCGCCGCGGGCGCATCGAGCAGCGATTCGTCGGCGCCGGTGGCGGCGCCCGAGGCGTACACCAGCAATGGCCGCAGCCGCTTGCCGCCGCCGAGCACCGCGTGCCGCATCGCGGCGTGCAGGCGCTCGGGCGACTGCGTGGCGGCGGGCAGGGCGGCTTCGAGCTGGGCTTCCACGCGCTGCAGCCAGCGCGCGAGCAAAGCCTCAGGAAGCATCGGGCTGGAAGGATTGGCCGCTGTCGGGATCGGCCGGGTCGCTGAGCAGGCGCACGCGCAGCTCGGCCTGTTCCAGCGCGCCCTGGCACTGGCGGTAGAGATTCACGCCGCGCTCGTACGCGGCCAGCGAATCGTCGAGGGTGAGGTCGCCCTTCTCCATCTTCTGGACCAGCTGCTCGAGTTCATCGAGCGAGGTCTCGAACTGGGCGACGGGCGACGGCGGCGGTGCGGGGGTCTTGGCGGCCATGGCTGAAGTTTGCGCGGCCGCTTGGGGCACGGTCAATGCGTGGTTGGCTCAGCCGTCGGCGGGGCGCAGTTCCAGGCGCACGCCGTGCGCGCCCAGCCAGTCCCGGAGGCGGCCCGACACCGCCACGTCGCCGGCGGCCAGCAGCTCGCCGTCGGCCGCGAACAGCAGGGGCAGGCGCGCGCGCAGCCAGGGCGGCACGCCCAGCTCCTGCAGCACGTGCTTGAGTTCGCTGGAGTGCGCGCGGCCGGGCAGCACCAGGCGCTCGCCGCCGTGGCGCGCGCGCACCGCCAGCGGCGCATCGAAGGCGCGGGCGGGCGAGAGCTGCAGGAGGTCGCCGCCGGGCAGTGCCAGTGCCTGCGTGCCGTCCCAGGTGGCGTGGAACTCGGCGGGCAGCGGCGGCAGCGGCCGGCCCGCGTGCAGCAGGTCGCGCCAGCGCCGGATCACCGCGCCCGACCAGGCGAACTCGGCGCAGGCGTTGGCGCGGGCCGGCAGCAGCTCGGCGTCGAGGGTGTCGAGCGCCTGCGACGACAGCATCGGCAGCCCGAGGTCGGCCACCCAGCGCCGCAGCACCCGGTGCCGCCATGCTTCCGGCAGCGCCAGCAGGGCAGGCACGGACAGCGTGGCGGGGTCGACGCCCTGAACCTGCGCCAGCCGCTTCGCGTCTTCGGCCCCCAGCAGGTCCTGCTGCACGGCCAGCAGGCCGGCACTGCGCGCGAACGACGCGTCGGCCTGCGGCCAGCGCTGCTGCAGCATCGGCATCACCTGGTGGCGCAGGAAGTTCCTGTCATGGTGTTGGCTGGCGTTGGACGGATCTTCGATCCAGCGAAGGCCGTGCTGCACCGCGTAGTCGTGCAGGAGCGAGCGCGGCAGCGCCAGCAGCGGCCGCCACAGCCAGCCGCACCCGAACGCGCGCAGCGGCCGCATGGCGCCCAGGCCGTCGCCCGAGCCTCGCAGCAGGCGCAGCAGCACTGTCTCGGCCTGGTCGTCGCGGTGGTGGGCCAGGGCGATCAGTTCGCCGTCGCGCTGGCAGCGTGCAAAGGCGGCACGGCGCGCATCACGGGCAGCCGCTTCCAGGCCGTCGCCGCGGGGCTGTACGGCCACGCGCATGCTTTCGAAGGCCACGCCGAGCGCGGCGCAGGCGTCGCCACAGGCCTCGGCCCAGTGCGCGGAATCGGGGTGCAGGCCGTGGTCCACGTGCAGCGCGCGCAGGCCGCGCGCGCGCAGGGCCGGATCGGCCGCCGCCAGGTGCAGCAGCACGGTGGAATCCAGGCCACCGCTGAAGGCGATGGCGACCGGACCGTCATGCGGTGCGTGCGGCAGTGTCGGCACCGGGGCTCCAGGGCGTGGGTGCCGGCCCTCGCCGGCTCAGGCGGCTTCGTAGGCGCCGTAGCTGCGCAGGCGGCGGTAGCGGTTCTCGAGCAGGTCGGGCGTGTCGACGCGGTCGAGCTTCGAGAGCTCTTCCAGCAGGACCGCCTTGAGCGTGGCGGCCATCGCCGCGGGGTCGCGGTGGGCGCCGCCCAGCGGCTCGGGAACGATGCGGTCGATCAGGCTGTGCTCGAGCAGCCGCTTGGCGGTGAGCGCGAGGTTTTCGGCGGCGTCGCGGGCCTTGTCGGCCGACTTCCACAGGATGGAGGCGCAGCCTTCGGGCGAAATCACCGAATAGGTGCTGTATTCGAGCATCAGCGTGCGGTCGCCGACGCCGATGGCCAGCGCGCCGCCGGAGCCGCCTTCGCCGATCACGGTGCAGATGACGGGGATCTTGAGCTCGGCCATTTCCAGCAGGTTGCGGGCGATGGCTTCGGACTGGCCGCGCTCTTCGGCGCCGACGCCCGGGTAGGCGCCCGGCGTGTCGATGAAGGTGAACAGCGGCAGCGCGAAGCGCTCGGCCATCTTCATCAGGCGCAGCGCCTTGCGGTAGCCCTCGGGGCGCGGCATGCCGAAGTTGCGGCGGATCTTGGCCTTGGTGTCACGGCCCTTCTGCTGGCCGATCACCATCACGGCGCGGCCGTCCAGGCGGGCCAGGCCGCCGACGATGGCGGCGTCGTCGGCGAAGGCGCGGTCGCCGGCGAGTTCGTGGAATTCATCGAACACCAGGCCCAGGTAGTCGGTGGTGTAGGGCCGCTGCGGATGCCGCGCCAGCTGCGAGATCTGCCAGGGCGTGAGCGCCTTGAAGATTTCGGCGGTACGGGTGCGCAGTTTTTCCTGCAGGCCGTTGACCTCGGTCTCGATGTTGACCGCCGGGCCTGTGCTCGCCTTGCGCAGTTCCTGGATCTTTGCGTCCAGTTCGGCGATGGGCTGTTCGAAATCGAGGAAGTTCGGGTTCATGCGGTTACTCGGTGAAGACACCCGAGCCTGCGGCCGGGCGTCTAGAGCAAAGGTTCTAGGGGCGCGATTCTAGCGGGGTTGGCGCCCGCAGGCCAAACCTCAGCCGCCCTGCTGCCAGGGGCGGTGCAGCTGCAGGGTGACCTGGCTGACGCCGGGCAGGGCGCGCAGCTGGCTGATCAGCTCGGGGTCGGTGCGTACGCCCAGGGCGCCGTTCACGTCCACCGCGCCGCGCGCCTTGGCCGGCGTCAGCAGGTCCAGCCGCAGCGGCGTGGCGCCGGGGCGGAACGCCGCCAGCAGCGCCTGCAGCTTGTCCCAGGTGCCCTGGGCGCGCAGGTCCACCGTCAGGCCCAGGCGGCGGGCGTGCTGGGCGCACAGGGCGCGGAAGTCCCAGCACTGGCGCGCACGCAGCACGAAGCCGCCGGAGAACTGGTCTTCGGCCAGGTTGCCCTCCACCAGCAGGATGCGGTCGCGCGACAGCAGGTGCCCGCACTCGGCGAACGCCTCCCGGAAGAAGGCGACCTCGAGCTGGCCACGGCCGTCCTCGATGCGCGCGAAGGCCATGCTGTCTCCGCGCCGGCGCACGGCCGAGACGATGCCGGCCAGCACCACGGCCGCTTCGCCGCGGCGGTCCTTCTTGGCGCTCCAGAGGCTGTCCAGGTCGGCCAGGGTGACGCCGACCAGCGACTGCAGATCGCCGCGCCAGGGATCGAGCGGGTGGCCGCTCAGGTAATGGCCCAGGGTTTCCCGTTCGCCCAGCAGCTTGGTTTCCAGCGGCCAGTCGGGCGCCTCGGGCAGTTCGAGGTGGATTTCGGGCACGTCGCCGGCGCCACCGAACAGCGACACCTGGCCGGCGGCGCGTTCGCGCGCCAGCTGGTCGGTGGCCTTGATCACCTCGGGAAGCTGCAGCATCAGCGAGGCGCGGTTGCTGCCCAGTGCGTCCAGCGCGCCGGCGTGCACCATCGCCTCGAGCACGCGGCGGTTGAGCTTGGACGAATCCACGCGCCGGCAGAAATCGAGCAGGTCGCGGAACGGGCCGCCGGAGCGGCGCGCCTCGACGATCGACTCGCAGGCGCCGCGGCCCACGCCCTTCACCGCGCCCAGGCCGTAGCGCACGGTCTTGCGGTCGTTGGCGACGAACATGTAGTCGGAGGCGTTGACGTCCGGCGGCAGCACCGACAGGCCGATCTCGCGCGACTCCTCCAGGAACGTCACCACCTTGTCGGTGTTGTCCATGTCCGAGGACATCGTGGCCGCCATGAACTCGGCCGGGTGGTGCGCCTTGAGCCACGCCGTCTGGTAAGCCACCAGCGCATAGGCGGCCGAGTGCGACTTGTTGAAGCCGTAGTCGGCGAACTTCTCCATCAGGTCGAAGATCGGGCTGGCCACGTCGGCGTGGATGCCCTGGGCGGCGGCGCCGTCCTCGAACTTCACGCGCTCCTTGGCCATCTCCTCGGGCTTCTTCTTGCCCATCGCGCGCCGCAGCAGGTCGGCGCCGCCCAGCGAGTAGCCGGCCAGCACCTGGGCGATCTGCATCACCTGTTCCTGGTAGACGATCACGCCGTAGGTGGGCTTGAGGATCGGCTCGAGCAGCGGATGCGGGTAGCTGACTTCGGCGCGGCCGTGCCGGCGGTCGATGAAGTCGTCCACCATGCCCGCGCCCAGCGGGCCGGGGCGGTACAGCGCGGCGAGCGCGATCAGGTCTTCGAACACCTGCGGCTGCAGCTTGCGGATGTACTCCTTCATGCCGCGCGATTCGAACTGGAACACCGCGGTGGTCTGGCCCTTCGAAAGCAGCGCGTAGGTTTCCGGGTCGTCCAGCGGCAGCGCCAGGATTTCCAGCGGCGGCACGTCGGCGGCCTGGCGCCGGACGTTGATGGCCTTCACCGCCCAGTCGATGATGGTGAGCGTGCGCAGGCCCAGGAAGTCGAACTTCACCAGGCCCACCGCTTCCACGTCGTCCTTGTCGAACTGCGTGACCACCGACTTGGCGGTTTCGCCCTTGGCCACGTGTTCGGCGAACAGCGGGCTGAAGTCGGTGAGCGGCGTCGGCGCGATCACCACGCCGCCGGCGTGCTTGCCGGCGTTTCGGGTGAGGTCTTCGAGGCTGCGCGCGAGGTCGATCAGGTCGCGCACGTCGTCTTCGTCGCGGTAGCGCTGCACGAGTTCGGCCGAGGCGAGGTCGGAATTCTTCTTCGCCGCTTCGCTCAGGCCCAGCGCGTCTTCCAGCGTGACGCCCAGCGTCATCGGGATGAGCTTGGCCACCGAGTCCACGAAGCCGTACGGGTAGCCCAGCACGCGGCCGCAGTCGCGCACGGCGGCCTTCGCGGCCATGGTGCCGTAGGTGATGATCTGGCTGACCTTGTCGCGCCCGTACTTGCGGCCGACGTAGTCGATGACTTCGTCGCGGCGGTCCATGCAGAAGTCGATGTCGAAGTCGGGCATCGACACGCGTTCGGGATTCAGGAAGCGCTCGAACAGCAGGTCGTAGCGGATCGGGTCGAGGTCGGTGATGCCCAGCGACCACGCCACCAGCGAGCCCGCGCCCGAGCCGCGGCCCGGGCCCACCGGGATGTCGTTGCGCTTGGACCAGTTGATGAAGTCGGCCACGATCAGGAAGTAGCCGGGGAAGCCCATCTTCAGGATCACGCCCAGCTCGATGTCCAGGCGCGCGCGGTAGGCCGGCTCGTCGTGGCCGGGCGCCATCTCGAACTTGGCCAGCCGGTCGCTCAGGCCGCGGTGCGATTCCTCGCGGATCCAGCTGTCGAGCGTGTGCCCGTCGGGAACGGGGAAGTCGGGCAGGAAGTACTTGCCCAGGCTGAGTTCGAAGTTGCAGCGCTTGGCCAGTTCGACCGTGTTTTCCAGCGCTTCGGGCAGGTCGGAGAACAGCTCCGCCATTTCCTCGGGCGACTTGAGGTACTGCTCGCGCGAGTAGTCGCGCGGCCGCTTGGGGTCGTCGAGCACGCGGCCGGTGGAAATGCAGACGCGGGCCTCGTGCGCCTCGAAATCCTCCGGCGACAGGAAGCGCACGTCGTTGCTGGCCAGCAGCGGCAGCGCGTGCTGGCCGGCCAGGGCGATGGCGGCGGCGTTGAAGGCTTCCTCGCCGTCGCGGCCGGTGCGCGTGAGTTCCAGGTACAGGCGGTCGGGGAAGGCGGCCTGCCAGTCGCGCAGCACGCGTTCGGCCTGGTCCTGGCGGCCGGCGGCCAGCGACTGGCCCAGCAGGCTGTCGCGCCCGGCCAGCGCGATCAGGCCGCGGCAGTCGCGATAGAGCCATTCGGGCTCGATGGCGACGTAGTCGCCGGCGTGGCCTTCGAGGAAAGCGCGCGAGATCAGCCGCGACAGCGCCAGGTAGCCGTCGCGGTCCTGGCACAGCAGCGTGAGCCGCGACGGCGGGCCGCCCTCGGCCGACAGCCACAGGTCGGCGCCGGCGATGGGCTTGAGGCCGGCCGGCTCGGCGGCCTTGTAGAACTTCACCAGGCCGAACAGGTTGCTGGTGTCGGTGACGGCCACGGCCGGCAGGCCGAGCGCAGCGCAGCGACCCACCAGCTCCGGGATGCGGATGGTGGAGTCGGTGAGCGAATACTCGCTGTGCAGGTGCAGATGGACGAATCGTGGCGTCATGCCGGGGACCTTTAGGTCAACCGGCAGTTTACCGCGACTGGGGGCGATCCAGTCCCGCCAGTCCCTGTTGCCAGGCCCTGCCGCCCGCCCCGTTGGAGAGACTCAGGTGACGCGGATGAAATCCGGCAGCCGCGGGCTGGCGGCGTACGGGCGGGAGCGCACGTCGCGCCGCTGCTGCAGCAGGGCGGCCTCGGCGAGGCAGGCGTTTTCCCAGGCCAGGCGGCGCTCGGCGGCGCTGCCGCGCGGCCGCTCGCTGGCGCGGAAGCGGCAGAAGTCGGCGTAGTCGCGGGTTTCGTCCTCGAACGCGGGCCAGGACAGCTCCACCAGCAGCGCATCGTCGAGGTGGCCCACCAGCGGCTGGTCGTCGGGGATCAGGTCGTCCACCTGCTGCAGGTAGCTGGTGAGCATGCGGGCGCGCTCGCGGGTGTCCGCGCCGACGTCCCAGTCGCTGTCGTTGAGCATGCGGCGCAGGTGCTCGGCGCGGCCCAGGCGCTCGGACAGGATGGCCACGGCGTGGTCCTGCGGCTGCTGCTGCAGCCAGCGGGCCAGGGTGACCAGCTGGTCGGCGCTGACCGAGGGTGCATTGGGCGCGATCTGGGCGAGCAGCCTGTTGAAGCGCGTCACCGCCGCGTCGCCCAGGGCGATGGTGCCCACCTGGCGGCGGCGTGAATCACGCGACTCGGGCGGCAGGCGAAGGGCGATGGTTTCGTCGTGGCGTCGGCGGTTCATGGCGGTACTCGCTGTGGGGGCGGTTCGGGCGGGAAGGGGAGGATTCCCGCCCACATCCCTTGGGATGCGCCTCCAGCTTGGACCGTTGCACGCGCGCCAGCGACGCCCGGAAGTGCGTGTGACCAACGGGCTAATTCAGAAATCGCTCAGCTTCGCCGCTTGGCTCAGGGCGTCGGCAGCAGGCTTTGCAGGCACGCGCGCACGGGCGCGAAGCTGCGCCGGTGCGCGTCGCAGGGGCCCAGCCTTCGCAGCGCTTCCAGGTGCATCGGCGTGGGGTAGCCCTTGTGCACGGCGAAGCCGTAGCCCGGGTGGATGGCGTCCATCGCCACCATCAGCTGGTCGCGGCCGACCTTGGCCAGGATGGACGCGGCCATGATGGCCGGTTCGCGCGCATCCCCCTTCACCAGCGCCTCGGCCGGGCAGGGCAGGCCGGGCGGGAGGCGGTTGCCGTCCACCAGCGCGTGCCCGGCGCGCGGGTTCAGCGCGTGCACCGCGCGCGCCATGCCCGCCAGGGTGGCGTGCAGGATGTTGAGGCGGTCGATCTCGGCGACGCTGACCCATTCCAGATGCCAGGCCAGCGCGCGTTCGCGGATCAGCGGCGCCAGCGCATCGCGGCGCGCTTCGCTCAGCGCCTTGGAATCGCCCAGGCCTTCGATGGGCCGGCGCGGGTCGAGGATCACCGCGGCCACGGCCACCGGGCCGGCCAGCGGGCCGCGGCCGGCTTCGTCCACGCCGCACACGTGCAGCAGCGTCACGGGCCGGCCAGCAATTCGGCCACCGCGTCGGCGGCGCTGGCCGAGGCGTCGCGGCGCAGTTTCTCGTGGATGTACCGGTAGCGCGGCAGCAGCGTGGCGCGCGCGTCGGGATGGTCGAACCAGTGCATCACCGCCGCTGCCAGCTTGTCGGCGGTGCAGTCGCCCTGCATCAGTTCTGGCACGATCGGTTCGTTGGCCAGCACGTTGGGCAGGCTGTAGCGGTTGACCTTCATCAGGCCCAGCAGCATCACCAGCCGGTAGGTGAGCGCGGAAATGCGGTAGCCCACCACCATCGGCCGTTTCGCCAGCATGGCTTCCAGCGCGGCGGTGCCCGAGGCCAGCAGCACCACGTCGCTGGCCACCATCACCTCATGGGCGTGGCCGTCCACCAGGCGCACGTTGGCGGGCCTGGCGTCGCCCAGGCAGGCTTCGATCGCGTCGCGGCAGGCGGCGTTGGCGGCGGGCACCAGCACCTGCAGCGCGGGCAGCGATTGCTGCACCACGCGCGCCGCGTCCAGGAACACCGGCAGCAGCCGCTGGATCTCGCCCAGGCGGCTGCCGGGCAGCACTGCCAGCACGGGCGTGGCGTCGTCGAGTGCGAACGACGTGCGGGCGCCGTGGCGGTCGGGCTCCATCGCGAAGCTGTCGGCCAGCGGGTGCCCGACGAAGCGCGCGTCCACGCCGTGCCGCTGGTAGATCGGCGGCTCCATCGGGAACAGGCACAGCACGCGGTCGGCGCTGCGGCCGATCTTCGCCGCGCGGCCTTCGCGCCAGGCCCAGACCGACGGGCTGACGTAGTGCACGGTGCGGATTCCGGCCTGCTTGAGCTTGCGCTCCAGGCCCAGGTTGAAGTCGGGGGCGTCGATGCCGATGAACACGTCCGGCCGCCAGGCCAGCAGGCGCGCGTGCAGCGAACGGCGCAGGCGCAGCAGGCGCGGCAGGTGCCGCAGCACTTCGGCCAGGCCCATCACCGCCAGCTCGCTGCAGTCGTGCCAGGCCTGCAGGCCCGCGGCGCGCAGCCGGGGACCGCCGACGCCGGCGAACTCCGCGTCCGGGAAGCGCCGCCTGAGTTCCTGCACCAGGCCCGCGCCCAGCAGGTCGCCCGAGGCTTCACCCGCGACCAGCGCGATGCGCAGGGGGCGGCCCGACGGGGAGGGGTGGTGGCCGGGCAAGGCCATTCCCGCGCCGGTCAGCGCAGCAGGCCGCGCTCGCTGCGCTCGATGAACTCGAGCATCAGCCGCACGTCTTCGGACTCGGCCGCCACCGGCGCCAGCTGTTCGCGCGCGGCCGCCATCGGCGCGCCGGACATGTACAGCGCGCGGTAGGCGCGCTTGATGGCGGCAATGCGGGCGGCGTCGAAGCCGCGGCGCTTGAGGCCCTCGGCATTGATGCCGCGCGGGCGGCTGTAGCCTTCGGCGGCCACCATCAGGTAGGGCGGCACGTCGCCGTTCACCAGTGCGCCCATGCCGATGAAGGCGTGCGAACCGATGCTGCAGAACTGGTGGATGCCGGCGAAGCCGCTGAGGATGACGTAGTCACCGACCTCGACGTGGCCGGCCAGGGTGGCGTTGTTGGAGAACACGCAGTGGTTGCCGACCTGGCAGTCGTGCGCCACGTGGGCATACGCCAGGATCCAGTTGTCGTTGCCGATGCGGGTGATGCCGCCGCCGTCGCCGGTGCCGCGGTTGATGGTGGTGAACTCGCGCACGCTGTTGCGGTCGCCGATCACCAGCTCGGTGCGTTCGCCGGTGAACTTCTTGTCCTGCGGGTCGCCGCCGATGGCGGCATGCGGATGGAAGTGGTTGTCGCGGCCAATGCGCGTGGGGCCGGTGATGACGCAGTGCGCGTCGATCCGGGTGCCGTCGCCGATCTCGACGTCGGGCCCGATGACCACGAACGCACCCACGCTGACGTTCGCGCCAAGGCGCGCTCCGGGGTCAATCTGCGCGGTCGGGTGGATCATGGTCAGCCCTTGCCCTCGGCGCACAGGATCTCGGCGCTGGCGACTTCCTTGCCTTCCACGCGCGCCACGCAGGCATACAGCGCCATGTTGCGGATGGTGCGCTTGAGCACCACTTCGATGTCCAGCTGGTCGCCCGGCACCACCATGCGGCTGAAGCGGGCGTTGTCCACCTTCACCAGGTAGAACAGCTTGCCTTCGTGGCAGGCGTCCTTGGGCTGGGAGAGCTGGGTGAGCAGGCCGCCGGCCTGGGCCATGGCTTCGATCACCAGCACGCCGGGCATCACCGGGCGGCCCGGGAAGTGGCCCTGGAAGAAGGGTTCGTTGAAGGTGACGTTCTTGATGGCGCGGATGCGCTTGTGCGGATCGAGCTCGATCACGCGGTCCACCAGCAGGAACGGATACCGGTGCGGCAGCAGGTGCAGGATGCACGAGACATCCACGGGCATCTTGATGGTGTCGTCGCTCATCCGGTGTTTCCCTGCTTCAATCCTTGTCGAGGGCGCCTATCTTACGCGCCAGCGCGTCCAATTGCCTGAAACGGGCGCCATTGCGGCGCCAGGAGCGGCTGTCCTGCACCGGCATGCCCGACGAGTACTCGCCCGGTTCGGTGATGGACTGGGTGACCAGGCTCATGGCCGTCACCGTGACGCGGTCGCAGATTTCCAGGTGGCCGACGATGCCGACCGCGCCGCCGATCAGGCAGTAGCGGCCGATCCTGGCCGAGCCGGCCACGGCCGTGCAGCCGGCAATGGCGGTATGGGCGCCGATGCGCACGTTGTGGCCCACCTGGATCTGGTTGTCCAGGCGCACGTCTTCTTCCAGCACCGTGTCCTCGATGGCGCCGCGGTCGATGGTGGTGTTGGCGCCGATCTCGCCGTCATCGCCGACCACCACGCCGCCCAGCTGCGGCACCTTGATCCAGCGGCCGGCGTCCATCGCCAGGCCGAAGCCGTCGGCGCCCAGCACGGCGCCCGGGTGGATGCGCACGCGCGCGCCCAGGCGCACCCGCGCCACCAGCGTCACCCGCGCCACCAGCACGCAACCGGGGCCGATGCTGCAGTCCTCGCCCACCACGCAGCCCGGGCCGACCACGGCGCCTGCCGCGATGCGGCTGCGGGCACCCACGACGGTGAACGGGCCCACCTGGGCGCCGGGATCCACCGACGCGTCGGCGGCGATCACCGCGCTGGGATGGATGCCGGGCTGCAGCGCCGGCTCGGCGTCGAACAGCGCGGCGATGCGTGCGAACGCCACGTACGGCGATTTCGCCACCAGGCAGGGGACGGGGCAGGCGTCGGCATCGTCGGCCGACAGGACGATGGCGCTGGCCGCGGTGGCGGCTAGCTCCTTGCGGTACCTGGGGTTGGCCAGGAAGCCCAGCTGGCCTGCGCCGGCACCCGCCAGGGTGCCCACGCCGTGGATGGCGGTGGCGCCGTCGCCACGCAGGCCCAGCCCGAAACGCTCCGCCAGTTCGGACAGGGCGTGGGAACGGACCGGCGCGGCGGGCAAGGAGGTTGCCTTAGAAACGACCGCCGAAGGTGAACTGCAGGCGCTCGATGCGGTCGCTGCGCTCGCGCTGCATCGGCGCCGCGTAGCTGATCGCGATCGGGCCCACCGGCGACTGCCACTGCAGCGACAGGCCGGCGGAAATGCGCAGGGTCTTGGCTTCCCACGAGTCCACCGAGCGGTAGACGTTGCCGTAGTCCACGAAGGCAGACAGGCGCGTGCCGCGGCTGTCGAACAGCGTGGGGAAGTACAGCTCGAAGGTGCCCGCGGTCTTGAACGAGCCGCCGATCGGCTGGCGGTAGTCGGGCGTGAACTCGTAGTACGGACCGATGGTGTTGGTCTCGAAGCCGCGCACCGACTGCGGGCCGCCGGCGTAGTAGTTGCGGAAGAACGGCAGGCCGCACGAGGAGGTCTCGCCGACGACGATGTCGCCGTCCTCGTCGTACACGCTGCAGGTCTGGTCCTTGGTGACCCCGTAGCTGTCGCCGTAGCCCAGCTCCGCGCCGATCTTCAGGCCCATCCACGAGGTGATGGGCAGGTAGTGTTCGAAGTTGTAGCCGATGCGGAAGTACTCGAGGTCGCTGCCCGGCAGCACCACTTCGGCGTTGACGCGGTTGAAGGTGCCGCGCGTGGGCATCAGGAAGTCGTTGCGCGAGTCACGCTGCCAGCCCAGCTGAATGCGCCACGCGTTGACGGTCCATTCGCGGAACGGGCCGTTCTGCAGCGGATCGGTCGTGGTCGGGTCGCTGTCATCGTTCTCGGGCGGGGTGGTAGCGCTGGCGTCGTCGTCGATGTGGAACTGCGGGAAGCGCGCGCGATCGCCCAGCGAGTTCACCATGTAGTCGATCAGCGGCGGCGGCGTGTTGTTGTCGTCGGTGGTCAGCTCGTTGCGGTCGATGCCCAGCGACATCGAGATGCTGTCGGTTTCGGTCAGCGGGATGCCGAGCTGGAACTCGCCGGCAGCCACTGCGTTCTCGAACTGCGCGAGGTTGTCCGAATTGCTGTTGGCGTAGCTGTAGTCGCTGTAGTTCACGTTGAAGCCGAGGCTGACGCCGTCGTCGGTGAAGTACGGGTCGGTGACGCCGAGCGAGAACTGCTTGGAGTAGCTGTTGTTCTGCACCGCCAGGTTGAAGCGGTTGCCGGTGCCCAGGAAGTTGGTCTGGCTGAGCTGCACGCTGGTGATCAGGCCATAGGCCTGCTGGTAGCCCAGGCCGAAGGTGAACTGGCCCGAGTTGCGCTCCTTGACATTGATGACCACGTCGACCTGGTCGGGCTGGCCGGCCACTTCCGGCGTCTCGACGTCGACGGTCTCGAAGTAGCCCAGGCGCTGCAGGCGGATCTTGGAGCGGTCCACGGCGGCCTGCGAGAACCAGGCGCCTTCGAACTGGCGCATCTCGCGGCGCAGCACTTCGTCGGCGGTGGTGGAGTTGCCGGTGAAGACGATGCGGCGGACCTGAACGCGCGGGCCCGGCTCGACGAAGAAGTTGATGGCGATCTTGCGGCCTTCGCGGTCGATCTCCGGCACCGGGTTCACCTGGGCGAAGGCGTAGCCGATGTTGCCCAGGGTGGCGATGATGCTGTCGCTGGTCATTTCGACCATGGCGCGCGAGAAGGTGTTGCCTTCCTTGAGCGCCACCAGCTTCTCGATGTCCTCGAGCGGCAGGATGGTGTCGCCGGTGACCTTCACCGAGGAAACGGTGTAGATCTCGCCTTCGGCGACGTTGGCGGTGACGAAGATGTCGCGCTTGTCCGGGGTGATGGCAACCTGCGTGGACTCGACGTTGAAGTCGACATAGCCGCGGTCGAGGTAGTAGTTGGACAGCTTCTCGAGGTCGCCCGAGAGCTTCTCGCGCGAGTACTGGTCGTCGCGGCGGTACCAGGACAGCCAGTTGCTGGTGCCCGATTCCCAGCCCTGGCGGATGTCCAGGTCGGCGAAGGTCGGGTTGCCGACGATGTTGATGTCGCGGATGCGCGCGGCCTTGCCCTCGGTGATCAGGATGCTGACGTCTACGCGGTTGCGGTCGAGGTTGGTGATCGTGGGGATGATCGAGACGTTGTACTTGCCGCGGTTGTTGTACTGGCGCGTCAGTTCCTGGGTGACGCGGTCCAGGTTGAGCGGGTTGAAGGTCTCGCCCTCGGCCAGGCCGATGTTGCGCAGGCCGCCCATCAGGTCTTCGGTCTTGATGTCCTTGTTGCCCGACAGCGTGATGGCGTTGATGGCGGGGCGTTCACTCACCACCACCACCAGGATGCCGCCCTGGCGCTCGAGCCGGACGTCGCTGAAGAAGCCGGTCTTGAACAGTGCGCGGATGGCTTCCGACGACCGGCTGCGGTCGAGCGTGTCGCCCTTTTCCACCGGCAGGTAGGTGAAGACGGTGCCGGCCGAGATGCGCTGCAGTCCCTCGACGCGGATGTCGGCCACGGTGAAGGCTTCGAAATTCTGGGCCTGGACGGGGCCGGCGATAGCGGCGGCGAGCGCGAGGCTCAGGAGGCAGCGGCGAACAGTGGGTCGCGTCATCATCAATCCGTTGGTGACGGACGCCAGGGGCGCCCGCGAAAGGGTGGGGTCAGAAGCTGGGTCGGAACAAATCATTATAGAAGGCCAACCCCATCAGCCCGGCAAGGAACACCAGACCGACGTATTGGCCCGCCATGAGGGCTCGCTCCCCGACCGGGCTGCCTTTGGCCAGCTCGATAAGGTAATACAGCAGGTGCCCCCCATCCAAGACCGGGATGGGCAGCAGGTTCATGATGCACAGGCTCAGGGACAGGATCGCCAGGAAGCTCAGGAACCAGGCCGGGCCCAGGCTGGCGCTGCCGTTGGCGACCCGGGCGATGGTGATCGGGCCGGAAATGTTCTGCAGCGAGGCCTGCCCGGTGACCATGCGGCCCAGCATTTTCAGCACGTCCGAGGTCATCTGGCCGGTCTGGGACAGGGCCTCGGGGACGGCCTGCAGGGGGCCGAAGCGCAGTACGGCGTCCTGGGCGGGCAGCATGGGGTTGATGCCCAGGATCCAGCGGGGCCGGCCCTCGATCTCCACCAGGCGCGGGTCCACCTGCACCAATTCGGTGCGTCCGTCGCGCTCGATGCGCAAGTCCAGGGTCTGGCCGTTGCGCGCGGCCACCTGAACGGCCGGCCCGATCTGCACGTAGTCGAGGATGGCCTGGTCGCCGACCGCGGTGATGCGGTCGCCGGGCAGCAGCTGGCCCTCGGCGGCGCTTCCCTCGTTCACCGAACCCACCACCGGCGGGGCTTCGAGACTCAGGCCCAGGTCCGAGAACGGCCGCTGTTCGCTGACCTGCAGGTCCGGGCGGTCCAGCGGCAGCACGCGCACGCGCTCTTCGCCGGACGCGGTGCGCACCCGGACCGGCGTCGATTCGCGCGCCATGACCGCGTTCGACAGGGCGATGCCGGCCTCGGTGAGGCTGCGCGTCTCGCGGTCGCCCACGGCCAGCAGGCGGTCGCCGGACTGGAACCCGACGCTGGCGGCAAGGCCCTGCGCGCGGTTGATCTGGGGTGGGTAGTCGGGCTTGCCGATCACGAACATCAGCCACAGCAGGGCGATGCACAGCAGCAGGTTGGCCAGCGGGCCGGCGGCCACGATGGCGATGCGCTGCCAGACCGTCTTGGCGTTGAAGCTCAGGTGGCGGTCGGCCGGGGCCACTTCGGTTTCGCGCTCGTCGAGCATCTTCACGTAGCCGCCCAGCGGCAGCATGGCCAGCACGTATTCGGTGCCGTCCTTGCCCACGTGGGTGTACAGGGGCTTGCCGAAGCCCACCGAGAAGCGCAGCACGCGCACGCCGCAGCGGCGCGCCACCCAGTAGTGGCCGAACTCGTGGAAGGTGACGAGGATGCCCAGGCTGACCAGCAGCCACCACACCGACCCGAAGAACTCCGTCATGCGCGCATCCCTGGGATCAGTGCTTGGGCCATGCGCCGGGCCGCGGCGTCGGTGTCCATCCGCTGGGCCAGGTCGCCGGCCGGTCCGCCGGGAAGGGCGTCGAGGCAGGCCTGGATCAGGTCAGGGATGCCTAGGAAACCGAGTCGGCCCTGAAGAAAAGCTGAAACAGCGATTTCGTTGGCCGCGTTCAGGATGGCCGGGGCGCTGCCGCCGGCCTCCAGCACGCGGAAGGCGAGGCCCAGGCAGGGGAACGCGGCCAGGTCGGGCGCCTCGAAATCGAAGCGCGCCAGCGCCGCCAGGTCCAGCGGCGCCACGCCCGAGTCGATGCGCTCGGGCCAGGCCAGGCCGTAGGCCAGGGCGGTGCGCATGTCCGGGTTGCCCAACTGCGCCAATACCGAGCCGTCCACGTAGTCCACCAGGGAGTGGATGACGCTCTGCGGGTGCACCACCACTTCGATGCGCGAGGCCGGCACGTCGAACAGGTAGCGGGCCTCGATGACTTCCAGGCCCTTGTTCATCAGCGTGGCCGAGTCCACCGAGATCTTGCGGCCCATCACCCAGTTCGGATGCGCGCAGGCCTGCTCCGGCGTCGCCGCGGCCATGCGCTCGGCGC
>JAPLSJ010000040.1 GCA_026398695.1 Arenimonas sp.
GCGCCAGGCCCGCGCCGGCGTGGCCTGCCCGGTGGCCGCCGCGCCGACGCTGCTGATGGCGTCGGCCGACGACACCGACGTGCCGCCCGCTGTTTCCACGGCGCTGGCCACCGCCCTCGGCGCCAGCCTGCTGCCACTGCCGGGCAGCCACGTGGGCCCGCTGCTCGGCCGCCAGGCCGCCGCCGCAGCGGCGCAGGCTGTCGAGTGGCTGAACGGCGTGGCCCTGCGCGCCTGAGTTCAGCCGCAGTTGGGCGCCGCGGCCCGACGATGCGCCTGCGCCAAACCGGCGCCAGGAGCCCACCATGAAGCGTTTCGCCGTCCGTTCCCTCGCCTTCGCGCTCGCGCTCGCCGCCGGCACCGTGGCTGCGCAGGATTATTACGACGACCGTGGTCCGGTGTACGACCAGGGCTACGAGGCCCGCGACGACCGCTACTACGGCGACGACGCCGGCTACTACGGCCAGGACGACGCCTATGCCACCCAGGCCAGCGGCGGCTACTACGGCGAGCCTTCGGCCTACGCCGATCCGCGCGTGGCCGCGCAGGGCAATTACGCCGGCTACGGCCAGGCGCAGGGCCCGGCCTACGACATGGCGCGCGTGGTCAGCGTGGATCCGATCGTCGAGCCGAGCCAGCCGGTGAACCAGCAGCAGTGCTGGAGCGAGCCGGCGCCGTCCTATGCCTACCAGGACCGCGGCTACGCGCGTGACCCGCGCTACGCCCCGCGCGGCCAGACCACCGGTGGCGGCGCCATTCTCGGCGCCATTGCCGGCGGCGTGCTGGGCAACAGCGTCGGCGACGGCGACGGCCGCAAGGCCGCCACGGTGATCGGCGCCGTGCTGGGCGGCACCATCGGCAACAACATCGAGCGCAACGGCCGCTACCGCAACGACCCGTACCGCACGCAGGCCGCGAGCTACCCGCAGCAGGTGCAGCGCTGCCGCACCGTCACCACGCAGGTGCGCGACGAACGCGTGGTGGGCTACCGCGTCGGCTACGAATACGCCGGCCGCCGCTACGAGACGATGACCGACTACCACCCGGGCAGCGAGATCCGCGTGCGCGTGGACGTGTCGCCAGCCGGCTGATCGGCGGCGCCGCGGCGTGAAGGGAAGGGGCCTGCGGGCCCCTTCCTCGTTTCCGGCGCGGGGCATTGCGGGTAGGGTGGGCCGACCGCCGCCGGAGCCCGCCATGCGCCATCACGTCCTCGCCCTTGCCCTGTCCTGCCTGTTGCCTGCCGCGGCCTGCGCCGAAGTCACCACGCTGGTGGTGAATGCGCGCGTGCATACCGGCGATCCGAAACAACCGAACGCGGATTTCTTCGGCTGGAACGCCGGCGGCGGCATCGAGGTGCTGGGCAGCGGCGGTGATCCGCGCCGGGACCATCCGGGTGCGCGCGTGATCGACGCCGGCGGCCGCGACGTGGTGCCGGGCCTGATCGACGCCCATGGCCACGTGATGAACCTGGGCTTCTCGCTGCTGCGCGCCAACCTGGTGGACGCCCGGGACAAGCAGGAAGTGTTGGCCCGCCTGCGCGAGTTCGAAAAGACGCTGCCCGAAGGCGCCTGGCTGCTCGGCCGCGGCTGGGACCAGAACGACTGGCCCGGCAAGGCATTCCCCACCGCCGCCGACCTCGACGCCGCGTTCCCGGACCGGCCGGTGTGGCTCAGGCGGGTGGACGGCCACGCCGGCTGGGCCAACAGCGCGGCGCTGCGCGCAGTCACGCGCGATCTGTCCGGCGACTGGCAGCCCGACGGCGGCCGCATCCTGCGCGCCGACGGCCGCGCCACCGGCATCTTCGTCGACACCGCGATGGCGCTGGTGGAGTCGGTGGTGCCCGCGCCCAGCGACGCGCTGTGCGCGCAGGCGCTGGAGCGCTCGCTGCAGGCCGCCGTGGCGCACGGGCTCACCGGCGTGCACGACATGGGCGTGTCGGTGGCCGACCTGGCGCTGATGCGCCGCTTCGCCGACGAGGGCCGCCTGCCGCTGCGCATCCGCGCCTATGCCAACGGCGACAACGCCATGCTGGCCGCGCTGTGCGCGATGGGCCCGTACGAACATGCCTCCGGCCGCCTGGCGATGCGCGGCGTGAAGTTCTACGTCGATGGCGCGCTGGGCAGCCGCGGCGCCGCGCTGCTGGAGGATTACAGCGACGAACCGGGCCACCGCGGCCTGCTGGTCACCGAACCCGCGGCCTATGCCGCCGCCGTGGCCAAGGCGCGCGACTGCGGCATCCAGCCCGCCAGCCACGCCATCGGCGACCGCGGCAACCGCATCGTGCTCGACACCTACCAGGCCGCGCTCGGTGAGCGTGCCGGCACCGACCATCGCTGGCGCGTCGAACACGCGCAGGTGGTGGCGCCGTCGGACATCCCGCGTTTCGCCACGCTCGGGCTGATTGCCTCGATGCAGCCCACGCACGCCACGTCCGACATGCCCTGGGCGCAAGCCCGCCTCGGCGCCGCGCGGCTGGAAGGTGCGTATGCCTGGCAGCGCTTCCGCGCCGCCGGCGTGCGGCTGGCGCTGGGCTCGGACTACCCGGTGGAATCGGTGGACCCGCGACTGGGCCTGTATGCCGCCGTGACGCGCTCGGACATCGCGGGCGAGCCGCCGGGCGGCTGGCTGCCGGAGCAGAAGCTCACGCCGGCGCAGGCGCTGGCGGGCTTCACGTCCGATGCGGCTTACGCGAGCTTCGACGAGGCGTCGCTGGGCAAGATCGCGGTGGGCCATCGCGCGGACTTCGTGATCCTGGGCGGGGATCCGCTGACGGTGCCGGCGTCGGAGCTGCCCAAGCTGGCCGTGCTGTCGACGTGGGTGGATGGCAAGGCGGTGTTCGAGGCGAAGTAACGCCCCGCGGATTCAGCCCGGCCAGTCCAGCGTGCCGCGCACCACCGTCTGCACCATGCCACCCGACCAGACGTCGCCGGCGGCGTCCACGCGCAGTTCAAGCCGCGCGTCGTGGCCCACTTCGCGGCCCTGGCTGACGACGTAGCGGCCGTCGGCGTGGGGCAGGGCGTCGCGCTCGTGCAGCCACGCGGCCAGCGTGGCGTTGGCGGCGCCGGAGGCGGCGTCTTCCACCTGGCCCGGCTGCCCGACCAGGGCGCGCACCACCAGGTCGTAATCGCGGCCCGGTGTTCGCGCGAAAACGCACAGGCCCATCGCATCGTGGCCGCGCGCCAGCGCCGACACCGCGTCCCAGCGCGGCACCAGGCTGCGCACCGACGCTTCGTCCACCAGTTCGGCCAGCCACCAGCGGCGGCCGCCGTCCATCAGCACCGGCGGCAGCGCGCCCGGCACGTAGCCCTTGAGCGCGGCGCCGAGGCGGCGGTCGTCGGGCTGGCCGATCTCCAGCACGCGGGCCTTGGGCGCACGCACGGCCAGCCGGCGTTCGCGGCCTTCGCCGCGCACTTCGATCGGCAGCAGGCCCACGGCGCATTCCTGCACCAGCAGGCCGTCGCGCGGCGTGGCCAGCCCGGCTTCGAGCACCGCATGCGCGCTGCCGATGCTGGGGTGGCCGGCAAACGGCACTTCGCGGCGCGGGCTGAAGATGCGCAGGCGGTAGCTGGCCTCCGGCGTGGAAGGCGGCAGCAGGAACGTGGTTTCCGGCAGGCGCGTCCAGCGGGCGATGGCCTGCATGGCGGATTCATCCAGGCCGGCGGCGTCCAGCACCACGGCCAGGGGATTGCCGTCGCCGGGTTTGGCGGCGAAGACGTCGAGCTGTGCGAAGGAACGGATCATGCGGGGCATCCTGCCCGATGGGCGCTGAAGGTTACCAGTCCAGCGAACCGCGGATCACGGTCTGGGTGCAGCCGCCGACCCACGCTTCGCCGTCTTCGTCCACGTGGATGTGCACGCGGCCGTCGCGGCCGACTTCGCGGCCCTGGCTGGCGAGGAAGCGCGGGCCGAGGCCGGCGAGGGCGTCGTTGTGCTGCAGCCACGCGGCGATGGCGGCGTTGGCGCTGCCCGTGACCGGGTCTTCTGGGATGCCGTCGGCGGGGCAGAAGGCGCGCACGGCCAGCGCATGTTCGCTGCCCGGCGCGGCCCGGCCAAACACCGCCAGGCCGACGGCGCCGCTGTGGCCGGTGAGCGCGGTGATGGCGGCCAGGTCGGGCGCCATCGTGCGCACCTGGGCCTCGTCGGCCAGCTCCACCACCCACCACTGCGGGCCGTTGTCGATCAGCGCCGGCGCCAGCGCGCCGAGGAGGCGGCCAGCCAGCGCGGCATCGAGCGCGGCGCCGTGCCCGGCCGGCGGCGTGCGCGGGCGGCCGCGCGGTGCACGCACGGCGATGCTGCGGGCCGGGCCTTCGCCCTCGACCTGCAGCGGCAGCAGGCCGGCGCCGCATTCCTGCACCAGGCGGCCGTCCACGGCTCGCGCCAGCCCGGCCTCGAGCACCGCATGGGCCGTGCCCACGCTGGGGTGGCCGGCGAAGGGCAGCTCCTGGCGCGGAGTGAAGATGCGCACGCGGTAGCTGGCCGACGGGTCGGTGGGCGGCAGCACGAAGGTGGTCTCGGAAAGGTTGGTCCAGTTCGCGAAGGCCTGCATGGCCGCGGTGTCGAGGTCGCGGGCGTCCAGCACCACGGCCAGCGGGTTGCCGGTGCCGGGGCGTTCGGCGAAGACGTCGAGCTGCAGGAAGTCGCGGCGGCGCATGCGGGGCTCCGGGCCAGGCCGGGCATGCCGACATGGCGAAAGGTTTGCTGGCGGGCCGCCCGTGGCGGCGGCCCCTTCGTTTACACTTGGGCACGCCGCGCAACTGCGCTGCGTCCCCCCATCATAAACCTTGACCATGAGCCCAGCCGCGCCTGCCGCCGGTGCCGACGCACCGGATTGGATCGTCCTCAAGTTCGGAGGCACCAGCGTGTCCCGACGCCACCGTTGGGACACGATCGGGCAGCTGATGAAACGCCGGGCCGAGGAAACGGGCGCCCGCGTGCTGGTGGTGGTGTCGGCGGTGTCGGGCGTCACCAACGAACTGCAGGCGCTGTGCGACGGCCATGCCGACGAGGCCGGCACGCAGGCGCGCATCGCGGCGCTGGTGCAGCGCCACGAAACTTTCTGCACCGACCTGGGCCTGGACGCGGCCAGCGTGCTGGGCGAACGCCTGGCCGCGCTGCGCGCGCTGGGCAGCGACCCGCGCCGCGCCGCCGGCGACCTGGCCTGGCAGGCCGAGGTGCTGGCACAGGGCGAACTGCTGTCGTCCACGCTGGGCGTGGCCTACCTGTGCCGCCAGGGGCTGGACGTGGGCTGGGTGGATTCACGCGACTGGATCGTCGCGCGCCCGCTGCCCAACCAGAACGAATGGAGCAAGCGCCTGTCGGCGTCCTGCGACTACACCGGCGATGCCGCGCTGCACGCGCGCTTCGCGGCCGCGGGCCCGGCGCTGCGCATCGCCCAGGGCTTCATCGCCCGCGCGCCCGACGGCGGCACCGCCATCCTGGGCCGCGGCGGCTCGGACACGTCGGCCGCGTATTTCGGCGCACTGCTCGGCGCGCGCCGCGTCGAAATCTGGACCGACGTGCCCGGCATGTTCAGCGCCAACCCGCGCGCCGTGCCCGACGCGCGCCTGCTTTCGCGGCTGGACTACGAAGAGGCGCAGGAAATCGCCACCACCGGCGCCAAGGTGCTGCACCCGCGCTGCATCCATCCCTGCCGCGAAGCCCGCGTGCCGATCTGGATCCGCGACACCGAGCGGCCGGACATGCCCGGCACCGTGATTGATTCCTCGGCCACCACGATCCCGGGCGTCAAGGCCATCAGCTCGCGCCGCGGCATCGTGCTGGTCTCCATGGAAACCATCGGCATGTGGCAGCAGGTGGGCTTCCTGTCGGACGTGTTCGAACGCTTCAAGGCGCACGGGCTGTCGATCGACCTGATCGGTTCGTCCGAGGCCAACGTCACCGTTTCGCTCGACCCCAGCGACAACCTGGTGAGCACCAACGTCCTCGACGCGCTGTGCGCCGACCTGGCGCAGGTGTGCCGGGTGAAGGTGATCGCTCCGTGCGCGGCCATCACCCTGGTGGGCCGCGGCATGCGCTCGCTGCTGCACAAGCTGTCGGACGTCTGGGCCGAGTTCGGCCGCGAGCGCGTGCACCTGATCTCGCAGTCGTCCAACGACCTCAACCTCACTTTCGTGGTGGACGAGGGCATCGCCGAGGGCATGCTGCCTCGCCTGCACGCGCTGCTGGCGCAGTCGGGCGCGATGCCGGTGACCGAGGCCGCCGTGTTCGGGCCCAGCTGGCGCCGCATCGACCAGCCGGCCGGTGCGCGCCCGGTACCGTGGTGGCAGGCCTCGCGCGCGCGCCTGCTGCACCTGGCCAACGCCGGTACGCCGCGCTACGTCTACCACCTGCCGACCATCCGCCAGCGCGCCCGCGAACTGGCCGGCATCCCGGCCGTCGACCGCCGCTTCTTCGCGCTCAAGGCCAATCCGCATCCGCTCGTGCTCAAGACGCTGGAAGCGGAAGGGTTCGGCTTCGAATGCGTGTCGCGCGGCGAGCTCGAGCACCTGTTCCGCTCGCTGCCGGGCATCGCGCCCGACCGCGTGCTGTTCACGCCCAGCTTCGCGCCGCGCGACGAATACGCCGCGGCGCTGGCGCTGGGCGTGCACGTCACCGTGGACAGCACCACGCCGCTGCTGTCGTGGCCGGAACTGTTCAAGGGCCGCGAGATCGTGCTGCGCGTGGACCCGGGCTTCGGCCATGGGCATCACGAAAAAGTGCGCACGGGCGGCAAGGGCGCCAAGTTCGGCCTCGCCGCCGAGGCCGTGCCCGGTTTCCTGGACGCCGCCCGCGCCGCCGGCGTGCGCATCGCCGGCCTGCATGCGCACATCGGCAGCGGCATCCTGGACGCGCAGCACTGGCACACCGTGTACGCGCAGCTGGCGGCGCTGGCCGAAGGCATCGGCACGGTGGGCTTCATCGACGTGGGCGGTGGCCTGGGCGTGGCCTACGACCCGGACGCCGACCCGTTCGACATGGCCGCCTATGCGGCCGCGCTGGCCGAAGTGAAAGCGGCGTACCCGCAATACGCGCTGTGGGTGGAGCCGGGCCGCTACCTGGTGGCCGAGGCCGGCGCGCTGCTGCTGCGCGTCACCCAAGTGGCCGCCAAGCAGGGCCTGCGCCGCGTCGGCGCCGATGGCGGCATGAACACGCTGATGCGCCCGGCGCTTTACAACGCCTGGCACGAGATCGTGAACCTGACGCGCCTGGACGCACCCGACGGCGACCCCTGCGAAGTGGTCGGCCCCATCTGCGAAACCGGCGACGTGATCGGCCGCCAGCGCCGCCTGCCCGAAGCCACCGCCGAAGGCGACGTGCTGCTGGTGGGCCACACCGGGGCCTACGGCGCGGTGATGGCCAACCGCTACAACCTGCGTGAACTGCCGCATGAGGACGTGATCGATGACTGAGTTCGACCGCGCGTCCATCCGGGCCTTCCGTTTCACCGGCTGCGGCTTCGATGCCGCCACCGGCGAAGCGCGCCTGGCCTATGCCTTCGACGACGGCCCGGAAATGGTGGAGACGGTGCGCTTCCCCGGGGCGCCGTTCGCACTCGACGCGGCGCGCGCCGGTGCCGTGCAGCGCGCCCTGCGGCTGCTGCACCTGGTCGCGGGCGTGAGCTACTACAAGGCCGCGGTGCCGCCGCAGATCGTGATCGAGGGCGAAGGCATCGACGCCGCGACGGCGACGCTGCTCACTTCGATCTACGAAAACGGCCTGGGCGAATTCGCCTACCGCAACGGCCTGGTCCTGCGCGGCAAGATCCACTTCCCCGCGACCGCCCCTGCCGAGAATGTGGGAGGGACTTCAGTCCCGACGCTTTCCGGCGAAACGCCGTCGGGACTGAAGTCCCTCCCACAAGGGGGCCGGGCGATCGTCGCCATCGGCGGCGGCAAGGATTCGCTGGTGTCGATCGAAGCGCTGCGCGCGCTGGGCATCGACCAGACCGTGGCCTGGGTCGGCAGTTCGCCGCTGATCAAGGCCTGCGCCGAGCGCACCGGCCTGGCCACGCTCAACGTCACCCGCGCGCTGTCGCCGCTGCTGTTCGAATACAACAAGCAGGGCGCGCTCAACGGCCACATCCCGGTGACGGCCGTGAACTCGGCCATCCTGGCGGTGGCCGCGCTGCTTACCGGCCACGGCCAGGTGGTGTTCTCGAACGAGCGCTCGGCCAGCTACGGCAGCCTGATCCCGGGCACGGGCGAAGTGAACCACCAGTGGTCCAAGGGCTGGGATTTCGAGCGCGGCTTCGCCGCCTGGCTGCGCAGCCACGTGGCCGCCGACCTGGCGTATTACTCGCTGCTGCGGCCGTTCTCGGAGCTGGCGGTGGCGCGGCAGTTCGCGCGGCTGGACCGCTACGACCAGCACTTCTCGAGCTGCAACCGCAACTTCCACCTGCTGGGCGAGCGCCCCGCGCAGCGCTGGTGCGGGGTGTGCCCCAAGTGCCACTTCGTGTTCCTGGCGCTGGCGCCGTTCATGCCCAAGCCGCGGCTGATGGCCATCTTCGGCCGCAACCTGCTGGACGAAGCCGACCAGGCGCCGGGCTTCGACGCGCTGCTGGAATACCGCGACCACAAGCCGTTCGAGTGCGTGGGCGAAGGCCGCGAATCGCGCGCGGCCATGGACGCCCTGGCCGACAGCCCCGCCTGGCGCGAAGACGCCCTGGTGAAGCGCTACGCCACCGAGATACGTCCGCAGCTGGACGCGGCCGACCGGGGGCTGGCGCCGCTGCTCGAACCCTCGGATGATCACGGCATTCCTTCGACGCTGTGGGGGCCGCTGCGTGCGCATTTCGGAGCTTGAAGGCAAGCGGGTCGCAATCTGGGGCTACGGCCGCGAAGGTCGCGCCGCGCTGGCGGCGCTGCGCTGGAACCTGCCCAGCCAGCCGGTGACGGTGTTCTGTTCGGCCGACGAGGCCGAGCCGCTGCGCGGCATGCAGGACCCGGCGCTGCGCATCGAGATCGCGGTGGACGCGGCGGCGCTGTCGGCGCACGAGGTCGTGATCAAGTCGCCGGGCATCAGCCCCTACGCGTCGCCGGCGGCCGATGCCGCGCTCAACGGCGTGCGCTTCATCAGCTCCAGCGGCCTGTGGTTTGCCGAGCCGGCCGTGGGCCGCCGCGTCTGCATCACCGGCACCAAGGGCAAGTCCACCACCACCGCGATGGTGGCGCACCTGCTGCGCGCCGCCGGCAAGCGCACCGCGCTGGCCGGCAACATCGGCCTGCCGCTGCTGGAACTGATGGACGTGCAGCCGCCGCCGGACGTCTGGGCCATCGAGCTGTCGAGCTACCAGACCGGCGAAGTGCAGGACATCGACGTGGCCGTGGTGCTCAACCTGTTCCCCGAGCACCTGGACTGGCACGGCAGCGAAGCGCGCTACTACGCCGACAAGCTGGCGCTGGTCACCCGCGCCGCGCCGCGCGTGGCCGTGCTCAACGCCGCCGACCCGCACCTGGTCGAACTGGACGTGCCCGCCACCACGCGCGTGCTGTGGTTCAACCACGCCGACGGCTGGCACCTGCGCGAAGGCAGCCTCTACCGCGGCGAGCGCCTGGTGCTGGACGCGCGCACCCTGCCGCTGCCCGGCCGCCACAACCGCCTGAACCTGTGCGCCGCGCTGGCCGCCATCGAGGCCCTGGGCATGGACGCGGCGGCGCTGGCGCCGGCGGCGCTGTCCTTCCGCCCGCTGCCGCACCGGCTGCAGACGCTGGGCATCCGCAACGGCGTTGAAGCGGTGAACGATTCCATCTCCACCACGCCGCAGTCGAGCATCGCCGCGCTGGATTGTTTCCGCGGCCGGCGCGTGGCCATCCTGGTGGGCGGCTACGACCGCGGCCTGGACTGGGGCATCTTCGCCGAACGCCTGGCCGCCGAGCCGGTGACGGCGGTGATCACGATGGGCCAGAACGGCCCGCGCGTGTACGAGAAGATCAAGCCGCTGTCGCTGGGCGACCGTTTCTTCCTGATGGAAGCCGGCGAGATGGAAGAGGCGGTGAAGCTGGCGCTGCAGGTGCTGGGCAACGACGGCGTGCTGCTGCTGTCGCCCGGCGCGCCCAGCTTCCCGCGCTACCGCGATTACGTCGACCGCGGCCGCCATTTCGCCAAGGCCGCCGGCTTCGACCCCGACCAGATCTGCGCCATCCCGGGGCTGGGCGTGGCCTGACGCTCACGCCGTGGTTACGCTGCCGCGGTGGGCCGGGACTAGAATCCACGCGTCCCGTCCATCGAGGTTACCGCCATGCGCACCCTGCTTGCCCTTGCCCTGTTCGGCCTGAGCGCCACCGCCTTCGCCAAGCCCATCGCCGAGCCGGTGAGCTGGAGCCACGGCGGCACCGACTTCGACGGTTTCCTGGTCTATGACGACGCGGGCAGCGACAAGCGCCCCGGCCTGGTGATGGTGCCCAACTGGATGGGCGTGAACGAATCGGCCATCGAGAAGGCCAAGCAGATCGCCGGCGACGACTACGTGGTGCTGCTGGTGGACATGTACGGCCGCGGCCTGCGCCCGGCCAATGCCGATGAGGCCGGCAAGGCCGCCGGCGCCGTCTACGCCGATCGCGAGGCGCTGCGTGGCCGCATCAACACCGCGCTGGGCGTGCTGAAGGCGTCGGCCGACAAGGCGCCGCTGGACGCGGCCAACCTGGGTGCGATCGGCTTCTGCTTCGGCGGTGCGGTGGCGCTGGACCTGGCGCGCAGCGGCGCCGACATCGCCGGCGTGGTGAGCTTCCACGGCAACCTGTCCACGTCCATCCCGGCCAAGGCCGGCGACGTGAAGGCCAGCCTGCTGGTGCTCAACGGCGCCGACGACAGCTACGTGCCGGCCGAGCAGATCAGCACCTTCCAGAAGGAAATGACCGAGGCCAAGGCCGACTGGCAGTTCGTGAACTACAGCGGCGCCGTGCACTGCTTCGCCGAAGCCGACGCCAACAGCCCGGGCTGCCTGTATGAGCCGCGCGCCGCGAAGCGCGCGTATGCCGCGATGGCGTCCTTCTTCGACGAGCGCTTCGCTCCCTGAAGCGACGGGAGGGCCTTCAGGCCCGACGCTTTTCGCCAGCAAGCGTCGGGCCCGGACTCAGCGGGCCAGCCACTTCTCGATGCCGGCGCGGTCGTGCGCACGCAGCAGGGTCTGGGCACGGCGGCGGAGGCTGGCGTGGTCGGCTTCGCGGATCGCGCGGCGCACTTCCAGCAGTGTGGACGGGTGCAGGCTGAAATCGCGCAGGCCCAGCGCCAGCAACAGGGGCACGTTCGCGGCCTCGCTGGCCATTTCGCCGCACACCGCCACCGGGATGCCGTTGCGGCGGCCGTAGGTGAACAGTTCCGCCAGCAGGCGCAGCAGCGCCGGATGCCGCGGCGTGTACAGCGACGACAGCGATTCGTGGCCGCGGTCCACCGCCAGCAGGTACTGCACCAGGTCGTTGGTGCCCACCGAAACGAAGTCCACCAGGTCGATGAAATCCGGCAGGCCCAGCGCCGCGGCCGGCACTTCGATCATGGCGCCCAGCTCGATGCGTTCGCCCGACTGCAGGCCGTCGGCGCGCAGCGACAGCCGCGCCGCTTCCATCATCGCCACCACGGCCTGCATCTCTTCGCGGCAGCACACCATCGGCACCAGCACGCGCACCGGCCCGTAGGCGGCGGCGCGCAGGATGGCCCGCAGCTGGGTGAGGAACAGCGGCTCGTGCGCCAGCGACAGCCGCACGCCGCGCAGCCCCAGCGCCGGGTTGGGTTCGCTGCGCAGCGTCAGGCCGCTGTGGTCGGCCTTGTCGGCGCCCAGGTCGAGCGTGCGGATGGTGACCACCCGTCCCGCCATGCCCAGCACCAGGTCGCGGTAGGCCAGGAACTGTTCCTCTTCGCCCGGCAGCTCGCGCCGCTGCAGGAACAGGAATTCGGTGCGGTACAGGCCGATGCCGTCCGCGCCCAGCGCGTGCGCCTCGGCCACGTCCTCGCGCGATTCGGCGTTGGCGTACAGGCGGATGTCGACGCCGTCGAGCGTGCGGGTGGGCTGGCGCCTGAGGCGCGAGAGCTGCGCCTGCTCGCGGCTGATCTCGGCTTCGCGGCGGTGGTAGCGCTTGAGGTCGTCGGAGTTGGGCTCGAGCACCAGCTCGCCGGTGCCCGCGTCCACCATCAGCGCGTCGCCGTCGTTCGCCAGCGCCAGCAGCTCCGCGGCGCCCAGCACCAGCGGCAGGTGCAGGCTGCGGGCCAGGATGGCGCTGTGCGACAGCGGGCTGCCGGTGGCGGCCACCACGGCCACCACGCCCTGCGACTGCAGTTCGGCCAGCTCCTGCGGGGCGATGGTTTCGCACAGCAGGATGTCGCCGGCGAAGCCGCGCTCGGCGTCGTGGTTGCGCTGCTGCAGGGCGGCGTGGACGCGGCCGATGACGTGGTCGAGGTCTTCGCGCCGGCTGCGGAAATAGTCGTCGTGCATGCCCTCGAACACGGCCGCCAGACGGTCGCGCTGCAGCTTCAGGGCGTAGTCGGCGCTGTAGCGGCCGGTGCTGACCAGGTCGTCCAGGCCGTGCAGCAGCTCGGGGTCGTCCAGGATCATGGCGTGCAGGTCGAGGAACTCGCCGACCTCGTGCGCCAGGGCGCCGTGCAGGCGCTCGCGCAGGCCGCGCAGCTCAAGGCGCGTGGTGTCCAGGGCGCGGTGCAGGCGCAGGATTTCGTCGGGTACTTCGTCGGCGCCGATGCGCCGTTCTTCCACCGCCAGCGCCTGCGGGGTGCGGACGCGAACGCGCCCCAGCGCGATCCCGCGCGATGCCGGCTGGCCGCGCAGGGCGCGCCGCATCAGCCGTCCTCGTCGAACCGGCGGTCGAACAGGTCGGCCGCCGCCTGCATGGCCGCCTCTTCGTCCTCGCCCTCGACGCGAATCACCAGGGTGGCGCCGGGGGCAGCGGCCAGCAGCAGCACGCCCATGATGCTCTTGGCGTTCACTTCGCGGCCGCGGCCGGTGAGGGTCACCTGGGACCGGAAGCCCGACAGCAGCTGGACGAGCTTGGCGGCGGCCCGCGCGTGCAGTCCCAGCCGGTTGGACACCTTGAGTTCGCGTTCAAGCATCGTTGATCACCACGCCGTTGCGTGCGCCCGCGGCGGCGGTGCGGCACAGTTCGTCCAGGTCTTGTTCGGGGTAGTTCTGCACGCGCAGCAGCATGGGCAGCGACAGGCCACTGATGCGGTGCGACGGGGTGCCCAGGCGGGACAGCTTCTCGGCCAGCCGCGACGGGGTGGCGCCGTACAGGTCCACCAGGATCAGCACGCCGTCGCCGCCGTCCACCTTGCGCAGGGCGGCGCTGGCCGCCGGCAGCAGGGCGTCGGAGTCGCGGTCCCACTCGGCTTCGAACGCTTCGGTGGCCAGCGGCAGACCGCCCAGCAGCCGCCGCGCCACCGCCAGCAGCGGTGCGCCGACGCCCGGATGACTCACGATGAGAATGCCCACGGCCATGCCCAAACCTTACCAGACGCCCCGACGCCGCCGATACTTGTGGGAGGGACTTCAGTCCCGACGCTTCGTGGCGAAGAGCGTCGGGACTGAAGTCCCTCCCACAAGGAAGGAGTCCTCCCACAAGGAAGGAGTCCTCCCACAAGGAAGGAGTCCTCCCACAAGGAAGCGGTCCCTCCTGCAAGGGGTCCCAGCAGCAGGGGGCTATTCGAGTTCGCGGTGGAAGGTGAGTACGCCTTCGCGGCCGCGGTCGCGGAAGTGGGCGGCGAGGCGTTCGGCCAAGTAGACCGAGCGATGGCGGCCGCCGGTGCAGCCGAAGGCGACCGTGAGGTAGCTG
>JAPLSJ010000049.1 GCA_026398695.1 Arenimonas sp.
GGCCAGGCGGATCACCATCGACGGGGCGGGCCACTGCCCGATGGAAACGCACGTGGCCGCCACCGTCGACGCGGTGCTGGCGCAGTTCGCCGGGGCGCGGATGGCGGGCCTGCGTTAAGGCGACCACCGTCGGCATCGGCTAGGCTCGGGGCACCGCCCACGCTGGAGCCCGTCGATGGCACTGCCGCTTCGCTTCCCCCTTGCCCTGCTGGCCTTGGTGGCCGTCACGGCCTGTGCCTCGCCCTCGTCCGGCCCGGTGGAGTCCGCCAGCGTCGCCGCACCCGCGGCCGCACAAACCCCGGCCGACCAGCCTTCGTCCGACCTACCCCCACCCGCCGCCGAGGAACCCGCCATGACCTGCCAAGCCGACAAGGGCCAATGGGCCATAGGCCAGATCGCCGACGAGGCGCTGGTGGCCAGGGTGAAAGCCGACACCACGTCCGACCGCGTGCGGGTGATCCGCCCGGGCATGGCCGTCACCATGGATTACCGGGAAGACCGGGTGAACCTGGACGTGGACGCCGACAACCGCGTCACGGGCGTGCGCTGCACCTGAGGCGCCGCACATGAACCAGGACATGCCAGGGCAATGGGCCGCGGTGGACGCGCTGTTCGACCAGCTGCAGGACCTTGCGCCCGATGCCCGCGCACAGGCGCTGCGCCAGGCCAAGGTGGATGACGCGACCCGGCGCCAGGTGCAGCGCATGCTCGATGCGCTCGATTCGCAGCCGCAGTTCCTCGAACAGCCTCCCGCGGTGGCGGCCGGGCCGGGCATCGCCGACGGCTACAGCTCGCTGTCGCCCGGCGACATGGTCGGCGACTTCCGCATCGAAAAGCTGATCGGCCGCGGCGGCATGGGCGAGGTGTACCTGGCGCACCGCGCCGACGCCGACTTCGAACAGCACGTCGCACTCAAGCTCATCCGCCCCGAATCGGCCGGGCACATGGCGCACTTCGGCAACGAGCGGCGCATCCTGGCCGGGCTGGAGCACCCGGGCATCGCCCGGCTGGTGGACGGTGGCCTGGCGCCCGACGGCCGGCCCTTCATGGCGATGGAATACGTGGACGGCCGCGACATCATGAGCTGGGCGCGCGAGCGCCGGCTCGACCTCGACGGCCGCCTGCAGCTGTTCCGCGAAGTGTGCAGCGCCGTGGACTACGCCCACCGCAACCTGGTGGTGCACCGCGACCTCAAGCCCGCCAACATCCTGGTCACCGACGACGGGCACGCCAAGCTGCTCGATTTCGGCATCGCCCGCCTGGTGGCCGACAGCGGCACGCCGGCCCTCACCCAGGCGCTGCTGACGCCCGACTACGCCGCGCCCGAGCAGATCGAGGGCGGCCCGATCACCATGGCCACCGACGTCTACGCGCTGGGCCTGCTGCTGTACGAACTGCTGGTGGGCAACTCGCCCTGGCGCCTGCAGGCGCTGGCGCTGCCGGCCACGATGCGCCGCCAGCTGGAGGCCGAGCCGCGGCCGCCCAGCGAAGCCGCGGGGCCGGACAGCCCGGTGGCGGCGCGCCGCCTGCAGGGCGACCTGGACGCGATCGTGCTCAAGGCCGTGCGCCGCGAGGCCGCGTCGCGCTACCAGAGCGCCTCGCAGCTGTGGAACGACATCGCCCGCCACCTCAAGCGCGAGCCCGTGCAGGCGCGCGGCGACGCGCGCGGCTACCGGGTGCGCCGCTTCGTCAGCCGCCACCGCATCGCGCTGGCGCTGTCGGCCGCGGTGGTGGTGCCGCTGGTGGCGGGTTTGTCAGGCGTGGCCTGGCAGGCGCGCGAGGCCGCGCGCGAACGCGACCAGGCGCTGCTGGAAACGCGCCGCGCCGAAGCGGTCAAGAACTACCTGATGCTGATGTTCCGCACCGCCGGCGAAAACGCCGGCAGCGAATCGCTCACCGCCAAGCAGGTGCTCGACAAGAGCGCGCGCAGCCTGGCCAACGAATACCGCGACCAGCCGCAGACCCGCGCCGAACTGCTGGAAACCCTGGGCTCGCTGTACGGCTACATGAACGACTACGAAGGCGCCGCGCCGCTGCTGCGCGAGTACCTGGCCTCG
This sequence comes from Arenimonas sp., assembly GCA_026398695.1. Taxonomy (GTDB): domain Bacteria; phylum Pseudomonadota; class Gammaproteobacteria; order Xanthomonadales; family Xanthomonadaceae; genus Arenimonas. The sequence goes on from JAPLSJ010000049.1 coordinate 2,058, forward strand.
CCCGAATCGCACGCCGCACCGGTGAACCGCGCCGAGATCACCGCCCAGCTGGCCGAAGTGGAGCTGCGCCGCGGCAACGCCGCGGAAGCCCGCAAGCTGCTGGACGAGGCGCAGGGCTACTGGAACCAGGACCCGGGCCAGCACCGCGTCGCGCTCACCTCCAGCCGCCAGCTGCAGGCCCAGATCGAACGCGAGGAGTCGGGCCTGCCCACCTCGATCCGCACCCTGCAGGCGGCGCTGCTTGAACACGACGCCTACTTCGGCCGCCAGCACGTTTCCACGGCCAACCTGCTCAACAGCCTGGGCATCGCCTACCTGGGCAACAACGACGCCGAGCTGGCCGACGCCACGTTCCGCGACGCCTGGACCGTCTACGGCGCGCTGGGCCTGCAGGACAGCGCCGGCGCCCTGCTCACGCTGGGCAACTGGGCCACGGTGGCGTTCCGCAAGAACGACTTCGTCGCCGCCGAGGAGCGCCTCATGCGCGCCAGCAACCTGCGCCGCGAACTGTACGGCCCGTCGGCGGCGCTGGCGGCCATGGAGGCCAACCTGGGCAAGGTGATGCTGCGCGCGCGCCGCCCCGACGAGGCGCTGCCGCTGCTGGTGGATTCGCTGGCGATGTCGCGCGAGTTCACCGGCGACCAGAGCCCGCTCACCGTGGCGCTGCTGCAAAGCCTGACCGAAGCGCACCTGCTGCGCGGCGAGCTCGACCTCGCGGCCAGGCACCTGGCGCAGGCGCGCGACGCCTCGGGCGCGCATTCGGGCGAGGACCAGGTGATGT